>NZ_JBFXGH010000085.1:0-9325 GCF_050178175.1 Sphaerochaeta sp.
ACCAGTAATCATGACAACAGTAACTCCAGAGGCAACGATGGCGAGCGTGGCAACTTGCTCAATGATGTTTTTCAAGTTCCTTCCCGAAGGGAAAACATCGGGACGAAGAGAGGAAAATACGATAAGCAGCAGGAAGAACCCCATAAGGGTACCCCATGTCTTGATAATGGCCAAAACCTTTGTCTTGTTATTCGTCTTCATGCGTTTGTTCTCCCATAGCAATAGTGCAGATAGCGTTCTTGATCGATTTCCTTATTAGGCTGTATGGTGGCCATCGCTCCCTCCTTGATGAAGAGAATGCGATCTGCCAAACCGAGTACCTCATTGAAGTCAGAACTCACAACCAAGATAGCTGCACCTTTTGCGGCTAAATCCCTGATGATGCTATAAATCTCAAAGCGAGCTCCGACATCGACTCCCTTGGATGGTTCATCAAGCATGAGAACCTTGGGCATTTTCAAGATGGTCTTTGCAAATACCACCTTTTGCTGGTTGCCTCCAGAGAGTGTTGCTACATGTTGTGAATACTGGGAAGCCTTCAGATGTACACTATTGCCGGCTTCCTTGGCTCGCTGTCGTAAATACGAATGCTTGAGGATACCGAAGCGGGACACCTCAGAGAGAGACATGAGGGTAATATTCTCATTGATGGAACGACTAAGTACCAGTCCACCTTTCCTTCGCTCTTCAGGAACCAAGACCACCCCTTGTTCAATCGCATCCTTAGGGGAAGAGGGTTGATAAGGCTTTCCTTCCAGAAACAGGGAGCCAGAATCAAGGGAGCGCACCCCGAAGAGAGTTTCCAACAACTCGGTTCTCCCTGATCCAACCAAGCCACCAATCCCCAAGATTTCTCCGCTATGCACGGTAAAGCTAATATCCTTCAGTCGAGAGTTGGAGAGATGCTCCACGGTGAACAGAGGCTTTCCAATGGCTCCAATCCTGGAGGGGAATGCTGACTCCAACGATTTGCCGATCATGGCACTGATCAAGCTATCCTTGGTCATCTCGCTTGTTTTACTTCGCTTGACTACCTGCCCGTCACGCATAACGGTTACCCGGTCGGTGATGCGCAGTATATCGTCTAGGTTGTGCGTGACATAGACAACGGTTTTTCCTTGGTTCTTCAGGCTCTGTATAACATCGAAGAGCTTTTCTTTTTCGATGTCTGTCAGAGCAGTGGCTGGTTCGTCCATGAAGTAAATAGAACCCTTGACCGCAAAGGCACGTGCTATGGCAACCATTGCCCGTTGTACGGCAGAGAGGTGCAAGACAGGAATTTCGAGGGGGAGTTCGATCCCCAGGACATCCAGTATCTCCTGAGCTTGATTCCTGAGTTTCTTCCAATCAACCAACGGACCATAGCGATGAGGATAGCGGTGTCCCAGGAAAATATTCTCCATTGCATTGAAGTAGTTGACCAAGTTGAGTTCCTGGTGAATGAAACACAACCCATGTTTGCTTGCATCCTTGCTGGAGGTGATTGCAGCAGGAGTTCCATCAAACAGGAAGGTTCCTTCATCTGCCTTGACGATACCCGCCAGGATTTTAATAAGTGTTGACTTGCCTGCTCCATTCTCCCCGACAAGCCCGTGGACCTCCCCACTACTGAAGGAGATGTCAACTCCTTTAAGCGCTCGAACACCTGGGTATTGTTTGACCAGCCCTTCAATACGCAATACTTCGCGTTTATTTAGCTCGCTCATACCAAGTCCTCCCACAAATCGGGATCAGAGAAACTATTTTCTGGCTCCGCCTTCCCGGCATTGTTGATGATGTACTTGAATACACTGGTCTTACCTAATTTTCGGCTTGCCATAATGACATAAGGACCAGCGAGGAATGCTTCATCATAGAGAACAATTGCATCGTCCAAGCTGATACTCACTCGCTGTGAGAAAAAGGCAGTAGCTGGGCCTTCTAGTTTGAGAAGTTCTTTCTCTTTATCTTCCAATAGGATAGGCGTCATAATCTCCCGTCCTTGTGTAACAAGCAATCCGGTACGGGAGGTAAAGTACTGGTAGAGGGAATCCTCTGCTCTGTAGCTGTCAAAGACATCCTTGTGAACTTGCGCCACATAGGAACGTTGGAGAATAACAGGTGTGCCGTCTATGGTCCTCAGACGTGTCAGGCAAGAGTAGCGGGCACCTGTATTGCAAAATAGCTTATCGAGCCGTGTATCCGTTATGTCGTGTTCACAGGAAAGGACAGTATTGGTGATGGAACGTTTCTGATTACCCATCTCCTTCTGGAATCCCTGTAATCCTATGGTGTTTGCATTGACGCTGGTAGTGCCAACGAAGGTCCCCACCCCGTGAATGATGTTTACGATTCCTTCCTGAGCAAGCTCGGCCAAGGCACCCCTAACGGTCATTACCGAAGTGTTGAAGATGGAAGCGAGTTCTTTCTGGCTAGGAAGACATTGCCCTTGAGGAAAGACACCTTGTCGAATTTTTGTCTTGATTGTTTGAGCAATCTCAAGATAGCGCAGCTGTTTTCCCATCATGCTTCTTGTACCTCTTATAGTCTTCTAGATGTCTATCACACTAACATGAGATTTTTGAGCAGTCAAGAAAAATATTGGGTAACCATTCTTGTGAGAAAAGATGAACCGTAAACCTGCACCTTGCAAGAAACTGTACCACTATAACCGAATTTAGAAGGCCATACCTCAACTTTCCTATCCAATATCACCTCGCATGTAGTTTATTACCCTTATTTTTATCATTCATGTTGCATTTTATACCCTTACATTTAGCAACTTATATGATATACTGAGAGTATGAAAAGAAAAGAAGAAGCATATCTTACCGAATGGTATAGGAATCCCTACCGGAAACCCCTCATAATCCGGGGTGCGAGACAAGTGGGAAAATCAACATTGGTCAGGATGTTCTGCCAGAAGAACAACCTCCAATTGGTTGAAGTCAACTTTGAGCAAAACCAAACATTGCATACCCTCTTCGCATCCAATGATCCAATCAAGATCATCCAGTCCTTGGAAATCCTGCAGAATGTGAAGATCGATGCAGAGAACTCAATACTCTTTCTCGATGAGATCCAAGCCAATCCTGCTGCAATCCTTTCCTTGCGATATTTTTTTGAGAAGGTTCCCGCTCTTGCCGTTATTGCAGCAGGATCCCTCCTTGAATTTGCACTGGAACAGTATAAGCTGTCCATGCCTGTAGGCAGAATTGAATACTTCTTCATGGGGCCTATGACGTTTGAAGAGTTCTTGGAGGCGGTGGGAGCCGACCAGCTCCTATCATACCTACAAACCTATTCATTGGGAGATGAGATTCCTCAAGTTATTCATGAGAAGGCTTTGGAACACCTTCGGACCTACTACCTATTGGGTGGAATGCCAGAGGTAATACGCGTGTATAGGGAAACAAGATCATTGCTGGAAGCTGATAAGATCAAATACTCCATCCTCAACACCTATCGTGATGACTTTGCTAAATATCAGACACGGATAGATATTTCAAAACTACAGGAAGTGTTTGACAAACTGGGAAGCACTGTCGGGAAGAAAATCAAATATGTCGAGCTGCTCCCCCAGGACCGCAGCACGGTCACTGACAGGATACTGACCTTGTTCGAGTATGCAAGGATTTTGTATAGAACCTATCATTCGAGTGCAAACAATCTCCCCTTGAAGACAGAGATCAATCAGAAGTATTCCAAAGGCATCCTACTTGATATCGGCCTCTATCTGACACTGCAAGGATTATCAATCGCAGATATTGTCCAAGACAAGGGTCTGTTTTTCTCATGCCAGGGAGCCTTGGCAGAGCAGTTCATCGGTCAGCACCTGCTCTATAGCCAGCCTGGCTACATGACCCCCGAGCTCTATTATTGGAACCGGGAGAAAGCCCAGTCCAATGCAGAAGTTGATTTCCTCATCCAACAGGGCAATACCATCCTTCCCATCGAGGTAAAATCCGGGAAAACAGGTACCTTGAAATCCTTGCATGTGTTCATGGAAACAAAACAACGTTCCATGGCTTTACGGTTTTCCACCAATACCCCGATAGTAGAGACTGTGAAATCTCCCCTACCAAATTCCAACTACCGCTATACCTTGGTCACACTACCACTTTACCTGGTAGGACAGACCAGACGACTCATGAAAACAGCATTGGGCAAATGATGAAAATGCTCCTTGCATCCTGGTAGTGAAAATTACCACTTTATCTGTGTACAATCGCCCATTGAATGCATTTTTCGTTTCACAAATATGGCAATAGTGCCACTTTTATTAAGTGGGGCATAGAGGGAAATACTATCGCGTATATTTTTATCGCCTGGACAGTATCCAGTCCTGTATACCTCTTTCAGTCTTCTCGGCTTCTCGAGAAGGAGCAACCGGCTGGTTCCGTCCTTTACGAGCGCATCAAGCAAAGATGCTCCTAATAATAATTGATCCTCCTTCGTGCATAACGAAGCATTGAGTCCTGGTCGATGCGGTATGTTGCGGACATCAGCTCGATTGCTGAGGGATAGTCGCCCTTGGAACGCATCAGATGCTTGTTTGCAAACAGATCAACGATCGGCTTTTCCAAAGGCACCTGATATGGTTCTCCGTCAGACTTGGGAGCCTCTGTGACCAGATGGTTGATGATGATCACATCATCCGTACCGTACCGCAGTATCTCTTGGGCTTTGGGTTTCAATAACACCTTGCCTGGGAATTTTTCTGTAAGCGTGGAGAACACAAAATCACCACCGTCCTTCTCCACTTCGAGGAAGATCTTATTGTGTGCCAACTGGTGATTGAAGAACTCATTGAACCAAGACAGTTCCCAAACCCAGAGGGAACTGCTTTTGCATATGCTCGATCACCTGCAGGGCTGCTTTGGAATATACCCCGGTGAAGATACTTTTCTTCGGCTCCTTCCCAACTTTCTGGTATTGGTTGCGTCCAACCCTGACTATCAGGGAGGAATTCTGCAAGGTTCCCATTAAATATCTGAGCTGCGTCTCCTTGAAGGATGGCTCGACAATCCGCGCGGCATGCAGGATCTGCTGTATCGTACACGTGCCATCGGGCAAATTTCGAATGATTGCATGCTTGTTCATGCTCATCAACTCCTCAGTCAGAATTATCTGGGGTTTTCCCCGAATGCCTGATACAACCATGCCTCTATCATTACGCTTGAAGCTAAACCGTAATTACATGTGTTAGTTCAGATGGAGGTCATTGACAGGTTGCGTGTAATACGAAACATTATAGACACGTGTAAAGAATTTATGGACATGTGATTGTCATCACCGTCCTTCGCTGCAAAGGGGGGGGCGTGTTCATCTGCAGGAGGATCAACCATGAGAACAAAAGATTCCTTCACACCATGGGATAAGTTGTATCCCTATAAGGGTACGATGTACCATGGAACGTGGCCTACCCTCAAGGAACTTTTTGAGATAACTGTCGAACGCTTTGGCTGGCGGGTTTGTTGGAAAGAGTTCGTTCCAAAACCTGTTTCCTATACCTATAGCGAAGCCCTTCCCATCGTGAAAGGGATTGCCTCTTGGCTCCTCAGTTCCGGTATCAGGAAGGGGGACAAGGTCATTGTCAGTGGAAAGAACAGCGTGGCATGGGGATTTGGATATTTTGCTGTCATATTCGCAGGAGCCACAGTGGTACCCTTGGACAATGCTTTCAGTGACGAAGACTTCATACGACTGGCAAAGTTCTCCGATTCTGTCGCGATGATTATCGACAGCAAGAGACTGAAGAACGTTGCTTCCGATCTCCCCATGAAGGCAGTTGCATGCCTTGAGGAGAATGGGCCGGCTGAATGGATCATGCATAAGAGCGCTGAATATATCGAGCCTGAACCATGCAGTGAGGATGATATTGCACAGATTCTCTTTACCTCCGGGACGACCGGGACTCCGAAGGGAGTCATGTTGACCCATAAGAATCTTGTCTCAGACATCTTCCTCTCGCAGGCAAACATGAATATTTTCGAGACAGACGTGTTCTATGCAATTCTGCCGATACACCATGCCTATACGCTCCTGGCGGTATTTCTTGAAGCTGTGAGCGTTGGAGCCTCCGTGGTATTCGGCAAGAAACTTGCTGTATCGCAGATACTCAAGGAGCTCAAGGAAGGAGAGGTAACCATGTTCCTGGGCGTTCCTCTACTGTTCAACAAAATATATGCTGCTGTTGTGGATGGGCTGAAGGAGAAAGGGTTGTTTGCATATGGGTCGATACGGGGACTCATGGGCATCTCAGGATGGATCAAGAGAACGTTTGGCCTCAACGTGGGAAAGCATTGGTTCAAGTTCCTGCTCAAGAAGCTTTCGCTCGACACCAACAGAATCTGTATATGTGGAGGTGGACCGCTTCCTGAATCGACGTTCAGGGGATTCAACGAACTCGGCATCGATTTCGTACAGGGGTATGGGCTTACCGAAACCTCTCCTATCACGCATCTCAATCCCATCTATGCATTCAATGAATCTTCAGTCGGAAAGGCCGTTGCAAGTACCGAGTGCAAGATTGTCGATCCCGACGAGGACGGAAACGGCCTGATTTATATTCGTGGCCCCCAGGTAATGAAAGGATACTACAAGAATCCTGAGGCTACAGCTGAGGTGCTTGACCAGGATGGGTGGTTCAATACAGGGGACATCGGACACGTTGATGAGAAAAACTACCTGTATTTGAGCGGAAGGGCGAAGTCAGTGATCGTGAGCGAAGGAGGGAAGAATATTTTCCCAGAAGAGATTGAGGACAAGTTCCAGCTCTACACAGAGATTGAGCAACTGTGTGTAATTGGGTACATCAAGGATAAGCAAAGTGCCGGTGAGCATGTGAGGGTCATTATCTTCCCCTCCCAGGCCTTTGCCGAAGGAAAGACTGCCGAAGCGATACAGGAGAGAATGGAGCAGATAGTCAAAGAGGTCAACGCCACCCTTCTTCCCTATAAGAGGATAGAGATGGTCACGGTGGTTGATGAACCGCTTTCCATGACCTCTTCCAAGAAGGTCAAGCGTGCCGAGGTTTCTGGGCGATATGGGATTGCCTGAAGGTGACGTGAGGGAAAACACAGAGATACTTTCTACCAGGGCATGGAAGATAGCCGAGGTTCTGGAGCAACGTTTTCCTGGTTGGGACTCCCGTCGATACATCATTGCAATGCTTATCTATCGGTATCTCTCCCAGGAAATGGATCAGTTCGCAGAAGATCAACCGGACCTGGTGTTATATCAGACGTGATACAGAACCATGGATGACAAGGAGGCAGGAGCACTTGCAGGAGAGGCGTCTTCCACGATTGGGTTCCTCATCTGTTGATAGTATTTGCTCTCCGAAGGACTCATCGGATTTTCATACAGAGCGTTGCTGTTTGGCTCCCGATCATGCAGGTGCATGCAACATCGTGATTCCACCATTCCCTTCTCTCGGGTAACGTGACCAATTCGGGAACCACGCGGTGAACACTTGATATTTTGCTGGAAATGGTCGACAAGCATTTGGACGATCCCTACAGGAGGTGCAGCAATCGATTGTCGGAACCATGACTCGGCAACCTCCAGGGATACCTTCCCCCTTTGGAAATGGAAAAATCAGAGACAAGCCAATGCTTGACAAATCCTTGACGCTCATTTGCTATCCGAAGACTATTTCTGAAGCAAATTTCAGTGTGATCCTATAATCATTCCGGAATTTTTGTATATCACTGGTATGCGCCCTGTTTGCATATGGCTTTCTATTTGCAACATAGGCAAGTCGTTTCTTATAACCTTCAAGTTGGTGATACTCTGAAAAAGCTTCTATCGTTTCTTCCAATTGGTCGAGTGCATGTCTCCTTGCATCTTCCCATGCCGACTGTTTTACATCTTTCAATTCAATGAATATGATTGCTTCTCTCACACCTATGGGGCATGTCAAAAGCATTGCATCACACCGCATTGCATCTGTTCCGTCATGGCGTACTAAAGGTATGTACTTATCTACAGGTAAGAACTGTATCCTCTTCTGCCTTTGGTTTTTAACTGTAGCAATTCAGGCATGCTCATTTCTGCCATACGAGATGAAGGCGGGGCTCTCCCCTGGTTCATCACATATACCGAATGAGGAAACCCCTTCTACGATATCTTCATTTCGAGCATATTCAAAAAAATTGATTCCTGGCATCTATTCATCACCCATTTCCAAGATACGCCCGAAATCATCATTGAAATTCCCAAGGATATCATTGAGGTAGTTTTCATCCGATGGAATCCCCTCTATATTTTCCAATAACGATATGTTGCCTTCATCGTCAGTTTTATATATTCGTAATTGTTCAGAGGCGATAGCAGCTCCTTTAGGAACAATGCCTTCCAATTCTCTTCGCGATTCTGAGGATAAATTCTGCTTGCCATATACATTTCTCGAAGCAACTGCGAGGGAAACTGCATTCATCAGATACGGGCTATGCGTGGTGACGATAAGCTTATTCTTCTCATTGAGATTTCTATAGGACAGCAAGGAGAACAGCATCCTGATCTGCGTATCAGGAAAGAGATTTTGCTCCGGCTCCTCCACGATATTGATGAAATACGAAGGGATCCGTGAAGCTAAGAGGCTGTTGACCATATTGATCAGTCTGGTGTCATTTGGCTTTTTCGCAAGAAGTTCCTGTATCTCATTACGGATTCTCGTCAGATCCTCATTCGACAAGCTTCCGTTAGCTACTATGCTAGCCGTAATATCCTTTTCCAAGGGTTGCTTCTTTGATGTAAACTGTTTTGCCAGATTAGCACTTACCAGAAATAATGGGATCAGGGACTGGAATCCACTGGCAGCTTGGGAAAGTCGTGTCCTGTTATTGTGCCTCTTCACCCACGATATATCATTCAGTCTATCATAAGAGAAAAATACATCATTGATGGGCAATTCAAGATCTCCATTCAAATCCTTTCTTGCTTGATCATATTCATCTAGAAACGATGCGAATGACTCTGGGAGCTCACTTATCAGACTTGGCTTAGGAAGCACGCTGATAAAATTCCGCTCTGAAGGAACATACATTATTTTTGGGACGGAAGTACGTTCAGGGCTTGTCACCCGCTCCACCTGAAGCTTTGATTCTCCGCGATATACGATGTGATACATGGAACCGATATATTCCATCGTAGAGTCATCAGAAAAATAGGATTTGATATTATGAAAGTCGAAGCGAGCCCTAAAACGCCCAGGAAGTTTTAACTCTTTTTCGGTAAAATCACCCCTTACGAGAGCCTTCTCAATCCACATCATGGTTGATAATACTTTTGCTATTGTACTTTTACCCGACCCTTGTGGACCAATGATCATGGTGAAATC
>NZ_JBFXGH010000086.1:0-3410 GCF_050178175.1 Sphaerochaeta sp.
CAAACCTCACTGCCAGCAACGATACCACTGGTGCCGAACTTGTATTTATGGGGGGTGTTGCTGCTGATAATCGGGGCAGCCTCAGTCAGACCATAACCCTGAAAAACGGGAACTCCGATCGCGGCGAAGAACTTCTGTTGCTTTGCTTCCAGGAGTGCTCCTCCTCCTACGCAGTAGAGCATCTTATCCCCGAAGATTTTCCGAAGCTTTGGGAATACCAAAAGGTTCGCCAATGTGTACGGAAACCAGGTCTTGATTTTTACCCAAGTACCACTCTTATGAAAGCCGTCCCCATTACGGAGTATTCCAGCCTCAAGCCCACGGTTGAAAATGCCTTCAACAAAGGGGCCTTTCTGGTGAATACCCTGGATCATCTTCTTCATGAAATTGCCTGTTATGGAGGGAACTGTCATGAGGAAAACAGGATTTACTTCCAAGAGATTCTTGGGGAAGTTTCTGATAATCGAGGCATTTGAGCCCCTGGAATCAACAAAATGCAAGGTAATACCCCTGAGCAGTGCTGTATAGATTCCTACCGTATGAGCAAAGCTGTGGTCAACAGGAAGCACGACCAGTGTCTCATAGCTCGCATCAGGGAGCTTGAACAGGTCGATGGCATCATGCACATTCACATAGTAATTAAGATGGGTAAGCATGATACCCTTTGGATTACCGGTAGTCCCACTGGTGTAGCAGATGTTGATCGTATCATTCTCATTGATGGACTCTTCAGCGTCCTTGACCAAGCGAGGGTTCTGCTCCAGAAGATTTGCCCCATCAAGCATGAGGGTCTCCCAGGGAACATAGTTCACATCCTGCTTCCAATCTGCATCCCGAACTTGTTTTTCCAATCGCTCGTCCTGCTCATCAAGGTAGATGAACATGACAGGATGGTCGAACAGGGGAAGGGCCTTTACCGCATTGCCGAGGGTATTTGAGGAGACCGCCAAAGCGACAGCTTCACTGTGGTTGATTCGGAACGCAATTTCCTCAGGGGTGAGCTTGATGGAGAGAGGCACACTGATCATCTTCGCCTTGATCAGGCCAAGTTCACAGGTAACCCAACTACTCTTTCCCTCACTGAGAATACCTATGGTATCCTGTGGCTTGAATCCATGGTTGAGCAAATATGCAGCCACATAATCCGACTCCACATCAGTCTTCTTGAAAGAACAAGCAACCCAGCCTGCATCGGTCTTTGTATTGGTATAGGTGCGATCACCATAACGTTTCGCAGCCTCGTGCAACATTTCTATGATAGTTCTTTTCACTTTTTCCCCCTCTTCATCAGCAAGTAGCCTTTAATAACACTTATACAGCTGATGTCAAGAAAACACAAGGAACAGACCATGCATTAAAAGGGAGAACAGAGTTTTTTTATCCACAGAATCAGCCACCTACAGAAACCTCTGATTGTTCCTCAACAGCAAATTCGTACATGAGTCCGTTGAAGACCTTGGTACACCTTCCAATCACCGTACCATCATCGAGGACACAGAGCCCTCTGCACCAGAGACTGGCAGAACTGCAATCGATACCAAGTTGCTTGCATATTTCCTCATTAGGATTTATGGCAGCAATTTTTCCCTGAACGAAATGGCACTTCTGACCGACTTGCAAACTTACCAGGTCGAAGAAGGAACGTTCACTCTCATCCCCAAGCAGGGCAATCTCCTGCCCAAATCGTGAGTTGACGTAGTAATCGCTCAAAACTGATGGTTTATCGTCCACAATATGCAAACTCTTGAAATGCCAAAGCTCTCTATCGGTTGGATCATCTGAGAAGTGCATCTGGCTACGATCAGTATCCGATGCTTCCACCTTCTCTTTCAGGATAATCTTGTAATACCCATTTTTCGGAGATTCTTCCCCCTCTATTTTTATCTGGGGGTAACCGAGACTTACCACTTTACGCTTGAACAAGACAAAAGACCCTCGTCCACGAGTCCTGGAAATATACCCCTGACGGACCAATCCATCCAAAGCACGTCGAATAGTGACACGAGAGACCCCATATTGTTCACAGAGTTCCATCTCGGTAGGAATACGGTATCCTTCCGGCCATTCACCGAAAATGATTTTCATTTGCAACTGTGTGAAAACAGTCTTGAATTTCAATGCCATGTGTATGCTCCTCTGATCTGTGCAAGTATTAGGAGTAACTTGTATACTTATATTATAATACAAATTAGTTTTTTATTCAGTAAGGATTTTGTCCTATCTAGAAGGCATTTCCAATACTTATAAGCTATATTTTTGTACTTATTGCGATATTTATGAAATACTAATATTTTTTACATGTGTAACAAACCCTTATTTGTCATCATAACATCATACAAAGCCTTATAGAGACAGAGCGGAAAAGATATAAAAAACAGGCTCTTGTATGCAACTTATCTATCGAGAGAAACATAGCTCAAGGTGACTCTTCTCTCAATTCACAAGATTTTTACACATCAGGCCTTTCTTTCTTGGCAAACCATGAGTATCATTAAAGTAATACAGTGTCTTAATAGGAGGATAGTATGGCTTATAGTGAACCTTATGATGCAATAGACGAAAAGACGCGGAATATCTCCCGTGCAATCACCAGCCTAAGAGAAGAACTCGAGGCGATTGACTGGTATAACCAGCGGGTGAACACCACCAAAGATACAGAACTGGCTGGTGTAATGGCACACAACCGCGATGAAGAGATCGAGCATGCAGCCATGGCCCTCGAATGGCTGAGACGCAACATGGATAAGTGGGATGAAGAGCTGAAAACCTATCTCTTCAGCAGTGGAAGCTTGCTGGAAGTAGAAGAAGGTGGGGAAGGTGCTGAAGGTTCCTCTACAACATCGCTCTCGATTGGTGACCTGAAGAAATAGGAATTACCCAGGAGGTATATATATGGACATGTTCAAACGCGAATTAGCCCCTCTCTCATCTGAGGCTTGGACAGAAATAGAAAACAGGGCAAAGGAAGTATTACTCTCCCGTCTTACCGCTCGCAAAGTAGTCAACGTCAACGGACCAAAGGGAATTGACTTCACTGCCATCAGTGAAGGCCGCCTCACCCTGGTTGACGACGGAGACGTGAAGGCTGGGGTCTACACAGCAAAACCATTGACCGAAGCCAGAATTCGGTTTTCCCTCAATAAATGGGAGCTGGACAACCTGGCCCGCGGTGCAAAGGATATTGATTTTGATACGTTAGACGCTGCCATTGAAAAACTGGCCCTGTTTGAAGAGCGCGCCATCTACGACGGATATGAGAAAGGTGGTATCAAGGGATTGAAGGAATCGAGTGAACATAAGGCTCTGACCTTTGGCAAGGAATCCAGTGATATTCTTGCCTCAGTCACCGAAGGTCTTATCCTGCTCAAGAAAAGTTATGTGCATGGTCCCTACTCCCTTATCGTAGGCAA
>NZ_JBFXGH010000086.1:3510-9278 GCF_050178175.1 Sphaerochaeta sp.
GACCAAGGGGGCTGAGAGCGCCAGAAGGGAATCGAACCCTCGTCTCATGCTTGGGAAGCACGAGCACTAACCATTGTGCTACTGGCGCATCTGCCATTGGATAATAGCAAAATAGGGAGAGGATGTAAATAACTATTTCCAGAGAATTATGATTCTAGGTGAATAGTCGTGTCCCGATCTCTGTCTCCCCCTTCCCGCGGTCAAACACCAACAAGGAACCAAAGCCTGTACATCCGTCTGCGTTGAAGGTATCGGTAGGGCTTGCCCACTCTTGGTGACTGACTACCACGGTATAGGCATTGTCTCCTTTCTTGATGGTGACAGCCTCGATCAGGGAATCAGGGAATCGGATCTTCTTGAAATTGGAGAGCACACGCTCCTTCTTGAAATAAGCATCCTTGTTGAGTGAGATCAAGGTAAACAATGATACAAATCCATCCCCTTCCACCTCGCAGACCATGGTCTTGTTATCGATCAGCTCATTGTAGTGACGAGAGAGCCTGGTACTCTTGAGATACTGGGTGACGCCTTGGCTTGAAATGGTATGGATGTACATTTCGTTCTGAGCACTCTGATATACTGCTCCAGACTCTTGCAAACGTACCTTTCCCTTGTCATTGAAGTGCAGATAGCTTTGATAGCTATGGTGTTCCTGGGATAAAAACTCATCACAGATCAGAATAAGGGTTTTCTCCAATACCACGATTGTCCTACGTGGAAGCACCCCGACATCCAGATACCCTTGGTGCGAACCTTGGAAAGCAATATACCCATTTTTCTGAACCGTGCGGAATCCGATGGGTGCGCTGAGCTTGGAGCACTCCCAACTGTCCTTGCATACGGTGAAGTTCTTGTTATCCACTGTTGTGGTGTTATGGGCAGTACTGTCCTTGAACTCATACCGCTCAGACCTTGGTACATAGGTGTACCGGCCGGCATCCAACAGAAGATCCTCTTTATTTGCATATAGGTCAAAATGCAACTTGTCACTATGCCCATGACCAGCGCCCAAGGTACCACAGTGAAAGCGAAGATAGGTATCTTCTTCCTTGTAGATGGCATTCCCACTCTCTTGCAATACAAAGAGACGTTGAGAGGTGGAGAGACTAGGTAGCTGGTCATACTGTTTTACCGCTTTGAAACCGAGTTCCCAGATGGTATCAAAATCGAGATGGGAGTAGCCACCCTTCTTCAGCTCTCCATCCTGATAGAAATAGGCTGCCTTGGTGATGAGGTCCCTTTGGTCGATCGCATCACTGTCCCCCATGCAGGGCTCCGTTCCGTCGGGTTTCTGCCAAGCGAGGGAAGCAAGAAACAACCCATGGTTCTCCAGAACACCCCAATTGCTCATAAGATAATAGCGGTCCCATACGGAATAGAGAAATTCCGCATGGGTTATTCTATTTCTTCTTTCTTTATATAGTCTTATATATATATCCTTTCCAGTTTTTTATACATTTTTTGTTTGACACCGTACTCACTCTGGGTTACAGTTGTTGTTAGATAAAATAATTGGAGGCAATATGGCCACAGTACAACTCAAAAACATCTCCAAGGTGTATGACGGTGGAGTCAAGGCTGTTGACAATGTCAACATTGAGGTGCAAGACCGACAGTTTGTCGTTCTCGTCGGACCTTCGGGTTGTGGAAAATCCACAACACTCCGCATGATCGCTGGTTTGGAAGATATCACCAGCGGTGAACTCTACATTGACGGCAACCTCGTCAACGATGTTCCCCCCAAGGACAGAGACATTGCAATGGTATTCCAAAACTATGCGCTCTATCCCCACATGACCGTCTATGACAACATGGCTTTCGGATTGAAGATCCGTAAGTTCCCCAAAGAAGAGATTGACCAGCGTGTTCGTGAAGCAGCAAAGATCCTGGAGATTGAAGAGCTGCTTGACAGAAAACCTAAGGCTCTCTCTGGTGGACAGAGACAGCGTGTTGCTGTAGGAAGAGCTATCGTTCGTAAGCCCAAGGTATTCCTTTTTGACGAACCCCTCTCCAACCTCGACGCAAAGCTTCGTGTCCAGATGCGCGCAGAGATTTCCTCCCTGCACAACCGCCTCAAGGCAACCATGATCTATGTCACCCACGACCAGGTAGAAGCCCTGACCATGGCTGATGTAATCGTCGTCATGAAGTTTGGTGTTATCCAGCAGATTGGTGGACCTCTTGATCTCTACAACAACCCACAGAACAAGTTTGTTGCAGGATTCATCGGTTCTCCTCCTATGAACTTCCTTGAAACTGCTATTGAAGCTGATGGTGATGATATCTACGCAAACGAAGGCACCTTCCGCCTCAAAGTCACTGCAGAACAGAAGAAGTTCCTGACTCCTTTTGTCGGCAAGTCTGTAACCTTCGGCATTCGCCCTGAGGATGTTTCATTCAGCAATACCGCCAAGGACGGCGTGACCATCAACGGTACAGTAAGTGTTGTTGAACCGCTAGGCAGTGAGACCCACGTCTATACATCCACTTCCAAGAGCCAGGTTATCGGTAAGATTGAACCTACCCTTGTTCCTACTCCGGATTCCAAGATTTACTTGATTCCTGACATGGCAAAAGCTAAGTTCTTTGATCTTGAGACCGAACAGGTTATCGGCAAATAACAATTAGTTCATATGCAGCCGGCCCACTTTAGGGCCGGTTTTTATGCGTAGGCACACATCTTGATATCTTCGACTACAAGGTAGCAGGTGGGGTCAATGGAACGGGAAAGTTTCATGACTTGCTTCACTGATCTTCTGGGAACTTGTACGAACAGGAGATAGATCGTGCCATCCCGTCCTTTACCCTGAAACTCAGTAACACGAAAACCCTGTTCTCTTAGCAGCTGAGCAACTGCAGGGCCCTTCAGGGTGAAGACTCTCACCACTTGATCACCGATTTTCAGAACACGCTCCAAGGTGATTCCCACAAAGGTCCCAACAGCAAATCCAAAGGCAAAAGCAATGGCCATGAGAGGATCTGACAGATCATTGATGACCCGCGATACAGCAAACACCCAGATGATGGATTCAACGAATGCAATGATGAACGTAAGAGCTCTCTTCCCACGAATGACAAGAGCATGACGCAAGGTACCCAGAGAGACATCCACCACTCTTGCGAGGAAGATCATCAAGGCCAAATAGAGCGAAGCAGAGTCGAACACTACACTACCCTCTTATGTACATAGTACTTATACCATAAGGGTACGTTAAAAAGTAAGCAATAGATATACTATTCCCTATATCATTCTTTTCTCGGTATCATTGAAGGATATATTCTCTTACCCCCCCCCTCTGGGATGTGTGAGGGGAGGGAAAATAGATGCTTAGAACAATGCGTTATACAATGCGATTACCGCGTCTTGTGTTTTATCAGCATGGACTCCAAGCAGCAAGGAAGTTTCGGATGCACCGAAGTTGAGAAAATTCAGACTGATGGACTCCCTGTCCAAGGCCCCAACCACTTTAGCAATCAGGTCACGGTGATCCATGACGCCCTCCCCCACAACACCGACAATTGCATGATTATGATCAACCTCAATAGCGTCGAGAGAGAACTCACTTGCAAGACGGGTGCACATTGCTTTCAGGACACTTTCACTTGCCTGGCTTGTTTCAAAAAACCAGACGATACTGTCTACGCCAAACAAACTGAAAGATGGCCTTATTCCAAACACATGCAACATGGTGAGCAGTGCATGTCTGGTTCCGGATTGCTTGAAGAGCATCAGTTTACGCAGGGTTATCCTGCTATAGCCTTTCTTGGCTGAGACACCTGCAAGGGGTGTTGTTTCACTCGTTCGTTCATTGACGATCATGGTGCCCATATCCGCAGGAGCATTGGTGTTCTTCACATTGATGGGAATCTGGGCTGCGATCACAGGAGCAATTGCTTCTTCATGAAAGACATTTGCCCCAACACCTGCAAGCTCACGAAGCTCGCGATAGGTCATTGTCTTGATCACCTTTGCGTCATCCACCAAGCGGGGATCTACCGAATACACCCCCGAGACATCAGTCCAGTTCTCATACGATTCAGCATCTGCTGCACTACTGAGAATGGCCCCGGTGATATCCGACCCACCTCGGCTGAAGGTTTTTACTTTTCCTTCAATATCACAGCCATAGAAACCAGGAACAATATACTTCCTGTCTTTCTTCAACACCTTTCTGAGGTTCTCATAACTCTGCTCATGTACGGTCCCATCAGGGTTGATGACGATATAGGGATCAGCATCCAGGAAATCCCAACCAAGGTAGGCGGCAATCATCCGGGCACTGAGATATTCTCCGCGGCTTGCTGCATACTCTGCACCATGGCCTGCATCAATCATCTGACGAACTTCCTCGAGGACAGCAACAAAGGGTTTTTTCTCGATGCCAAGGCCTTCAAGGATGGATGTATAACGGTCGGCAATCTTCTTGAAGACGGGCTTACAAGTCAATCCTTGCTGGGCAAGTGCATTACATGCATAAAGCATGTCCGTCACCTTCTCATCATCCTTGTCACGTTTTCCTGGAGCAGAGACAATCACTATCTGTCGTTTTGGATCAGCCTCTACAATCGCTTTTACTTTTTTTATCTGTTTGGCATCAGCAACAGAGCTTCCACCGAATTTACATACAATCATGGGAAATAACCTTCCATATTTCTAGGATATCTACAGGAGCGTATTGTATTGAAGGATAGCACGTTGTGCAATACAACCATGGTGAAAATAGCACATGACAGATTCGTCATTCACTGGTACGCTATGAGAAAGAAGGTACACACAATGCAAGATTCAAAACGCTCGATTGTCGCATGGGCATTCTATGACTGGGCGAACAGTGCTTTTGCTACCACGGTGATGGCGGGATTTTTCCCTGTCTTTTTCAGTGCCTATTGGGCAGTGGGGGCAAGCAGCCAGGAAGGGACTTTTTATCTTGGGCTGGCAAACTCCCTGGGATCATTGATCGTTGCACTCTTGGCCCCCATACTGGGAGCCATCGCTGACTGGGGTACCTACAAGAAGCGCCTACTTGCATTTTTTGCATTGATAGGCTCAGTGATGACTGCAAGCCTGTATGTATTACAGATGGGCTCCTGGCCCTTGGCAGTACTCTTCTACTCTGTAGCTGTGGTAGGCTTCAGCGGAGCGAACACCTTCTACGATGCACTCCTTCCTTTTGTAGCGTCAGAGAAGAAGGTGGATTTTGTCTCCTCACTCGGATACAGCCTGGGATATATCGGGGGTGGATTGTTGTTCCTGGTAAATGTTCTGATGTACCTCAATCCATCATGGTTTGGATTTGCGGATGGAGGGGAAGCGATCAGGGTATGTTTTGTCATCGTAGGCATCTGGTGGGTGGTATTCACACTTCCTGTACTGTTTTTCGTGAAGGAAGAGGTAACCGAAGATAACCTTCCCTTTAAGCAGGCAGTCAAGAAAGGGCTTTCCATAACACGGCAGACCTTGAAGAGTTTTCGCCAACTGAAGACATTGGCTATCTTTCTCATTGCATATTGGCTTTATATAGATGGGGTGGATACCATTATCAGAATGGCTGTGAACTATGGGACAAGCCTCAACTTTCCCAGTGAATCATTGATCATTGCCCTGCTCATCACACAGTTTGTGGCATTCCCTTCTGCACTTGCCTACTCAGCCTTTGGGAAGAAAGTGGGAGTTCGCAAAGCCCTGGAGATTGCAATCGGCGCTTATGTAATCATCGCCATCCTTGGATACTTCATGAGTGAGCCTCTCCATTTCTATCTGCTTGCTG
>NZ_JBFXGH010000087.1:0-9276 GCF_050178175.1 Sphaerochaeta sp.
ATTACCATGGTCGACCCCTCCGGCCCCCCATCGGTCATCAACTTGATGGTATCAAAGACACGCATCGATCCTATGATGGTAACAATGGCAACCATCATGACCGTGGGCATCAACAGAGGAAGCTTTATCTTGAAGAAGAGCGTAAAGCGCTTTGCTCCATCAATGCGGGCGGCCTCGATGATATCGCCGGGCATATTGAGTACAGCACCCATGAAGATGAGCACGTTCATTCCCAAATTCTTCATGACTCTGTTGACGATGACACTGGCCATCGCCCACCCTTTCTCAAAGAGCCAGTTAGGCCCTTCTATCCCAATGAGGGAGAGGAACCAGTTGATCGGTCCTGCATCCCCTCCTTGCAAGAGATACTTCCAGACAATTGCCCAGGCCACCCCACTGGTGACCACAGGCAAGAAGATAATTCCCCTCACAAACCTGGTTCCCATCTTCCCGCCCCCAAGATAGAGAGCGAGCAAGAGGCTGAAGACCAGATTAAGAGGTACCACACCTGCACTGAAAATCAAGGTATTTACCAGTGACTTGGAGAACAGTGGGTCTGCAAACAGCAGACGAAAGTTCTCAAGTCCATTGAACACACTTGTTCCAAAGAGCAGATTCTTCTCCTGTACACTGTACAGGAACACCGAAACCAGTGGGAGCAGGACGAAGAACACGAATCCTGCCATCTGTGGGGTTATGAATGCCCATCCAATGATGGCATCCCGCCGATGATTTGCTTTCAAGGAATGTTGTTTCATTCGTCCATACTCCTACCCACCTTACTTACTATTTGATGTACTTTGCGTAGACTGCAGCAACCTCATCAAGGATAGCACCTACATTTGCATTCTTCTGCCAGAGCTTGTCAAATACCATCTTCGATTCCACTTCAATCTGGGGATACTTCACATGACTGGGAAGTACACGACCGGTCTTGATGGATGCAGCAACTGCATTCTGCATTTGCTCCTTGCTTACACTCTTGTTACTGGTGAGGAATGCCTCTGATTCAAGAACAGACTTTCTTGCTGGTGGCCAAATACCACTCATGGCAGCAACTGAGTCCTTGTTGGTCATGTAGGCAACCAATTCACTGGCAAGAGAGGCCTGCTTACCCTTGGAGTGAGCACCGATAGCAGCCTGCCCGATAACTGGGGACGCCCCTTCAGGACCGGAAGGCATTGGGGCGATTCCCCATGCGAATGCGGCATCATCGAGCTTGGAAACACGGCTGATCTGACCAACGGTCATGGCAGCATTCCCTGCAAAGAAGTCACTTTGGTTCCCTGGAGGAACAACAGAAACATCCTGGTAGACCATATCATGGAAAAGTTGTACAGCAGCGACAGATGCATCACTGTTGATCAAGACCTGTCCATCATCGGTCCAGAAATCACCACCATAGGAACGGACAATTGGTGCAAGGTTGTGGAGGATACGGGCATCATAGCCTTGTCCATCTACAGTCTGGAAACCCCAAACACCAGTCTTTTCCTTGATCGTCTTACTTGCCATCTTGAAGGCTTCCCAATCCCAGGCACCCTCTGCTGCATACTGCTCAGGAGTTTTTACCCCAGCCTTGGCAAAGAGGTCCTCGTTGTAGAGGATAAAGAAGGGAGAAGTTGAGAAAGGTATTGCATACACATTCCCATCTTTGCTCCACAGCTCAAGAGCATCACTGGAGATGTCCTCGGGGTCATAGGCCTGCATGGCATCATTCAGGTTGGCAAGCAGTCCACTTTCGATGAATGCAGGGGCCGCTGTTTCAAGAACCCAAAAGAGATCAGGACCATTCTGGCCTTGCAGTTCCAAGGAGAGCTTGGTGTTGTACTCTGCAAAGGGAATGGATTCGAAGGTTGCATCAATCTCGATACCCTTCTGTGCTGCAAATCCCTGTACAAAGGAGTCAAGCAATGCAATCTGATCAGGGTTGCTGGTCCAAGTGGCGATAGTCATCGATACAGGACCGCTAGGAGCAGCTTCTTCCTTAGCGCCAGCAGCAAAGGCCATACCCATAGCAAGAAAGAGAACGAGCAGAAAGGTCAGTAGACGTACTACTCCCTTCGTTTGGTTTGTTTTCATACAATCCTCCTAAAGTGTTTGATTAATCATTTAATCAGTCACTGTATGGTACCCTTCGTTTGGACATCCGTCAATAAAAAAATGCAACTCTCAAAAGAAAGCTGCATGCAACAAGAGATATATCTGTATTAAGCCAACAGTACCAGACTCAGTGCCATGACCATCATACCGGCAATAACACCAGCGATTGCAATGTGGTGTTCACCATACTCCTCGGCAGTGGGCAACAGTTCATCCAAGCTGATGTAAACCATGATACCTGCCACAGAAGCGAAAACAAAACCAAAGGTGATATCATTGAACCAAGCCCGAAGAAGGAAGTACCCGATGACAGCCCCTACCGGTTCAGCGAGGCCACTGAGCAAGCTCAACCAGAAAGCCTTCTTCCGGCTCTTGGTCGCATAATAGATCGGGGCTGCAACGGCAACACCCTCAGGAATATTATGGATAGCAATAGCCACAGCAATGCTGATACCCAAACTTGGATCAGAAAGCCCTGACATGAAGGTAGCCAAGCCTTCGGGGAAGTTATGGATTGCAATTGCGAGTGCACTGAAGAACCCCATTCTCATAAGGCGGGCATCATCGCCTGCCTTCACTGGTTTCAAGTCACCAGGAACGCCTTTCATCTCATGTGGGTTCTCATATTCAGGAATAAGTTTGTCAATGATGGCAATAAGGGCAATACCGACAAAGAATGCAATACTGGTCATCCAGTACCCTTGTTTCGGCCCCATTGCTGACTCAAGCGCTTCACGAGCCTTAACGAAGATTTCAATCATCGCCACATAGATCATGACTCCTGCTGAAAATCCAAGAGCTGCGGCAAGGAAACGTGGATTGAATTTCTTGGAGAAGAAGCTCATCAGAGAGCCGAGCCCTGTACCCAACCCTGCAAAAACGGTCAATCCGAAGGCGACCAGAAGTGTTGAAGTAGAAACATCATACATAGCGAGAATCTCCCGACATTGCGTGCGATACCTAACCCTATCACGAGCAGGAATTCAGAGCAACAGGAACTGATTGACAACCGGTAGATAAACGCAGTAGAGTATGTGCATATCAACTATATTCAAAATGTATATAGTCATTAAGGGAATAGTAATGAAGGAACACCCGCCAGCTGGTTGTCCTGGCAAGAACCATAAATTGGAACACTTCCTGGAAGTCTGTCTTTTGTTGTTGCTCTATAATGAAATAGGGCATGGATACAGACTCATGGAACAGCTAGAGCAATTTGGCTTCACCAAAGAAGAACTCAATGTAAGCACACTCTACAGAACCCTCAGGAAAATGGAAAAGGAAGAACTGGTCTGCTCTTGCTGGGAAGAAGGTGGTCCAGGACCAAAACGAAGAACCTACGAGATAACAGACACAGGAAAGGAAAATCTTTCGCAGTGGATCAATATCCTGAAGATGAGGAAATCCATGATCGAGCAACTGATTTCCGTCTACGCTGAAACAATACACAACGACAAGGAAACCAAATGACTACAATTATCATCATCTACAGTTTGGTAGCAGTAAGCTTGATCATCTCCCTGGTCAAGAGCAAGGAAAAGACCAAAAAGGCTATGCATGTAGCAGGAAAAGCCTTTGTAAAGACTGCACCAAGCCTATTGGCAGTTCTCGGTATCGTCGGACTTACCTTCGGAGTGCTTGACGAACAGACCATCTCATCCTTGGTCGGGGAAGAAGCAGGCTTCTCCGCTACCATCATTGCAGCTGTTCTTGGTGCGATAACGCTCATCCCGTCCTTGGTGGCATTCCCTCTCGCTGGTTCTCTTCTACGCTCAGGGGCAACCGTGGTTACCATCAGTGCCTTCATCACCACCCTGGTGATGGTTGGAATGGTTACTGCTCCCATGGAGATAAAGACCTTGGGCAAGAAATTCACCATCCTACGCAATTCCCTTGGGTTCCTCGCCGCCCTGCTCATTGCAGCTATCATGGAGGTATTCCTATGAAACGCTTTACCGTGGTATTTATTATTCTCGCAATCTTCATCGCACTCGCCATCTTCTCCCCCGAAACAGCAGAGCGTTCCTCAACTGCTCTTTGGGACTATTTCAAGGAGATGGCATTGATTATGCCCCCTGTCTTCCTCCTGATGGGGTTCATGGAAGTCTGGTTGCCGAAGCAGAATGTCCAGAAATGGTTGGGCAAGGAGTCTGGGTTCAAGGGAGGGGTTCTCTCCCTCATCCTCGGCACCCTTCCTACCGGTCCACTCTATGTTGCCTTCCCCATGACCGCCAGCCTCCTTCGAAAAGGCGCAAGTATTGCGAACATGGTTCTCTTCCTGGGAAGTTGGGCAGCATTGAAGATTCCCCAGCTCTTGGTTGAGATCAAGTTCTTGGGGTTGCCGTTTACCCTCCTGCGTTTCTCACTGACGCTGGCAGCCCTGATTGCGATAGGATTGATCATGGAGTTGATCCTCAAGCATGATAAAAAGAAAGAGTGGATGAATAGTGACCTGGAGCAGGTAACCGCGAAACAAAAAATGGCCATGAAAGGGTAAGGGAAACCAAGCGGGAGGACCGCTATGATCACACTGGTACGTGTCAAGAATCTATTGCTCAGCCCACTCATCAGATTATCGATCAGGCATCCGTCATTACAGGAGTCGAAGCTGTTTCTTATGGCCATGGCATGCTTCCCTGCAAAGATTGCCAAAACATATGACCAGAGACTATCCAAGGACCGAGAGACCTACCAAGAGCCGATAAGAGCTGCTCTTGCATGGCTCAGCGATTCCCACACCACCATACTCGACCTCGGTTGCGGTACTGGGGTTGGAACAATCCTCGCAAGCGATCGGTTTCCGGAGGCTTCCATCACGGCAGTGGACAAGAGCCCTGAGATGATCAAACTCTGTAAACAGAAAGTACAGGAGCAAAAAAGTAATACCATCCTTTGCGAGGTAGCTGACGCAAGGGCTTTGCCCTATCCCGATGGGAGCTTCTCCCTCGTACTCAGCAGCAATGCCCCGGTATATCTGGAAGAAGCTGTACGTGTATTGAAACCTTATGGTACTGTAGTATATGTATTTTCGTTTGCAGCCAAACCATTTCTCCAGGAAGAAGGAACTATCAAGAAATTGATGGAAACAAATGGGTTGCAGCTTGTATATCTGGGATCTACGAAAAAAGGAGTGTACCTCATTGGCAAAAGAACGTAGCACACATCTCTTCAATTCCATAGCTTCCACCTACGGTCTGTTCTTTCGATACCAGAAGAAGCGGTACGCGAAGAACCTCCTGGCGATGAAAAACACCGTTGATCTCTCTTCCTACAACAGCATAATTGATGTTGGTTGCGGTACCGGAGCCTTCTGCAGTGCCCTTTCTGACCTGGATCTGGAAGTAACCGGTATTGATCCAGCATCAAGGATGCTTGCAATCGCAAAAAAGAAAGCCGACAGGGACAATATTACATTCCTGGAAGCAGATGTGCTGGATGGGCTTCCTTTTCAGGACAACCAGTTCGATATAGCCATAGCCAGCTACGTCGCCCATGGAATGGAATATGAGCAGCGGAAAAAGCTCTACAGAGAGATGAGCCGTATTGCCAAGCACCTGGTGATCATCCATGACTACAACACGAACCGCTCCCCCCTTACCAACCTTATCGAATGGCTGGAAGGAGGTGACTACTTCCACTTCATCAAGCATGCAGAGACAGAGATGCGTGACTGTCTCGCCGAGATGAAGCAGTGCTTCAGGCAAGTGGAGGTTATCCCGATTGCTGAGCGTGCCAATTGGTATATCTGTACCCCTAACTGATATCCATGGAAGAATCAATCAATGTGTACAGATTTTCGTAAACTATTCATCCTAACTTTCAAAAATCTTGTAACGTTTCGAACCTTCATCCGTAGGATGGAGGTATACCCGAAACCAAGACGATACAACCATCTTTACACTACTAACTCTCAGCAATACAAGAATATCGATTCTTTTTACAACTTATGCCAACCCCTTCCCTGTTCCATACTGGGTAAAAACAGGAAAAGGAGCAGCATATGAAAGAGAAACAGGAAGAGACAAAGGCAGAGAGAACCAAGGTCATAGTCCTCAGCGGATTCGCCTTGGTGGTACTGTTCATCTTCGCCTTCGGCTGTTATGGATGCAGTTATCAGCCGATCACCCCTCCCGACCCAAAAGAGGCAGTTGATGTGACGTCACGTCTCATTGGATCAAGTTGGGTCCTTGATGATGCACAGGGCACACCGGAGGGGTTGGATGAACTGCACAATATGGTCCTGGATTCAATCATATTCAGTGATAGGCAGACAAACCCAGACCAGGAACTCTCACTCTCACTGCAGTTTGCTGATGTCCCCCCTCTCTCCGGCTCTCTTCTTTACCAAGAAGATGCAGGCTTCTTGCTTTCCATCGAGAACGCCCCCTATCCAGTAAGTGTCGTGTACTCACAAAGCAAGGATGGCAAGACCGAAACGCTCACACTCAAGGGCCAAGAAAGCAACATTCAGTGTTACTACTTGAAAAATTAATCATTTATGCAGATATTATGAGTAGAACGATTGATCATTGGCACTCGGTCGATGCCCGATCGTTCCATGAGGATAGATGCATATGACACAATATATACCACAGGACTTGCTGTTCTCCTCAATGGACCACCAGTCGGTTATGACCACTCCCTTCCTGATTGAAATGCTTGACTCAGCCCTGATAGAGCACATCCAGATGGGGAACATTGAAACAGCCTACGGGGTACTGGAGATGAGTATCAACCTGACCCAGACCCTGGAGGACAACACCTTGAGCGAAGCTGAAGGGAAAGACCTGCTTCAAAGGGTAAAACGGGCGATGAGCAAAGGCAACATAGCCCAGGCAAAACAACACATGGTGGAGTTTGCCTTACGGTAGAACAGAATCATCGTGAAATAGGAAGGGGGTCTTTCGCCAACACGAGAGCCCCCTCTTCTTCCTCTTTACTGTCTTGTTATCTCCCGATACTGTAGTACTCCACCCCGGCTTCCAGCATTGCCCTGCTGTTAAAGAGGTTTCTCCCGTCATATACCAGTGCAGTCCTCATCAAGGACTTGAACGCTGAAGGTCCCACATCCCTGATCTCCTGCCAATCGGTGAAGATGAAGCAAACCTGTGCTCCCTTTAGGGCATCCTCAACAGTCTGGGCATACTCCATCGGAAATTGATACTGACGCTTGCAGTTCTCTTCAGCCACTGGATCGAATGCAGTGATCTCTGCACCTTGCTCCAACAGGAGCGGGATATTGTAGACCGCTGGAGACTCTCGTAGGTCATCGGTACCTGACTTGAAGGCCAAACCCAATACAGCAACCTTGATCCCGTTGAAGGTGATCATACGATTGGCAGCCTTTCGGTACAGTTTATAGCGCTGTTCATTGTTCACATCCACAGCAGCGGTTACCGTTCTCAGGTTGTAGCCGTACTGGGCGGCAAGGTATTGCAGTGCCTTGGTATCCTTGGGGAAGCAACTCCCACCATACCCAATGCCGGCCTTCAGGAAGCGGGATCCGATGCGTTTATCATAGCTCATGCCAAGGGCTACATCCTCAATGTTTGCACCAACAAGTTCACAAAGGTTTGCCAGGTCATTCATGTAGGAGATCTTGAGTGCCAGGAAGTCGTTGGAAGCATACTTGGTCATCTCCGCACTTCTGCGGCTCACTGCCACGATGGGGAGATTGAAGGGAGCATACAACTCTCTGAGGATTGTCTCAGAGTGCTTGTCCTCGATCCCGATCACAATACGCTGGGCATGCATCATGTCATGCACAGCCGTTCCCTGTGCAAGGAATTCCGGGTTGGAAGCAACCTCAATACGAACAGGATGCACCAAGGAGTCCTTGATGAACTGCTCGACCTTGTCGTTGGTACCGACGGGAACTGTCGATTTGACCACAACCAGACAGTCGCGCTCGACGCTCTCGGCAATTTGCCGGGCAACTGAGGCCACATAGCTGAGGTTAGCCGACCCATCAGGAAGCTCAGGGGTACCTACCCCGATAAAGATGACATCAGGATCACGATAGGCACTCTGGTAGTCAGTGGTAAAAGAGAGGAGGCCCTTTTGGAGTCCTTCCTGGAGAAACTCCTCCAAATCGGTCTCATAGATGGGGCTGATTCCCTTGTTCAGCATCGCAACTTTCTGTTCGTCGATATCAACACAGGTGACCTGATGCCCTACATGGGCAAAGCAGACACCTGCAACCAACCCTACATATCCAGTCCCCGCAATCGTCAGACGCATAGGTTCTTCCTCCAAACTTCCTTGTAATGGTAAGAGCTGCATTGCGCATCTCGGTATAGTATAGTAACAGAATCTGGAGGGAAAAGACATGGAAACGTACAAAACAGCGACAGTTCAGTTCCAGCATACACCTGGCAATAAAGAGGTTAATCTGGAAATCATTGCTGCTTATGTTGATGAAGCCGGTAAAGATGGTGTGAAACTCATCGTATTCCCAGAGATGTGCATCACCGGCTACTGGCATGTAAGAAAACTAAGCAGAGAAGAGATTCAAGTCCTCTCAGAACCGGTTCCTGATGGGCCTTCCACCCGGAAACTTGTGGATCTGGCGACCAAATACAAGATGACCATCGGCGCAGGACTCATTGAATTGGCAGAGAATGGATCGCTGTACAACACCTATGTGGTAGCGCTCAGTGATGGCTCAGTCCACAAGCATAGGAAACTCCATACATTCATCAGCGCCCATATGGAAAGTGGTGACTCCTACACCGTGTTCGATACCCCAGAGGGAGTAACGCTAGGAGTACTCATTTGCTACGACAACAACATCATTGAGAATGCTCGTATGACTTCCCTCCTAGGAGCAGAAGTCTTGCTTGCCCCACACCAGAGCGGGGGATGCAACTCCGCAAGCCCGAAGGGAATGAAGACGATAGACCCACAGCTCTGGGAAGAGCGAGAGACCAGAACTGATGAGCTCTTGGCAGAATTCCAAGGTCCCAAGGGACGGGGGTGGTTGATGCGATGGCTCCCCTCCCGTGCTCATGACAACGGTATGTTCCTGCTCTTCAGCAACGGGGTGGGAAGGGACGATGATGAGGTGAGGACCGGGAATGCCATGATCCTGGACCCGTATGGAGAGGTCTTGGCTGAATCGAAAGCAATTGGCAATGACATGGTAAGAGCAGAACTCGACCTTTCTCTCATACC
>NZ_JBFXGH010000088.1:0-1453 GCF_050178175.1 Sphaerochaeta sp.
AAACCCCCTGATGGCAAAGTTCGAACGGTGCACTGAAAGTATCATAGCAGTTTCAGGAGTGACAGCTTCAGCGTAGTCTTTGAAGGTGGTGATATTCGTTGTCCCCACTTCAACAAGACCTGCTCCGGTTGCCTTGAGAATCTCTGGGACACGGAACCCACCCCCGATCTGGACCTGCTCTCCACGGCTTACGATCACTTCCCTGTCCTTTGCGAAGGTTGCAAGGATCAGGTAGACGGCAGCGGCATTATTATTTACCACCAGAGCATCCTCTGCCCCGGTCAATGAAGAGAGAAGCATCGGTATAAGACCCTTTCTTTTACCCCTCTTACCAGTACAAAGATCTAGCTCTAAGTTGGAGTAACCGCAGTTGATTCCCTCTGCTTCCTCTCAGATCTGACAATTCAAAGGTGATCGTCCCATATTTGTATGGATGATGACACCCGTTGCATTAATCACTCTCTGGATACGGTCTTTCGAGATATGTTCACATTCCAAGCATATTCTGGAGAGAATCGATTCCCTGTCAGGTACATTCTTTCCTTTTTCCATGACCTCGCCACGTATGCTCTCAAGCACCACCCGTATGGTATCAGCTACCAAGGGCCGTGACATGACAGCGATATACCTGCTTAATGATGATTCACCAAGCAGGACTTCAATCTGTGGCAATCCAGACAACTTTGTTGCATTCATATACGGAAGAGGGAGGAATTGAACCTCCCGACGCTTCTACACGCCCAACGGTTTTGAAGACCGCGAGGACCACCAGATCCTATCAGCTTCCTCTTGGATAGTAGGTGGCTTTCACTGGTATTGTCAACAAGGAATTTACTACCTTATTGATATAAGGTACCAATCCAAACACACTACTAATTTAATACAATAAATACTTGCATTCACACTGTACGTTTTCTATACTGATACATACCAAATAATCTCTCTTTGTCCGTTGGACGATTGAGAAAAGGAGAAGCTAAATGCCCGAAGAATTCAAACCGGGTTGTCAGCGACCTAAAAGTGGGCCTGTCGGTGTTGTTCCACAAGAAACAACATCCGGTGGGCAGGCAACACAGATCAAGGAGGAGATGAGCATGATTAAAGTTGGTCAGAAAGCGCCTGACTTTTCAGCGCCTGCTTATCACAAAGGCAAGTTTGTCGAAGTGAAGCTCTCAGATTACCTCGGCAAATGGGTAGTACTCTGTTTCTATCCAGGTGATTTCACATTTGTCTGAGCGACAGAAATTTCGGCGGTCGCCGAAAAGAATCCCGAGTTCGAGAAACTCGGAGTCCAAGTGCTCTCAATGAGCGTGGACAGTATTTACACCCATAAGATTTGGAACGAAAATGAGATTTCTAAAATGGTTGAAGGCGGCGTAACCTATCCGATGCTTTCGGATGGTGGCGGAGCTATTGGGACTGCCTATGGCATTTATGATGCAGAGGGCGGTGT
>NZ_JBFXGH010000088.1:1553-7698 GCF_050178175.1 Sphaerochaeta sp.
CTTAACTCAGACAGCGGGTATGATTCAGCCGACTTCGTACAATTCTGGAGGTATGAGATATGGCTAAATCACATGATGCTAAGAAAACAGAGAAGAAAAAACCTCTAAAGACCGCAAAAGAAAAAAAGCAAGAGAAGATGGAAAAGAAGAAAGCCAAATAATTTTCTGTAGCCTGTTCTAGCTCTTAAGCTCTTCTGTATGATTCATATCGATCCGGATATGCTTCAGTTTGTGTATCCACAGCATTACAACTATTCGTAAAAGTTAGTTATCAATCCGATCCCATCCACAAAAATCATGCAGTAACCAGCTATCTTGTTGCTTAAAACTATATTTTATACTACATATCCTCAAATCTATATTATACCTACATTTTTCAAACCTCTCATTTCTTCAATTATCTGTTTCTCATACATTCTTATGTTGAATAACTACTATTTTAGTAGTATATTCCAAAGACATACAGACGTTCTTTTTTATTTGAAGAATATTGTAAGTACATACACTCACCATCGGAGGAAAAGTATGAGTAAAAAGATTTTTCATGATCCAGACCCTGCAGAGACGAAAGATTGGCTGGAGTCGTTAGAGGGTGTTATAGCGCATGAAGGCGCACAGAAAACTGATTATTTGCTTTCAGAACTTACCCAAGCTGCACGTAATAAAGGTGTTACCACATCCCCTGGGGTTATTAGCCCCTATATCAATACTACAAATCTAGACAGCAATGCGGTCATTCCACCGGAAGAATCGCTTATTGCACGAAATGTATCAGCATTTGTCCGTTGGAATGCCATGGTAATGGTAGCCAAGGCAAATGAGGATAGAAAAGGATTGGGAGGGCATATCGCCAGCTACTCATCCTCTTCAGCAATGTATGAAGTGGGCTTCAACTGGTTCTTCAAGGGACCTGAGTCCGAACACGGCGCCGATATGATCTACTTCCAGGGTCACTCCTCCCCTGGCATGTATGCCCGGGCATTCATAGAAGGACGGTTGAGTGAAGAACAACTGGAACATTTCAGACAGGAGACAGGGGGCAAGGGACTCTCTTCCTATCCACACCCCTATCTGATGCCGGAATTCTGGCAGTTTCCAACTGTATCAATGGGCCTTGGCCCATCTATGGCTATCTATCAGGCACGCTTCATGAAGTATATGGAAGACAGGGGCTTGAAGAAAAGTGGAGACAGGAAGGTCTGGGTCTTCATGGGGGACGGAGAGTCTGATGAGCCAGAATCGCTTTCAGCGCTCTCGCTTGCTTCCAGGGAGAAGCTCGATAACCTTATCTTTGTGGTCAATTGCAACCTGCAACGTCTCGATGGACCGGTTCGTGGCAATGGAAAGATAATCCAGGAACTTGAAGGAAAGTTCAGGGGCGCTGGTTGGAATGTCATCAAGGTTATCTGGGGAACCGAATGGGACTCAATCCTGGAGAAGGATACCAAGGGTATTCTCCTGCAGAAACTGGCAACCATGGTTGATGGGGAGTTCCAGACCCTGCAAGCAAGGGGCCCAGCATATCTAAGGGAGAAACTTTTCTCAGGGGATGAATACCTTGAGTCACTTGTTGAAGGGATGACAGACAAGGATCTCTGGCAATTAAGCCGTGGAGGCCATGACCCAAGAAAGATCTACCAGGCATTCCATGCAGCATCAAACCACAAGGGAAAACCCACGGTCATTCTGTTCAAGACCATCAAGGGCTTCGGCATGGGCAGCGGCGAGGGTGCCATGGGTGCTCATAACCTGAAGCACATGGAAGAGAGCGACCTTCTCGCCTTCAGGGACCACTTCCATGTACCCATTGATGATGAACAGGCAAAGAATATGGTGTTTATCAAACCGGATCCTGAGAGCAAAGAAGGTAAATTCCTTGCTAGGCGACGTGAGATCATGGGAGGACCTGTTCCTTACCGCCATAAGGATGGTGAAAAACTGACGGTTCCTACAACCAAGAGCTTTGAGGATATGCATGCCTCCACTGGGGAGCGAGAACTTTCCACTACCATGGCGTTTGTCCGTTTGCTTACGAAGCTGGTTAAGGACAAGCATATCGGAGAAAGGATTGTCCCCATCGTCTCTGATGAAGCACGCACCTTCGGCATGGAGGGCCTCTTCAGACAAATTGGTATCTATGCACCGGACGGGCAGCTGTATGAGCCAGTGGATAAGGAATCATTCCTGTGGTATCGCGAAGACAAGAAAGGACAGATTCTCGAGGAGGGAATCTCTGAGGCTGGAGCGATGTCCTCATGGATAGCAGCAGCCACAAGTTATGCAAACCACCAGGTTACTATGATCCCTTTCTTCATTTTCTATTCCATTTTCGGTTTCCAACGAGTAGGGGACTTCATCTATGCCGCCGGAGACAGTCGTGCAAAGGGCTTCCTGATGGGAGCAACTGCAGGAAGAACCACCCTGAACGGGGAAGGATTGCAACATGAGGATGGTCATGGACTGCTCTTGGCATCCACCCACCCCACCTGTCAGGCATATGACCCTACTTTCTCCTATGAGCTTGCTGTGATCATCCAGGATGGAATGAAGCGTATGTATGAGGATGATGAGAACATCTTCTACTACATCACACTGATGAATGAGAACTACACCCATCCAGAGATGCCCAAGGGGGCTGAGGAAGGGATCAGGAAAGGTGCCTATCTATTCCGGAAAGCAAAGAAGAACAAGAATCCTGTTGTACAGTTGATGGGAAGTGGGACAATCCTTAGGGAAGTCATAGAAGCAGCTGAACTCCTGTCTGGGGACTTCGGTGTGGAGTCTGACATCTGGAGTATCCCCGGGGTCAATGAACTACACCGTGACGGTGTTGAGGCAGAGCGATACAACCTCACCCACCCCGAAGGCAAGGCCAGGGTTCCGTATCTGACCAAGGTGATGGAAGGACATGGCGGTCCAGTGGTGATAAGCACCGATTATGTCAGGGCATATCCTGAACAGATTCGGAGACTCATTCCCAATTCCAAGGTCACCATTCTTGGTACTGATGGATTTGGTAGATCCGATTTCAGACATGCACTGAGGTCCTTCTTTGAGGTTGACAGGTACTACATCGCAGTTGCAGCACTGAAAGGCCTTGCAGATGAAGGTACCATTCCTGCCAAGAAAGTGAGCGAAGCGATCAAGAAGTATGCTATCGATGTCGACAAGCCCAATCCATTACTGAGTTAAGGAGAGATACAGTATGGCAACAAAACAAATTCTAGTACCAGATATCGGGGATTTCTCTGATGTACCAATCATTGATGTTTATATCAAGGTTGGTGATGTTATCGCAGTCGATGACTCAGTAGTAGCGCTTGAAAGCGAGAAGGCTGTCATTGACATACCCTCTCCCTTTGCAGGAACCATAACAAAGGTTCTGGTCAGAGAGGGAGATGCTGTTTCCAAGGACTCTCCTGTAGCTGAAATTGAAATCGAAGCTGAAGGTGAAGAGAAACAAGAGAAGAAGAGTACTGAGGAAGAGCCCAAAAAAGAGCAACCAAAAGAAAAAGTGGAAGAAAAGAAGGTTGAAGAAGTCGTAGAACCGCCCAAGTCCGAACAACCGACACAGCAAGTTCAACAAGAAGAAAAACCGGATCTTGTCAATGAACAGGCTCCTGGTGCTGTCTACCATGCAACCCCTTCCCTACGCAAATATGCAAGAGAACTCGGAGTTGATCTCGCAAAGGTAAAGGGAAGCGGGCCCAATGGTCGTATCCTGCATGAGGATGTGCAGGCCTTGGTGAAGAAGGCACTGAGCGGCGGGGGTGGAACTCCAGCTTCCTTCGGCAAGATTGAGCTGGAAGATTTTTCAAAGTATGGGGAGATTGAACGCAAGAAGCTTACCCGTATCCAGAAAATATCGGGACCACACCTGCAGAAAAGCTGGCAGATCATCCCCCATGTCACCCAGTATGACGAGGCCGATGTCACCGATCTTGAAGCCTTGAGGAGAACGATCAAGGAGGAGATGAAGAGAAGTGAAGACCCGGTAAGCATCAGCATCCTCCCCTTCATCGTAAAGGCGGTTGTCGCAGCATTGAAGAAATTCCCTGAGATGAACGCTTCCTTCGATGAGGACAGTGGTGAGTTGATCCTCAAGCACTACTATCATATCGGTATTGCAGTCGACACCCCCGAGGGCTTGATCGTACCGGTCCTCAAGGATGCAGATAAAAAGAGCGTTACAGAAATTGCAAGGGAACTTGCAAGCATCAGCCAGCGTGCCCGGGATAGGAAGCTGAAACCGGAGGACCTCTCAGGAGGTTCGTTCAGCATCTCAAGCCTTGGAGGGATCGGGGGTACGGGGTTCACTCCCCTGATCAATCCACCGCAGGTTGCAATCCTTGGAGTCTCAAGACTTGCAAAGAAGCCGGTTTGGAATGGCAAGGAGTTTACGCCCCGAGACGTCCTCCCCTTCTCAGTAGCCTATGACCATCGGGTCATTGATGGTGCTGCAGGGGTTCGCTTTACTACGTATCTCGCATCCCTGTTGGGCGATTTGCGACGGGTACTACTCTAAGGAGGTGTGTACAGATGCTAGAGAAGAAAACAGACCTTGTGGTCCTCGGAGGAGGACCCGGTGGGTATAGCGCGGCATTCCGGGCCGCTGATTTGGGCAGGAAAGTGACCATCATCGAAAAGAGTGCAGTATTGGGCGGGGTATGCCTGAATGTAGGGTGCATTCCTTCCAAGACATTGCTGCACATTGCAGAAGTGATAGAAGAGGTTGAGAAGCTGGCTCCCCTTGGGGTCTCCTTCTCCAAGCCCTCCTTTGACTTGGAGAAGATCAGAGCCCATAGGGATTCTGTTATCAAAACCCTTACTTCCGGACTGGACGCACTGTGCAAGGCCCGTAAGGTTGAACATATTGTTGGAGAAGGGTCCTTCCTCTCGGATACCGAGCTGAAGGTAGTAACAGAGAAGGAAGAGCTGAAGCTAACCTTCGCGGACCTGATCATTGCAGTCGGGTCCCGATCGGTACAGATTCCCGGTATTCCTTATGAGGATGAACGAATCTGGGACTCTACCAAGGCTTTGGAACTCACGCACATCCCCGATCGGCTTGCGATCATAGGGGGAGGTATCATAGGTCTGGAGGTGGCTGCCATGTACCATGCGCTTGGTTCAAAGATTACCATCATCGAGATGATGGATTCCTTGATCCCTCCTGCCGACAGGGATCTCAAGCAGCCGTTGGTGAAGAAACTCAAGAAGCAATATGAGGCCATCTATACCTCCACTAAGGTGGAAAAGGTGGAAGCAAAGAAGGATGCACTTACGCTCCACCTGGCTGGGGATAAGGTTCCCTCTACCATCGATGCTGATGCTGTACTGGTTGCAGTGGGAAGAAAAGTCAATTCCGACCGAATAGCACTTGAGAACACGAGTATCAAGACAACCGGTCGTGGTTGGATTGAGGTGGACAAGAAGCTGAGGACCAATGTCCCTCATATCTTTGCCATTGGGGACGTGGTGGGAGAACCTATGCTCGCCCACAAGAGCAGTCATCAGGGCAAGGTGGCTTCTGAGGTAGCCTCAGGACAAGCATCAGCCTTTACTCCCATGGGAGTTCCCTCAGTCGCTTATACCAGCCCTGAAATAGCATGGGTTGGCTTGAGTGAAAATGAGGCAAAGGAGAAGGGAATAGCCTACAAGAAGGGGTCTTTCCCCTGGATGGCAAACGGTAGGGCACTAAGTGCTGTCGCCGCAGAGGGAGTCAGCAAGGCGCTCTTTGATGAGAAGACAGGACGCTTGCTGGGAGCTGGGATTTGTGGAAAGAATGCAGGCGAGCTTATCTCTGAGGCGGTAATTGCCTTGGAGATGGGTACAGTTGCCGAGGATATTGCCTTGAGCATCCATCCTCACCCAACCCTCAGCGAGACGTTTGCAGTAGCAGCAGAACTTGCAGAAGGGACAGCAACCGATACACTGAACAGGTAAGCACAACAATCAGAAGCCCGCCCTACTGCAAAGGACGGGCTTTCTGTGCAGTAGTCTTGGATGGACAACTCAATGGAGGAATGGTCTGATGTGTTAATACTACCTTCAGGCTCTGGAACATGATACGTCAGCTCATCGGTACTGCTTACAGTTGGAATTCTCACTTCCATCATGATGATTTTCATCTGGCGATTACAGG
>NZ_JBFXGH010000088.1:7798-9192 GCF_050178175.1 Sphaerochaeta sp.
CCATAAGCTTTGGGAATGCTCACTATCCTGAGGATGGAACTACCGGTGATGAACTCTTCAAGGTTGCCGATTACAGGATGTATGAACAGAAACGCGCTGCCAGGCGATGATAGTTTCGGTAATCATGACCTGAACAGTCTTTCAGACAACCAATAACGCTGTTTAGCATAAAAAGTTCACGATTCCCTTTCCGTTTACTGGTTTTTTTAGTAGCTTCTAAAGATACAATCTTTTATCTCCTATATACATCCATTTATTTTGCATGATATCGAAGGTTGTTTTTATAGAATCATGGCATGGTGGCAATACCACGCTGGCTTTTGTTTCATGAGAGGGATAACAGGTTGTAATCTATTTGTAAGGTGGCTATTTTTATGCAGATTTCTGACAAGCATGTAGTGAGTATGAACTACACATTGAAAAACGACCAGGGAACAGTTCTTGATACTTCAGAAAACCGTGAACCGCTTTCTTTCATCGTCGGTTCCGGGATGATCATTCCAGGGCTGGAGAAAGAACTGCACGGTAAAGAAAAGGGAGACAAGGTATCAGTAACCGTCGAACCCAAGGAAGGGTATGGTGAATATGATCCTTCCCAGACTGTGGCAGTTTCCAGGAATCAGTTTGCCGACGGAACTGAAGTCAAGGTGGGTATGACTGTTCAGGCCCAGAGAGAAGACGGTCAAGTACAACTATTGACCATTAAAGAGGTTGTGGATGACACCATTACATTGGATGCAAATCACCCTCTTGCTGGACAAACACTCCATTTCGATGTTCAGATCGAAGATGTCCGTGAGGCTACAGAGGAAGAGATTGAACACGGTCACGTACACTGATCTGTTTTCTGATTGATTCTTTCAACCAACTAAATCACCTATACAAGACCGTCGGTACACAGGGAGTATTGCCTGGCTGACGGTCTTGTTGTGTGATTATTTTCTGTACACCAATATATTACACGTAAATGATAAAAGAATCCAAATAAAAATATCGCATTTGATTTAGTGGAAGTTATACCACGATATATGAATCTTTTACTATGCACTGAAGGACCACTTTTACCTCTCCGTGTGGAAGGCCAAGCCACATCGAAAATGGAGTACAAAATTGATTAACTCCTGAGTATAGCTGTGACGTACGATGGAACAAGCTATACTCGCTCCTGGAGTCCGTATGCTCATGGCTGGCTCATTGATATTTCATCAGAGGATTTATTTGAAGAAATATAAGGGGTACTGACTGGTTGTAGCTACTGTAAGCCTATCAGAAAAACCAAATAAGAAAGTGTCGGATGGATATGTTTACGAAGAGGGAGTCGTCTGTCATTGATTTCCCTCCCCTACGATATTTTTCTTTGCCATCTTACCAAAATCGTATATATCTTCTTTGAT
>NZ_JBFXGH010000089.1:0-9095 GCF_050178175.1 Sphaerochaeta sp.
AAATCAACCATCGAATGGCAAATGGGGCAACGGTAAAAGTTGATTTTCTTTGCCATAAGGCCTCCTTTCTTCTAAAGGTACCAAGGTTCGCTCAAAGAGGAAAGAGGAGGAGAGAAAAACATAACAGACTATTCATGGTCTTTAAACACTTTTCTCACATATTAGCTGTAGGTTGTGCCCAACAATGTTTCTAAAATATGGAGGAAACAATGAAAAAATTAAGTATTATCGTCCTGATGGTTATCACCCTGGCTTCACTCAGTGCAGCAGGAAAGAGTGAATCAGCGAATGTTGCAACAAACTCCTTCAGCTGGATTGAAGGACCTGGAGTTGGAGGCCTTCCTGGCGTAAACCCATTGAAGGTCAGCGGAAATATCATCACTGCTGGAAGCTCCACCGTCTACCCCCTTTCTGAGCGCATGGCTGAAAGGTTCAAGGAAGAAGGGTATAGTGGTGTTATCACCATTGACTCGATTGGAAGTGGCGCAGGTTTTGAACGCTTTACCGTATCCGGTGAGACTGACATCTCAAATGCAAGCCGCCGTATCAAGGAAAGCGAGATTGAGGATGCCAAGAAGATCGGCAGAAACCCCATCGAATTCAGGGTTGGAACCGACGCGCTTGCAGTGGTTGTTAGCAAGGAAAACACCTTCCTGAAGAATGCAACCATGGAAGAGCTGGGAAAAATTTTCAGCACCGCCACGTTGTGGTCTGACATCAATCCTGCCTATCCTGCCGAGCCAATCCAGCGTTTCATTCCTGGAACCGACAGTGGTACCTTCGACTACTTCGCTGAGGAGGTGTTCGACAAGAATTCTGAACCATTGCTCTCAGCAAATCACTTGCAGCTCAGTGAGGATGACAATATCCTGGTACAGGGTATCAAGGGCAGTCCCTATGCAATCGGGTTCTTTGGCTATGCATACTACAGTGAGAATGCCGACTCTCTCAACATTCTCAGTATCAACGGGATTGAAGCAAGCAAGGAGAATGTGGACAACAACTCCTATCCCCTGGCAAGGCCTCTCTTCCTCTACAGTGATGCCGAGATCATGAAGAGCAAACCACAGGTTGCAGCCTTCCTGGATTTCTACCTCAGCTATGTCAATGAAGAGGTTGTAGGTGTTGGTTACTTCCCTGCCAATGAGGATGAGCTGAACAAGGCTCGCCAGGCTTGGTTGGATGCTACCCGGGGTGCCTACTAACTCACCACGGTTCAAGGTTGGCCGCATCGATTGGTGCGGCCAATTCCCATGAAAACTAGGATATACAAGTATGACACAACGGCATATCACCCATCCTTTTGGAAAGAGACGTAGACTGCATGAGCGGATTATTGAAACCATCCTGTTCCTGTTTGCATTGTTCTCCGTCGTGATTACGGTTGGGATTGCGGTGATTCTCATTCGCGAATCCTTTCTCTTTTTCTCAGATCCTGAGGTCACCTTGGTTGAATTTTTCACTGGAAAGACCTGGCAACCCATGATCGGGTTGTTTGGTTTTCTCCCCTTGCTGAATGCAACCATCATGACGAGTGTTATAGCCATGTTGTTCGCTATACCCCTTGGGCTGTTTGTGGCAATCTATCTGGCAGAGTATGCTTCTGACAAGGTCAGGGGTAGACTCAAGCCGATTCTTGAGGTGTTGGCAGGGATCCCCACCATCGTATACGGCTATTTTGCCCTTACTTTCATGACCCCGTTGCTTCGTTCCATTTTCGGTCAGGAGACAGTGGAGATTTACAATACGGCAAGTGCAGGTTTGGTGATCGGGATACTCGTGCTCCCCATGATTGCCACCATGGCCGAGGATGCCATATCAGCCGTTCCCCAGGAGTTGCGCCTTGCAGGTCTTGCTCTTGGTGGTACCCCGTTAGAGACCACGTTCCGTGTTGTGCTTCCTGCGGCATTGAGCGGGCTCAGTGCAACATTCCTCCTCGCTCTCTCCAGGGCTATCGGAGAGACCATGATTGTTGCCTTGGCAGCAGGGGCAGGACCGAATATGACGTTCAACCCCTTCGAGGCTGCCGAAACCATTACAGGATACATCGTAAGGATCAGCGGTGGGGATGTCAGCTACAACTCGGTTGATTACAACAGTATTTTTGCACTTGGGTTGGTGTTGTTCATCATCACCTTCACACTGAATCTTATCTCAAGAAAAGTTTCAGATATTTTCTATCAGGAGTATGAATAATATGCAGACAGAATCGATGTTTGGCACCAGAGCAGAAAGCCTGCTCTTGATGCAAAAACGCGCTCGCTTATCGATATTCTGGAAAGTGATATTTATCTTTTCCACAGCAGTCGCTGTCTTGTTCCTGTTGCTATTGCTTGTATCGGTGATTGACTCCATCTTTGGGTATGCAGTCATCAGAAATGAAGTGAATATTTCAGAGTTGAGCAATGGGGCTTCTTCCTTGGATGAGTTCTCCCGGTCTCAATTGGAGGAGACTGCAAGGAACAACCTCTCCAGTGGCATACTGAGAAAGGTGGAGTATGAGAAGCCGATAGCAGAACGTTCCGATCGTGAATTGCGTGCCCTGATAGAGCAATATATCATCAAACCAACAGTACTCAGAAGCTGGGGTCTTTGGGGCTCGATCACCAAACAGGATGAGATTGCTGCATTCATGGCGAATCAGGAAGATTCTTACCTGATCTTCAAGAGCTGGATAACCCCGGATTTTCTTACCAATGACCAAAGTGCCAATCCCCTCAATGCCGGCATTCGCACTGCGCTTCTTGGTTCTCTCTGGATTATTGCCATTACCTTTATTTTGGCTTTCCCCATCGGGGTGGGGTCAGCCATCTACCTGGAGGAGTATGCGGAGGATACAAAACTGAATCGGATGCTGCAGCTCAACATCTTCAACCTCAGTGCAGTACCTTCAATCATCTATGGGCTTTTGGGGTTGGCCGTGTTCGTGAGGGCCATGGAAGGGGTGACCAGTGGGGCCTTTCTCTCTACGGTGGACGATACCACTGCCAATGGCAGGACTATTCTCAGTGGAGGGCTAACCTTGGGATTGTTGGTACTCCCGATTATTATCATCAACACCCAGGAAGCACTCAAGGGTGTACCCGATTCACTGAGGATGAGCAGCTATGGAGTGGGAGCTACAAAGTGGCAGACCATCTGGAGCCAGGTGCTTCCCGTCAGTTTTGACAGGATTTTGACCGGAACGATTCTCGCTCTCTCCAGGGCTTTGGGAGAGACTGCGCCGCTGGTGGTAATCGGTGCCTCGACGTTCATCAGCGTTGACCCTTCCAGTATCTTCTCGAAATTCACGACCTTGCCGATTCAGATTTACCAGTGGTCGGCTCGTCCCCAGGGTTCATACCGCAATATTGCAGCAGCAGCCATCATTGTCTTGTTGGTACTTCTGCTTGTATTGAACAGTGGGGCAATCTATCTCAGAGACAAACTCGCCAAGAAAAAGAGGATGGCAGCATGAAAGTAATGCAAGCAACAGAAGCAGAAAGTTTTGAGTTCCTTGGAAAACCCAAACCGGATATAAAACAGGAAATCATAACCCTGGAGGATGTGAATATCCATTACGGCAATTTCCATGCAGTCAAGGATACATCCCTTCCCATCTATGAGAAACAGGTTACTGCATTCATTGGACCTTCAGGATGTGGGAAGAGTACGGTACTGAGAAGCATCAACAGGATGAATGACATGATCAGGGGGGCAACGATCGATGGCAAGGTACTGTTCCATGGCCATGATCTCTACGCGAAGGATATTGACCCGGTTCTGATCAGAAGAAGCATCGGCATGGTGTTCCAGAAACCCAATCCATTCCCAAAATCAATTTATGAGAATATAACCTGGGGTGCAAAAATCAATGGATTCAGAGGGAATTATGACGAACTGGTGGAGACGAGCCTGCAGAAGGCGGCTCTCTGGGATGAGGTCAAGGATAAGCTTAAGCAAAATGCCCTTCGCCTCAGTGGAGGACAGCAGCAGCGTCTTTGCATCGCAAGGACCCTGGCCGTACAGCCGGAGGTGATACTGATGGATGAACCGGCCTCAGCGCTCGATCCCATTGCAACAGGCCGTATCGAGGAATTGATCCTCGAATTGAAGAAGTATTATACAATTGTCATTGTCACCCATAACATGGGTCAGGCATCCCGTGTTTCAGACAATACCGCATTCTTCATGGTTGATGAGAATCGGACAGGGTATCTGGAGGAGTATGCTCCCACCGAGCAGCTGTTCCTTAACCCGGCACACAAAAAGACGGAAGAGTACATCTCTGGAAAATTCGGTTGATCCGAGGAGGAAATCATGGACCAAACTATCAGTAAGCTTGATGAGAAGATGCAATTCTTCCAAGAAATGCTCATTCAAATGGTGAATCGGGTGGAGGAAGCAATCTACCAGGCACAATATTCGTTCAGAAACCACGATGTGGAGTTGGCCAAGAAAGTCATTGCCAACGACTGGTTCATCGACCAGCTGCAGGAGATGGTGGAGAACGATGCGGTGCGACTCCTGGTAAGCGAGACCCCTTATGGCCACTATATGCGCCATATCATTGCAGGGATAAAGATTGTATCCAGCTTGGAGCGCATGGGTGACCATGCCGCTCATATGGCCAAGATGGCAAGTAGTGAAGAGGAGGCAATGTTCATCCCGTTCGTAGAGCGTATCAGTGAAATGGCACTGCTCGGTGCTACGATGACCCGTAAGGTTGTTGAAGCCTTCATTGATGTGAAGGCAGAGAAGGCCATCGAGGTTGCAGCCCTTGACGACAAGATGGATGCAGAGCGGGATGCCTTGAATGCCGATCTGTTTGCTCTCCGGCCAGAGACAGAGAGAGAGATGGAACGTGTTCTCAATCTCTTCTATCTGACGAAGGAGATGGAACGATATGGGGACCATGTGACGACCATATGCCGCTGGATTGTCTACATGGACAAGGGGCAACGACCGAAGCTCAATGGACCGAAAAAGACAGAATAGGAAACCCCAGAAGTTGGATCACGATGCAACATCCTCCCCAAGGGGGGGATGTTCCTTAGTGGTTTTTGTAGAGTTCTTCACTTCGTTTCTGCAGGTCCTTCAGGTTCCCACCCATCCTCGGGAGTGTGATGGTGAAGGTGCTTCCTTTTTTCAGTTCACTCTCAAGCGAGAGTTTTCCCCCGTGGACATTCACGATATGTTTTACTATGGAGAGACCAAGACCGGTTCCTCCCTGGCTCCTGCTTCTCGCTGCATCAACCCGGTAGAACCGCTCGAAAATCCTATCCTGGACATCCTTGGGTATACCAATACCATGGTCCTTGACGCTGAAGATAATCTGGTCCTCACGTACTCTTGCCGAGAGATGGACCTTTGACCCTGGTTCAGAGTAGTTCAATGCATTGATCACCAAGTTGGTCAACGCCTGGGCGATCAGATTTTCATTGACATAGAGCAGGAGATTATCTGGATTGTCTGAGACAATGTGCAGGCTGCTGCCGCGTTCCTCGAACCGATAGGAACAAGCTTCTTCCGTTTCCCCTATGATTTGCTCCAGGGTGGTCCAGCTCATGGAAGCATTATGCTGTTCTTGCTCCAGACTGCTGAGCAACAACAAATCCTCAACAAGTTGTCGCATTCGGTTGGCTTGCCTGCTGATGATTTTTGAGAAGTGGATGATCTCCTCTGGCTTCTGTGTCTCTGTGAGTGCTTCCGCAAATCCTGCAATTGAGGTAATGGGGGTTTTGAGTTCATGACTTACATTAGCTACAAAATCCTTTCGGATTTGCTCAAGGCGTTTCAACTCTGTCATGTCATTTATGGAGAGTACCACTGAGTTGATGATTCCTTCGGATGATCGGACAGCACAGGTGAGCATCCTCAATTCCCGCACCTGTTGTTTTCCTGCAATTCGTGCAGTCTGCCCAAAAAGGTGGCCATATTGCTCAATGGTGAGTTCCCTCTCCTCTCCATCCCGTAGTGTGGCGTTGCAGAGAGTACGTACCTCATTGGAACTGATAAGCTGGGAAAGATTCTTGTCGAGGACGGAGCCCCTCTGGTCAGTGAAGAGTAATTGTGCCTCCCTGTTTGCTACCTTGATGTTCAGGTTTCGGTCAAGGAGGAGAATCCCTTCACTAAGGCTGTTGAGAATGGCCTCCACTTGGTTCTTACTGAACTCAACCTGAGAAATCTTTTCCTCGATCTCTTGGGCCATCTCTTCCATGGTATGGGAGAGTTCAGCGAGTTCCTGGGGGGAAGAGAGATGCAGTCGTGCTTGGAGGTCGCCTGTTGCATATTTACGAGCAAGTTCCTTCAACTGGTCTAGTGGGCGGGTGATCATGGAGATGACGAAGAAGGTGAGGAGCAGGAAAAAGAGCACCAGCACACCAATACCTCGGAAGAAAAGAGTCTGATAGGTTTTCTGGTACCCGGAGAGTTGACTGAGTGTCTTGGAGACTCTCAGTATGGCAATGGTGGGATGGTCTTCCAATGCTACTGCCCAGTAGAGGACGGGAAGATTCTGGGTGCTGCTCCGCCGTTCACTGGAAGCACTCCCATTCCTCAACGCTGCTTGTACTTCCTCGCGATAGAGGTGGTTGTTCATCGTCTCTGCTGCGTAGTCAGAGTCAAAGAGAACAACGCCTTCCCTGTTGATGATGGTAATCCTGGTTGCAGTGGAAGCCGCATACGAGTCAAAATGTTCCGTCATCCATGGTTCTGATGAGTTCTTGGAGAGGGTTGCCAGATACTCTGCCTTTGCAGAGAGCTCTGCATAGGTTGTTTCCCTGATGGTAGTGGCAAACGAGCGGTTTGCAATCCACATACTGCCAATGAGGGAGCACACCAGAACCAGAAAGGTAGTCAATGCCAAACGTGCACGAATGCTTTTGTATTGCATAATTTTCCTCACTTGATTCTACCAACGTTGGTTCAAGCAAGACAAGAGAAGTGTACGGTATTCATACTTTCTTCACAATTAATCTCCCTTCCCTCTTTTTTCTTTCTGTGGTATGGTTTTCTTATTATTAGGAGTTTGCAATGAATCTCACGGTGCAGGAAAAAAATCCTGCTGGTCTCTATGATACCCCTCTGCTGCATCAGTCGTATTTCTGGTCTCAAGTGAAGGAGAGCCAAGGATACCACACCAAAGCATTTGACATAAAAACACCGCTTTCTGAACTTAATGGGAAACCAGGCTCCTCTTATGTCCTGGATGACATCCTTGTCCAGATGATACCGGTCAATCGGTACCAAAGCATTGGGTATGTCCCCTATGGACCGGTATTGAATCCTGATGAGGAGAGGATGGGTCCATTCCTGGAGGAACTTTCGATGAGCGTAAAAGAAAAGCTACCTTCCCAGTGTCTTCTGCTTCGCTACGACCTTCCCTGGCAATCAATCTGGGATGATGATGTTTCCCTCACCACGCAGAATCTCCGACTCAACTGGGGGACCAACAACAAGAAGCTGAGAAAAGCAGTCTCGAACCAGCTTCCCAGCAATACCATGTTCGTGAATCTGCTGGGGAGTGAAGAGCAAATTCTCTCTCGCATGCATCACAAGACCCGTTACAATATTCGTCTTGCACAACGAAAGGGAGTAGAAGTCCGCCAGGTTGGGAGAGACCACCTGGATACCTTCCACTCACTGTACAAGGAGACCTGTGAACGGAACCGGATAACGTCGCACGACCGCTCATATTTTGATGCACTGTACAGCGCTGAAGATGAGGGAGCTGAAATTGTACTTCTGATGGCTTTCTTTGATGGACAGCCGCTCAGTGCCATGTTCCTCAGTCGTTCAGCACACCGTGCAACCTATCTCTATGGGGCCTCTTCCTCCCGGATGAGGAACTCCATGAGCACCTATGCCTTGCAGTGGCATGCAATTCAGCTGGCTAAGAGATGGGGATGCACTGAGTATGACCTCTTCGGGGTCTCCCCTACGGTGGGTATGCACCACCCGATGAGTGGTCTCTATACCTTCAAGAAAGGGTTTGGTGGTACCATCTTCCAGAGGATGGGTTGCTGGGACTTTGCGTATGATGAGGAACAGGCTTCTCAGCTATTCGCCTATGAGATGGTAGGGGAGGGGTATCATCTGCGCTGAAACAGCAATGTTGCCACACCTCCGCAGATCATCCCGATACTGCCTGCACGTTCATTGCTCAAATCATAGCGTACCGTATGGTCTTGCATCTGTGCATCCATGAGCATCTTCTGTGCCTCTTTGATCGCCCTGTCTTCAATCTCCCCTCCACCAACGGTTCCCATCATGGTCCTGTCAGCAAACAAGGCCAGCTGGAAACCGACTTCACACGGGGCTGAACCATGTTTTTCCACTACACGGACGAGGATATGGCACTCACCGGTTGCTTGTCGGGCAAGCAACTGTTCATCGATCCTGACCGCTTGTTCCTTCTTGCGGTATTCACTGATGACCTGCGCAAGAATGGAGAGAGCTATCTCCGAGGAAGTCACTGCACCGATATCCAGACCGATGGGAGCCTTCACCGATGCAAGTTCTGCTTCACTGTAGTTTGCATCACGTAGGGCATCAAAGGTGTTTGCAACCTTCTTCTTGCTGCCGATCATGCCTATGTAGGAGTGGGGTAGGCGTAGTGTCTTCTCCAGGCAGAACCTATCATAGGCATGCCCTCTCGTGGTGATGATGAAGTACGGTCTGATCCATGATTGAGGCCTTTCGAGAACCTCTTCAAACGAGGCACAGAGACAGGTAGCCTGTGGAAACCGTTCCTGATTACAGAATTCTGGGCGATCGTCCACGATTGTGACCCGTAAGGCAAGGTCGATTGCGAGATGGTAGAGATCGAGGGCAATATGACCACCTCCAAAGATGACCAGATGTACATCACTGGAAAGTCTCTCCCTGAGGAAGCTGGGATCATCCCAGTCATGCTCGCCTCTCCCAAGGCAGGCAATGACCTTCTGGTTCTGCAGGATTGCCTCATCTCCTGTGTAGGGACCCTGTATTATAGTCCTGCGTTCGACGATATCATGTTTCAATGCACTGAGCAGTTGTGTGTAGTAATGTTGCCTATCCATGGTTCCTCCTGGCAAGGACAGTGTGTTTACTCCATTCTAACGGATTGAAGGTAA
>NZ_JBFXGH010000090.1:0-9091 GCF_050178175.1 Sphaerochaeta sp.
AGCGTGTTGCTGAACTCAGTAAACAGTATGGCTTGCAGGTTGACCCGGATGCCTTGATCGAGGATATATCGGTCGGGCAGCAGCAGCGTGTCGAGATTCTCAAAACCCTTTACCGTAATGCAAGCATCATCATCTTTGATGAACCTACAGCGGTCCTTACCCCACAGGAGATTGATGAACTGATGGAAATTCTCAAGGCTCTCCGGGCTGAGGGAAAGACCATCCTGCTCATCACCCACAAGCTTAGGGAGATCAAGGAAGTATCTGACCGTTGCACAGTACTGAGACGAGGAACCTATATCGGTACTGTTGATGTTGCCGATGTCAGTGAGCAGGAGCTTGCTGAGATGATGGTAGGGCGTGCAGTGAAGTTTGAGATCGAGAAACCGGAAAAGGTCCCCGGAGATGTAATGCTCAGCTTGCAGCACCTTGAAGTAAAGGATGAGAATGGGGCAGTGAAGATCAGGGACCTGAACCTTGATATCCATGACGGTGAGATTGTCGGTATCGCAGGAGTTGACGGTAATGGCCAGAGTGAGCTTCTTGGTGCCATAACCGGACTGATTCCCCTCTCTGGTGGTTCCATCATTCTCGATGGAGAGCCCATCGAGCAGTCCACCATTCGTGAACGCATTGAGAAAGGCCTCGGCTATATACCTGAAGATCGCAGAAAATACGGGGTTGTTGGAGAGTTCACCATTGCAGAGAACTCTGCCATCAAGAGCTACTATAAGAGTCCTTACAGAAAGCAATTCGGCATCCTTGATTTTGAAGCCATGAAAACGACCGCTGAACAACTTATCGACCAGTTTGATATCAGGAGCGCTGAGGGACCGATCACCAAGGCAGGCAGCCTCTCTGGAGGAAATCAGCAGAAGGTCATCGTTGCACGGGAGATTTCTCTTTCTCCTAAGGTACTGGTGGTTGCCCAACCAACCCGTGGCTTGGATGTCGGTGCCATCGAGTACATCCGGAAGAGAATAATAGATGAAAGAATGAAAGGACGCGCTATATTGTTGGTATCTCTGGAATTGGATGAGATCATGAACCTGTGTGACCGTATTGCAACCATCAGCAAGGGGAGCATCGTGGCAGTGAACAAGCAACATGAAGTAACCGAGCGAGAAATCGGTATGATGATGGCTGGGTCTCATAAGGAGGCACAGGCATGAAGCTAAAGCGGGAACGACTCATACAAAGCGACGGGGCAGTTTCGGTCCTTGTCGTAGTCCTTGGTTTCCTTGTAGGGACCATCCTGGTTGCATTGGTGGGGAAGAATCCACTTAACATGTACAAGGCAATCCTGCAAGCACTCAGTGGATACAACATCGACAATGGAAAGATGAACATTCGCTATGTCGGCGAGACTCTCAACTACTCGGTTCCCTTCATTCTCTGTGGACTCTCGATGGGGTTTGCAAACCGGGTAGGTCTCTTCAATATTGGAGGAGAAGGGCAGTACATCATGGGCATGACCATTGCACAGATGGTTGCCTTGCTTGGCCCACAGATACAAGGGCTGCACTGGGTGCTTGCCATCGCCTGTGCAATTATCATTGGATCCCTCTGGGGTGGATTGGTGGGAGTGCTGAAAGCAAAGTATGAAGTGAGTGAGGTTGTCTCAACCATCATGCTCAACTACATTGCCTTGTATCTAAGCCGTATCATCTCACTCCAAATGCCTGGTGCTACCACCTACAAGACCGCTGACTTTCCTGAGACTGCCCTGATTACCAATGACTTCTTCACCAAGATCACCAACTACTCACTGTTGAATAATGGTATCTTTTTAATGATCATCGCTGTGGTCGTGTTTTGGTTCATCATGGAGAAAACCAGTCTTGGGTTTGGCATGCGGGCTACTGGATTCAACAAGGATGCAGCAAGGGCCAGCGGTATACCGGTGGTAAAATCCATTGCATTATCCATGGCTATCGCTGGGGCTTTTGCAGGCCTAGCTGGAGGCATTGTCGCATTGGGCTCCTTCAAGTATGGAAGGGTTCTCTCCGGGATGGACAACTATGGTTTTGACGGCATTGCCGTTGCCTTGGTAGGAAACAGCACTGCACTGGGCACCACCCTCGCGGGACTCTTGTTCGGTATGCTCAAGAACGCACAAGCCTTGATGCAAGCGAAGCAGATCCCCAAGGAAATTACCTTCATCATCCAGGGAATGATCGTAATCTTCATTGCCCTTCGTTCAGCCTTGATCCTTTATCAGCAGCACCTCGATAAGAAAAAACTGCAGAAGGAGGTAGGAGTCAAATGAGTATGATACTTGGAATGCTGCCTTCTGTATTGATGATTGTGGCCCCGATTCTCATCACCGCCATCGGTGGGATGATCTGTGAGAAGTCAGGGGTTGTGAACATAGCATTGGAAGGCCTTATGGCTATCGGTGCATGTACTGCTGCTGCTGCTCATGTCCTGATGGAGATGGCTGGGGTTCCCCATACACTCTCGCTTTTCTTGGCTTTGATCATGGGTTTGGTAGTCGGTGGACTGTTCTCCCTTATCCATGCTGTGGCAGCAATCAACCTTAATGCCGACCAGACCATCAGTGGTACCGGTATCAACCTGCTCTCCACTGGCGTAACGATTTTTGCCAGCCAGATTCTCTTCAATGCTGACAGGACCAAAGAGTTCATGATGGGCATGCAGACAGATGCTCTTGGCATCTACCCGACTGCCTACATAGCCGTTGCTGTTGTTGTCCTCTCGTGGATTCTGCTCTACAAGCTTCCCTTCGGGATGCATCTCAGAGCATGTGGTGAACATCCTGGAGCTGCCGAAAGTGTCGGTATCAACGTGAAGAAGATGCGTTATTTTGCAGTTGTTTCCAGTGGTGTCCTTGCTGGGCTTGCCGGTGGTTGTGTGGTACTTACCCAGACCATCCAATATACGAGCAATACCATCAACGGCCGTGGGTTTATCGCACTTGCTGCTGTTTCTTTCGGCCGTTGGAGTCCCCTGGGGGTTACCGGTGCAGCTTTTCTCTTTGGAACAGCACAGGCTTTTGCCATCATTGCGAACAACATTCCGGCTTTGAAGGCTCTTCCTTCGGAAGTGTTCAATATCCTTCCCTATGTCGTGACACTCGTGGCACTGGTGCTTTCCAGCGGCAAGAACTATGCGCCACGTGCTGCAGGCAAGCCATATGAGAAGGGGGCAAGCTGATGACACCTCACAATAGAGCCTCCAAGGCAGATATTGCACCTGTAGTGCTTGCTCCTGGGGACCCTCTACGAGCAAAGCTGGTGGCTGAACACTTTCTTGAAGATGCCCGTCTGGTAACCGATGTAAGGAATGTTCTTGGATACACAGGCGTCTACAATCATATGCCGGTTTCAGTACTCTCTACTGGGATGGGCGGCCCATCAGTTGGCATATACAGCTATGAACTGTTCACTGAATATGGGGTTGATGCTATCATCCGTATCGGTACCTGTGGAGGTTTGCAACCATCCATCGCTGTGGGTGATCTGATTGCTGCAATGACTGCAAGTACTGATAGCAATTGGGCTCACCAGTATAACCTGAAGGGAAGTCTCAGTCCCGTTTGCGATTCCAATCTACTGCTAAGGGCACTTGCCGTAGCCAAGAAGCTTGAGATACCCATGCATTCCGGTATGGTGTTTTCCAGTGACCTTTTTTCTTCCTACAATGCGCTGGGAGAGGATAGTTGGCAGGCTTGGGCAAGGATGGGTGCTTTGGCACAGGATATGGAAACCTATGCCTTGTACAGTACCGCTGCATGGACAAAGAAACATGCATTGAGTCTGCTTACCATGACAGACAGCTGTGTAACCGGTCAGGGCTTTGGCGATGAGATGCGCACAGTAGGCTTGTACCCCATGATTGAGGTCGCATTGCAGGTTGCGAGTGAGGTGCGCTGATGGAATTTCTTGATGCCATGCAGCATCGCTTTGCTTGTAAGTGCTACGATGAACAGAAAACTGTCAGTGATGCCCAATTGAAACAGATCCTCGAATACGGCAGATTGACTCCCACGTCCTTTGGCCTTGAACTGTGGTCCTTTCATGTAGTGAGGAGTGCAGAGAAGAAAACAGCACTCTTTCATGCGTGCTTCGACCAGGAGTCAGTGGCAACAAGTGCCTTTACCGTCGCTGTGATGGTGAGGAAAGCTGCATTTGCCAATCCTGATGGAGATCTGGTGCATAGCCGTGGAAAGCGATTCCCTGATCCTCTTGATGTATTCATTGCAGATTATCGTCCCTACTATGACTATCTCAAACAGGAGGGTCGTCTGGACTGTTGGCTGAAGAGCCAGGGATACCTGGCAGTAGCCAATATGATGACAGGGGCTGCCTCGATGGGTATCCAAAGCTGTGCCATTGAAGGTTTTCATGAACAACAGGTTCTTGATGTGCTGTCACTCGATGGGAATCAGTGGCAAGCTTCCTTGCTCGCAACCTTCGGTTATCCTGCAGAAGCAGAGCGGCCGAAGATTCGCGAGTCCTTGGAAGACCTGGTTGTCTTCCACTAGGGGAGGACAGCAAAGGCTTTATCAACCAGCGACCAGAACCAAGGAATATCGATGGAGGTGGCAATATGCACTCCATCGTTGTTTTTTGTCTCTTCCTTGATGGTCCTTCCATAGGAAGGTCCCCTCTGGCAATCAACCCAGACGTGCTTATACTCGGTCTGGACTTTTTTGGGGTCGGCTAGATATGCCACACATAAAGGGTCGTGCATCTGTGGCCAGCCTTGTTTCTGGTGGGTATAGTTGGCCTGGTAGGTGTCCATGCAAGCGGCAAATACCTGTGCCGACCTTGTCTTGATTGCATGGTAGCCTTCCAGGCGTGAGGGGCTCAAGGTTACCTGTCTGGTGCAGTCGAGGGGGAAGAGCACCAACTTGGCACCACTGGAGAAGACAATCTGTGCTGCCTCCGGGTCTGCATAGGTGTTGAATTCAGCAAATGCCGTAACATTTCCATTGCTGAAAGAGCCTCCCATGATGACAATCTGCTTGGCGAGTTGTGCTACCTCTCCATCTTTCTGCATAGCCAATGCAAGATCGGTCAGTGGCCCAACGCTGATGATGGTTATCTCTCCTGGATGTGTATGCAGGAGCCTGATCATGGCATCGATGCCGCTCTCTTCCTGTACTGCTTGTCTCTGTCGAGGTGGGAAAACAGGACCATCAAGGCCTGACTCCCCGTGAAAATCCCCTGCCGCAACAGGCTCTCGCACCAGGGGCTTTGCGGCCCCTTTATAGACCGGACAATCCAAACCAGCAGTCTCAGCGATATTCAGTGTGTTCTCAAGGGTTTTCTCCAATCCTACGTTTCCGTTCGTGGCTATGATAGCCTCAATATGAAGTGTGTCCAATCCTGCTGCAAGAAACAGCGCAACCGCATCATCAAGACCGGTATCAACATCAAGTATGACTCGTTCCATCTAGTCCCTCTTCGGTAACATGATATTCAAGGCAACAGCTACAACTGTCGCGATAACCACCGGGGACTGTCCAAACACCGTCTGGAACCAAACGGGGAAAGTCGCCAGGGCAGCCGACGATTCCGCTATTCCGATACCCAGTGCTGCAGAGAGCCCTACGATCGACGTATTTCGGTAGTTCATCTCCTCAGATACTACCAGTTTCATACCGGTCATGGCAATTGAGGCAAACACACTGATAGTTGCACCCCCGAGCACACTCTGGGGAATCGTGGTCAGGACGGCACTGAACTTCGGGATCAGTCCCGCAAGCAGGAGGATCAAGGCAGAAAGGCCAAGGGTGAACCGGTTGATGACGCGGGTGGTGGTAACTATACCAACATTCTGGCTGTAGGTTGCCGTGGGAAGGCCTCCCATGAAGGAGCCCAGGATATTGGTAAGGCCATAACCGGTTATTCCTGCTCTCAGTTCCTTCGTCGTGGGTTCCCTGTCCATTGCCCCAACTGTTGTTGCTGTGAAATCACCGATGGCTTGTATGGCATTGATGGCAAACAGTATACCCATGGAAAAACTAGCAGCAATGTCGAACTTGATACCAAAATGCATAAGCTGAGGTGCCTGGAAATACTTTGCTTCATAGATTGCGGAGAAGTCCACGATGCCAAAAACAAGAGAAAGTCCATAACCCACAATGATGCCGATAAGGATGGATGCAAGCTTGAAGATTCCCTTTCCTAAATGGTTAAGAATGGTTACCACTGCAAGCGTGAGAAATGCGAGAGTCCAGTTCAGTGGCGAGCCATACGAAGGACTCCCAATCCCTCCAGCCATATAGTTGATGGCGGTAGGATAGAGGGAAAGTCCAATGGTAAATACCACCGTTCCTGTAATCAGGGGAGGAAAAAATTTTCTGAGCTGTTTTACGAATATGCCTACCAGAAAGGCTACAATCCCTCCTACCAACTGGGATCCGAAGATGGTGGCTAGGTCATATCCCAATGCAATGGCTTGCATACTCGGCAGATACGCAAAGCTCACTCCCAGGATGACTGGGAGTCCTGATCCGAGTACTCCTGCAATGGGAAAGAGCTGGAGGAATGTAGCCAAGCTGGCTATTACCAATGCTCCCTGGACAAGAATGATGGAATCTTGTGGAGCAAGGTTTGCAACACGGCTTAGGATCAAGGCTGGGGTTACACAGCCAACTATCATGGCAACCACATGCTGGATGGCTAGTGGAAGAGCCTGTTTCAGGGGAACCCTGCCATTGAGGTCAAAGAGTGTAGAAGTATGCATGTCATGATGATACCACATCTGGATGCCCCACGTACCTTTTTCCTGCGCAAAGTGGTGAAGGATGTGGTAGGATACACCTATGAAAATAATACAGATTGCTGTAGGCCCAAACCAGGTTCCACTTACAGGATACCTCCAGGATATCACCGGTGATGGAGGGATCAGGAATATTCGCCCGACAATTGTCATCTGCCCAGGGGGTGGCTATCGGTTTCGCTCTGAACGTGAACGTGACCCGGTTGCGTTATACTTCCTTTCCATGAGCTACAATGTCTTCATACTGGACTATTCAGTGCAGGAAGCGGCCAAGGACCTGAATCCCTTGCTGGAAGCCAGTGATGCCTTGATCAAGATTCGTGAGCATGCATTTGAATGGATGTGTGATCCAACAAGAATTGCCATCATGGGTTTCAGCGCTGGTGGTCATCTTGCAGCATCCTTGGCCTTACTGCATAAGCACCCCATGCTCACTGCAAAGCAGAAGATTGTGGATGAGAACAACAAACCGGATGCTGCAATACTCTGCTATCCAGTGATCAGCGGTGGAAAATATGCCCATGAGGAGAGCCTGGACTGGGTCAGTGGGAAAGACCCGGAACTACGTTCACTCCTGAGCTTGGAAAACCAAGTAACCAAGGATGCCTCTCCCTTGTTCATATGGCATACCGTCACTGATGAGAGTGTACCGGTGGAGAATAGCCTCCATCTGGCTGTAAACCTGCAGAAAACAAAGGTCCCCTACGAACTCCATCTGTTCGAAAGCGGGAACCATGGCCTGTCAATGTGCACTGAGGAGGTGGGTACCCCTCACGAAGCGTGTCGCCAATGGGTAGCACTTGCTTCCAATTGGCTGAATAACCGCTTTAATCATACCTTATAAGGTCTCAAGGATTCCCTCAGCACTCCGGATTCCGCTGGCCCAGGCTCCGGTAATTCCTCGGCTTGTGCCAGCACCATCTCCAGCAAACCAGATATCCTCTTTTACGCGGAATCGTTCATCCAGGTAGGCTGGTTTATTTGCATAGAGTTTGATTTCAGGATAGTACATGATCGTGGAAGGGTGAAGCACTCCCGGGACAATGGTGTCCAGGTTCTTCATTGCTTTCCAGATAGCACGAAGGATTTTCGCAGGAATTGCTAGGGAGATATCCCCAGGACAACAGGTTTTCAGCGTAGGCTCAAAGTCATAGAGGTCACCGCTGAAGCTTGCTTCCTTGCTCCTTGAACCGAGGCGGAAATCACCAACCCGTTGCATCAGGGGTTGTCCACCACCCATAAGAGCGGCCTGCAGTCCAAGGTTCTCTGCAAAGGCTTGTCCACTGGCAAGAGGGGCGGTAAACCGTACTGTTTTCAGGATTGCGAAGTTTACCAAACCATTGTCATGCTTGCTGTCTGGGGCAAAGGCATGTCCATTCACTGAATACCACTGGTCACCTCTGTTTGTCGCATACCGCTCACGTACCACATGGGCGTTCCCGCTGTTGGTGCAGAATGTACGCACTTTCTCAGGAAAATAGAACTTCGGGTCATAGTAATCCCGCACGATGGGATAGTGCTCAATCCTGGTCTCAACCCGTACCCCGATGTCAACGATATTGTCGATAAATTGGACGTCGAGCGTGCGCATCAGGTCCTGGAGGAAATGGAAGCCTTTTCTGCCCGGTGCTATCAGCAACCGCTTGTACCCGATCTCACGTTTCTCGGTAATGATGAACTGTTTCTCGGCATTCACCGTTTCCATTGCCTCTCCAAGAGCAAGGTCAATGCCCAAAGCTTCAAGACGAGCAAGCAATTCCTTGATAAGCTTGAGTCCGCCATCAGTGCCGAGATGTGTCTGTCTGATTTCCAGCAGTGAACAGCCCAGTCTCTCTGCTCGCTTCTGGTAGATGTCGATGTTCTGTTTCTCAAGAAATGATGGTTTGAGAAAGTCGATAACCTGTTTCAGGTAGTGTTCGGCAGCTTCCTCAGTCCAGTATTCAACAGGAAACCCGATTGGGTAGGTGAAATTCATCTTGCAGTCATTGCGCATACCGCCGGTAGACACCTTTTCCCGATCAAGTATTAATATCTTCAGATCAGGCCGCCTCTCACGCAGCGTAAAGGCTGCACCCATACCTGCCGGTCCGCTTCCTACGATGACAACATCATATCGGTCCATGGAGTACCCTCCCAGTTGTGATAGGAAAGGTTCCCCTTTCCAACCAATTATCCCCATTCTTTCCGCTTTGCTCAAGCCCTTCTGAGTATAGGAAGCCTTGCACAGAGCATAGATTCGTGGTAATAAACCTATGTAGGAAGGATTGGGGAGAGAGGGAGAAACTATGTATATCAGTGCCAAGGAAGCCGCGAAGAAGTGGGGAATCAGTGAGAGACG
>NZ_JBFXGH010000091.1:0-9035 GCF_050178175.1 Sphaerochaeta sp.
GCTACAGTTGTATTCAACCGAGAGGGAGTTTTCACTAAGCTTGCTGCCAGGAATATACTCATTCTTCAGGATCTTATCCCTGATATCATGGTATATCTGGTCGATTATAACTGTCTTTGTTGCCATAGTACTCCTATTCTACCACTGTTGTGGTCCTTCTCAAAGATGCTTATTCCAGGACAGCGTTTGTATGTAAAGAATAGTAAACTAGAATACTAGAAATGTCAAAATGAAGATGATAAGATACTACGAGTTGTCAGATACGAATGCAATGAATAAGTTATAAATATTATGTAATATTATAAATAGATACATTGATATCAAATATTTGAAAATCATGAGAAATAATATAAACAAAGTAAATACCTAAAACAAGAATACAAGTATCAATAGATACTCAAGAATTGCATGCAACATTTTACCATTTTTCTTAGGCTTTGATGTCTCAGAGAGCCTAACAGGAGTTTGTAAGCTGTAACCGCCTATAATAGTTTTCAACTGATCAATTATTTGTAACCTTCAAAATTGATGGTACATCCCTTATCAGATGCATGTTCTTGAATGCTCGGTTCTGGCCTTTCTACTAAGCCCTGCAAAGGACCTGTGTGCCACCAGTATCTATAGGTGGCAGAGCCGGTGAAGAAAGACTTGTGTGTTAAAAAATCTAGTATAGTTGAGAAAACTATATATTTGTCCTACAAATATATTCTACTGTTAACAACTGGAGCTAGAGAGGTAACAAGCTGCCTGGATGTTGTATTTAGGGCGGATCGAATTGGCCATAGTACAGTACTCAATATACTATATAACAGCTTATAGATATAAAAATACAGGATTAAAGAGAGAGGGAAGTAAGCGAACATCCCTTTGGAGTAGTTTCTCTGTTTTATTGATTTCTTGAATAAATTGTTTGACAGATGGAAAATTTCGTTCAATACTGACTTTGTAGTACAAACTACAATACTGTAAAAGGAGACCAATATGAAAAAATTTTCTGCAATTGTGTTGCTGTTGAGCCTATGCTTGGGAGTATTCGCAGCAGGTACACAAGAGGTGGCACCTACTTCAGCCGCTTGGGAAACCAAAGGCACTCCTTTGGCCGATGTACGCATCCGCAAAGCGCTCCGTCTGGCCATCGATATGGAAACCATTGTCGATGAATTGTTTGAAGGAAAGGCCCAGCGAGCAGTGGCAATGACCAGTCCTGGTTCTTGGTTGGCCGATGGTTTGGATCCCTATACCTATGATCCAGAGAAAGCAAAGGCTCTCTTGGATGAAGCAGGCTGGCCAAAAGATTACACCTTGGATGTCGTTTATTACTATGGCGACCAGCAGACTGTTGATTTGATGGCCATCATCCAACAGTATTGGGCAGCTGTTGGCGTCAAGTCTTCATTCCGCAAACTGGAAGGTGATCTTGCCAGTCAGTTATGGGTACCCCCAGCCGATCGTAAAAACGGCCCTTCAGCTGTGAAGTGGGACCTTGCCTATGCTGCCGTTGCAGCCCTGAGCGAGAACGAGTTCTATGACCGCTTTGAGAGCACTGCAAGCAATAACTCCTCAATTCCCTGGCAGGAAGGATTGGATGAATTGGTGCAGGCTACTCGTGCTACAGCCGATGTCGAGAAGCAGAAAGCAGCATTTAAGGCATTGCAGCGTGAGATTAATAAGAACATGTACAATATTCCCTTGTACCACCAGCTCTCGTTCATCTACACCAGCAATAAGCTTGATATTGCAGGAAGCGACCTGGGTAATGACCAGTTCAGCTTCAACAAGAACATTCTTGACTGGAAGATCGACCGCAAGGACGGCATGATGTACACCAATGGTGGACCGATGGAGTTCTATGAGGCCCCCATGGTAAACCCAGGACTATACCTGTACCAGGAGTTGTTGTTTGACAAGCTTATCAACGCTGATGCAAACCTGACTCCTACCGATGGCATGCTTGCAAAGAGCTACTCAGTTAGCCCCGATGGTATGCAGATTACCTTCGACTTGCGTAGCGATGTGAAGTGGCATGACGGCAAGGCATTTTCTGCTAAGGATGTGGTATTCTCCATTGAATACTTCCTCAAGACTCCTGGCTTGAATGCTGTTGCACTGAATACCTTCAAGTCGATCAAGGGTGCTTCTGCCTACACTGATGGCTCTGCTTCATCTCTGAGCGGCGTAAAGGTTGACGGCAACAAGGTTACTATTACTTTTGAGACTCTCGACCCCAATGCACTGCTTACCTTCAGCCAGTGGCCGATGCTCCCCGCACACCTCTTGGAAGGAAGTAACCCAGTAACATTCCAGCAGAATGCGTTCTGGCAGAAACCCGTAGGTACTGGTCCGTTCAAGGTGAAAGAGACTGTCTTGGGTAACTATGCAATTCTTGAGCGTAATGCTTCCTACTACAGAAGTGGAACAGGCAACATCAAGACCATCTTCATGAATGCAAGCAGTGAAAATGACAGCAACCTCGTGAAGAATGCGGAGAGTGGCCGTATTGACTACGCTTGGAGCAAGAGCGTCGCTGATTCTCTCTCCATCGAGAAGATTGACCACATGAAAGTCACTCCGGTCAACATCCGCTATACACGTGTGTTCTGGGTGAACCAATTTCCCCACCCTGCAAACATCAAGTAGCAGCGTGGACTAAACAGTGGCTGTGGACGGATTCGCTCACAGCCACTGTTTCTCGATTCCCTTCAAGAGGTTACGATTGTGATAGCATTCATTATCAGAAAATTCCTGCTGCTGATTCCCATGCTTTTGGTTATCAGCTTCCTCATCTTCCTTGGTATCGAACTCATGCCGGGTGATGCGGTCGATTTCATGATTCCTCCCGATGCACTGGCGGCTATCAGTCCCGTTGAACTGGATATCCTACGTGCAGAACTCGGGCTTGACGATCCGTTCATGACTCGTTACGTCTCCTGGATAACCAATCTGATACAAGGCGATTTTGGCTATAGCCTGCAAAGTGGTGTAGCCGTCAGTGAGTTGCTGGCAAATACCCTTCCAGCTACCTTGGAACTGTCGATTGCAGCCCTCTTGATCTCCACCTTGCTGGGTAGTTTACTGGGTGTTGTATCTGCTCTGAACAAGGGGCGGATCGGGGACAATGTGCTTACTGTTGCCGGTATGGTGGGTGTTGCCATTCCCCAGTTTCTCTTCGGTCTGATTATGATAGTACTCTTTGTGTTCAAGCTGGACTGGCTCCCTGTGGGAGGTCGCATGACACCGGGCAATGAAGCATTCTTCCAGCGTCTTGACCACCTTATCCTGCCAGCAATCGTCCTGGGGCTTTCTATGACAGCAGGTGTTATGCGCTACTCACGGGCGAGTATGCTCGACTCCCTGAACAAGGAGTTCATCAAGACTGCACGCAGCAAAGGCCTGCCCGAGTGGCGGGTGAATTTGGTGCATGGGCTTCGATTTGCGATGACGCCGGTTGCGGTTCTGATCGGGTTCCGTCTACCCATGCTTATCGGCGGCTCAGTGGTAATTGAGCAGGTTTTTCAGTGGCCCGGGGTAGGGCAGATGTTCGTTGCCGCCGTTCGCAGCCAGAACACGCCCATCATCATGATGGTTGCCTTCTTCAGTGTCCTTATTGTCTTGATCGCCAGTATCCTGGTCGATATCGCTACCGCCTTGCTTGATCCTCGAGTCAAGCTCTCCTAGGAGGCTACTGTGGCAAACAAAGCATTGCAACGCAAAATGGATCGCCTCCTCCTTCTCGAGGAACAGGGCAAACTTTCCTCCTCGAATACCAGCCGCACTTTACGTAAGTTATCTGCCAACCCCTTGGCGATTATCGGTTTGGTTCTCTTCATTCTCATGTTTCTAGCCTGTATTGCCGCTCCCCTGATCAGCTCCTATGGACCCAATACCATCGACCTTCGAAACCGTCTTGTACCTCCCGGAGAGGGACACCTGATGGGGACCGACCAAATCGGGCGTGACATCTATACTCGTATTCTTTATGGCGGACGTATTTCTATCTTCGTGGGACTCGGCTCAGCCTTAGGAGCAGCGCTCATCGGCGTCTCTCTTGGCACCTACGCCGGGTACCGACGGGGCCTACTTGATGCCACGGTCATGAAGGTGAGTGAAATTATGATGAGCTTTCCTCAGATTATTCTGGTTTCCATCCTGGTGACAATCGTGGGGCAGAGTCTCTGGAACCTTCTTTTAATCTTTATCCTTACCGGATGGCCGAGCATGTACCGAATGGCCCGTTCCCAGATGCTCAGTATCCGGGAACAGGAATACATCCAAGCCTTGCAGGCATTCGGAATTAACAAGTTTGTGATCAGCTTTAAACATATGCTCCCCAATGCCATCGGTCCCATCTTCGTAAACATTACGCTCTCCACTGCAATGTTCATACTGCAGGAGGCAGCCTTGAGTTTCCTTGGCCTTGGCGTTCCCCTGGAACAGGCCACCTGGGGAAACATCCTCAACGTAGCCCAGGATCTCAATATTCTGCGTGATGCATGGTGGGTATGGCTCCCCGTCGGTTTGGTCATTACCATCTTTGTCATGGCCATTAACTTCATCGGTGACGGTTTGCGCGATGCTGCCGACCCCACTCAGGTAGGTTGATATGGAACAGAATGTCGTACTGGAAGTAAAGGACCTATGTGTCAATTTTTATACCAATCAGCGGTGCAACAAAGCACTGCGTGATGTTTCCTTCTCTATGCAAAAAGCACGTACACTCTGCATTGTAGGGGAGTCGGGTTGTGGAAAGAGTGTAACAGCCAACTCCATCATGCAACTGCTCCCAGAGCTCAGCCGCATTGAGAATGGGAGTATCACCTATTACGGGAAAGAGGGGCCTGTCTCTATAGAAAGCCTCAAGCGCAATGGACGTGTCATGCGAGGCCTTCGCGGACAGGAGATTGCCATGATTTTCCAGGATCCCATGACTGCATTGAACCCGGTGTTTACCGTAGGGTTCCAGATTGATGAGATGTTGCGTAACCATAAGCCCCTGAGTAGGAAAGAGGCAACCAAGAACTCCATCCGCTTGCTCAAGGATATGGGGGTTTCCCTTCCTGAACAACGGGTACATGAGTACCCCCACCAGTACTCAGGTGGTATGCGCCAGCGTGCCATGATCGCGATGGCCATGGCCTGCGAGCCGAAGGTCCTTATCGCCGATGAGCCGACCACTGCATTGGATGTGACAATCCAGGCCCAGATCTTTGAACTCATGCTGAAGCTCAAGAAAGAGAAGGAGATGGCAATTCTTCTGATCACCCACGATATGGGGGTGGTTGCTGAAATGGCTGACGATGTGGCGGTGATGTACATGGGCAACATTGTGGAGAGTGGCACGGCACAGCAGGTGATGGCTTCTCCTTCCCATCCCTATACCAAGGCTCTGCTACAATCCATTCCTGTATTGGGCAAGGGGAAGAACCAGAAGCTGGAACCCATCAGGGGTACTACCCCTGACCCATACAATCGTCCGGTCGGGTGTCAGTTTGCTCCCCGCTGTGATTATGCCACGGAGCAGTGTCGTCGGGCCATGCCAGATGAAACGAACATCGACCAGGACGGACACATGGTCCGCTGCTTCAACTACAAGGAGCTGCTCAATGGATGAGAATCGTGAAGTTTTGATGAAAATAGAGAACCTTAAGACCCACTTCCCTGTGAAGAAGGGAGTCTTCAAGCGCACAGTGGGATATGTGAAGGCTGTCGACGGGGTGAACCTTGAGATATACCGAGGTGAGACGCTGGGAATAGTCGGTGAGTCAGGGTGTGGAAAAACTACTTTGGGCAAATCACTGTTGCGTCTTACCCAACCGACTGAGGGCAAGGTTACCTATACTTTCCCTGATGGGAGGAAGGATGTGCTGCAGCTCAAGGGAACGGAGTTGAACGAAGCCCGTAAACACCTCCAGATTGTTTTCCAGGACCCATACTCTTCCTTGAATCCTTCCTTCACCATTTTTGGTTCCTTCAATGATCCGTTGAAGAAGTTTGGAGTAAAGGGAAAGAAGGAACGTGAGGAGTTGGTTGCACGCTTGCTTTCTGATGTCAATCTTCCCCGCGACTACATGACTCGGTATCCCAATGAGTTTAGCGGGGGGCAGCGGCAGCGTATTGGCATTGCCCGTGCTCTCTCAGTGAATCCTGAGTTGATCGTCTGTGATGAGGCAGTCTCTGCCCTTGATGTCTCAATCCAGGCACAAGTACTGAAGTTGCTCAAGAAACTGCAGGCTGAGCGAAACCTTACCTACCTCTTTATCACCCATGATCTGTCGGTTGTTGAATACATTGCCGACCGAATCGCGGTCATGTATTTGGGGAAGGTAGTGGAGCTTGCTTCCACCGAGGAGCTGTTCAAGCACACCATGCACCCCTACACGCAGGCGTTGCTCTCGGCAATCCCCATTGCCGATATCACCAAGAAGAAGAAGCGCATTCCCCTGCAGGGGGATGTCCCCAGTCCGGTGAATCCTCCATCAGGCTGTTCGTTCCATCCACGTTGCCCGTTCTGTCAGGAGCGCTGTAAGCAGGAGGTACCCCAGTTACGTCCGCTTTCCATCGATGGATCCATTCACTATGTAAGTTGTCATTTTGGCGAGCAGTTTGCCGCAGGAAATCTTCCTTCATGAGTTATATTTTCAAGGAGTCTACTATCATGCATACAAAAACCAGTGTTTCTCACATCAAGGGAGTCATCCCTGCAATGTTCAGTACGTTTGATGAGAACGAGCAACTAGACCTGGACCGTGCCCGCGTCCTGATCGATTATCTGATCGGGGAAGGGGTTCACGGTCTCTATATTACCGGCAGTACGGGGGAAGGGTTCCTCATGAGTGACGAGGAACGTAAGACGTTTGCCCAGGCTGTGGTTAGCCATGTGAATGGACGTGTACCTGTCATCGTGCACGTAGGAGCAATCGGGACTCTCAGGAGCATCGACCTTGCCAAGCATGCCCAAGGAATTAAGGCTGATGCCATCAGCAGTGTTCCTCCATTCTACTACTACTTCAGCGGCGACGAGATCTACCGCTACTACAGCGATATCTCTTCTGCAGTGGACCTTCCCATGATTGTCTACAATATCGCTCTCGCCGGTCTTATGAATAATGACCTAGTTCGTCGCTTGGCTTCCATCGATGGGGTGTGTGGCTTGAAGTTCACCGGGACCCAGCACCATGACATGGCTACGCTCAAGGAGGAGCTCGGCCCCGATTTCATGATCTATTCCGGTTGCGACGAGATGGCAACCCAGGGGTTGCTTGCCGGTGCCGATGGCATTATTGGTTCCTTCTACAACATCATTCCCGATACCTTTGGGGAGATCTACCAACTCTGTGTTAATGGTGAGTATCAGGAGGCGTTCGAAATTCAAAAGATTGCCACCAGTTTCATTCTCAAGGCCGTCAAGTACGGTCATTTTGGGATCATGAAGCAACTTATGATGGATACTGGTATTGATGTTGGGTATGTACGTCGTCCCTTTGTTCATCCCAATAGCCAAATGATGGCTGAGATGTGGTCCTTCCTTGATGGGCTACAGCAGAATCATGTGGATACTCACATGGGATTTATCTCCAGGAGGGAAAAACAGATCGATTGAAAAGAAAGATATAGTTGGGTATTATTAATAAGTTTAGGTTGGAGAGTAGGAAATGATATGAAGAATCTGAAGAATAAGAAACTGTATTTGCAGGTCTATGAGGAACTCCGTGGGTATATTGTGCAGAATAATCTCCGTCCTGGGGACAAGCTTCCTACTGAGATGGAGATGGCTTCTGCTCTTGGTGTCTCACGCAATGTGCTGCGCGAGGCGATCAAGACGTTGGAGATCATCGGTGTTGTTTCGAGCAAGCCCGGGGTAGGCATAGTTGTCAACAGTTTCAATTCCAATTTTCTCTCCAGTGTTATTTTCCTTAATCTTATCGGTGATGATGTCGATTTGGTCAGTCAGTCCCAGCAGGTGCGCAAGGTCTTGGAGTTGGGCTTCGCTCGTGAGAGCTTTGACTCCATGACCGATGGGCAGATTGATGAACTCGAGGAGATTCTCAGTACGATGAAAAAAGCTGACAACCATATCGATTTCTATACCTTAGATGCCAACTTTCATAAGGTCATATTGAGGAATATCAAGAACGATGTGCTTATTGCCTTTGTCGATTCTGCCTGGAGCTGTGACCGCTACTATCGTTCCAAGTTCATTGATGATGGTAATCTTCGCTATGACAAGCATAAGCGTATCCTCGATGCTCTCAAGGCACATGACTTTGAGGCTTTCGAGGCAGCACTTATCTACCACTTCTCCTACAACTTCAAGGAGTCCATCGGAGTCCGGGAAGAGTAGGCGATGTAGCGCTTGCGTCCGCATCAGTGCAATTTTGCTTTCTACTACCGGAGATACCCGAGAGATGAATTCCCTAAGAAGAATCCCGTAAGCCTCACAAGAAAACTCAGTGTCGTATTCGTTGGCTTGTAATTGTTTCGCATTTTTCTCGTAAGGTGATCATATTCTTACTGAATGGATAAAAATCTTCCATGATTCCTTGGCTTATTCCACACTCTTGAGGCAGCATAATGTAGTTGTGTTTCTAAAGCACTCTTCAACCCTTGAAAGGGATTCACTAGCTTTACATCCTTGGATGCGAAAATGGATGTCAAACTTGAACTATATACTTTCTTCATCTGGGCAAAGGCGACAGACAGCATTAAGGTTCTTCATTCAGATATCCCGATACCCAAGCCGAAGCGATCCAGGTCGAGTTATCCAACCTGCTTCTCTTGCTGGACTAGCTACACTGGATAATAGGAAGGTATCAAGTATACGGCAAGCACACATCATGAGATCCTCAGGATCAAGGAAGAGATCGGGAAGGATTTCAAGGTATATTCTGGCAGTGATGAGATGGCACTCTCTGGTCTGGCTTATGGTAGTGATGGTCTTATCGGCAGCTTCTATAATGTCATTCCAGAACTGTTCATCGGTCTCTATAACGCATATGAGAGAGGTGACTGGGAACAGGCGAAGCTCTTGCAGCGGCAGG
>NZ_JBFXGH010000092.1:0-8943 GCF_050178175.1 Sphaerochaeta sp.
AGGATCAGGGAGTACTCAACCTTACCCAAGCAGAGAGAGAGATGTGCCTAAATCTCTTTGGCGAATATGCAGAACATGAATCCCAGAGGTACTGATCAGAGTAATTCCTGGTAATGCTCAACGCCCATGGCAAGAATGTCATGGATATGTTCATCATTGAGACGATAGAGAACATTACGCCCGTCCTTCCTGAAGCGCACCAAGCGACGGGCCCTGAGAAGTTTGAGCTGTTGGCTGATGGTACTCTGTTGCATGTTCAGTTCCTCACTGATTGCATTGACGCCTCTCTCCCCCTGTTCAAGCAGGAAGAGGATTTTCAATCGGGTGGGATCTCCGAAGACCTTAAAAAAGTCTGCAATATCGACAATTTCCTCATCAAGCGGCAATACAAATTCTTCCATGGGGCATCTCCTGGGATTGATACCTACCAGTATAACCATTACTGGTCAGAAAGAAAAGGCAAGGAATGCTTGGGTGATATATTTCCAAAACAATCAAACTAGGATACATTTCACCCACCTGCTCACAAAATACTATACGAAATGACCCCCTAAAGGAGGCTATAAAATGGATATCAAAGAAAAAGCAGCAAAACTGGTCCTTGAGGACAACGAATTCGATCTCACTGTCATCACGGACAACATGGGTGGAAAGTCAATCGACATAACCGCCCTGAGAAAAAACACTGGGTTCATCACGTATGACCCCGGCTTTGTAAATACAGGATCCTGTATGAGCAATATCTGCTTTGTTGACGGGGAGCAGGGAATCCTCCGATATCGCGGATATGATATTGAGGACCTGGTGGAGAACTGTGATTTCGTTGAGGTTGCCTATCTCCTGATCAAGGGGGAACTTCCCACACTCGCCCAACGTCACACGTATGCAGACATGCTCAATAGGCACTCATTGCTCCACGTTGACATGAGGAACTTCTTCCGTGACTATCCGCAGGAAGCCCACCCTATGTCAATTCTCTCCGCAATGGTTGCATCACTTTCTGCGTTTTATCCTGAATTGGAGGATGCCGATCCGGAAGAGAATGTTGACTTGACGGTCAGCAGACTGCTTTCCAAGATGAGAACCATCGCTGCATTCAGTTATCGACAGATGAATGGATTGGACTTCGTCGACCCTTCCTACAAGTATTCTTACTGTGAGAACTTCCTGAACATGATGTTCCTTACGCCGGTAAATGCCTATATTCCTGATCCTTTGCATGCCAGGGCATTGAACATCCTCCTGATTCTCCATGCAGACCATGAGCAGAACTGTTCCACAAGTGCTGTCCGCCTGGTAGGCAGCAGCGAGGCAAATCTTTATGCATCAGTTGCAGCAGGTTGTTGTGCCCTTTGGGGAAGCAAACATGGTGGAGCCAACCAGGCAGTCATGCAGATGTTGTTGAAAATCCATAATGAAGGACTGAGCATCGAACAGGTAATTGCAATGGCAAAGGACAAGGAAAACCCGTTCAGGCTCTCTGGATTCGGCCACAGGGTGTACAAGACGTATGACCCGAGGGCAAGGATTGCAAAACGTCTCAGCCAGCAAGTCCTGGGAGCTGACAGCCAGAGTGATCCGCTCCTGCAAATCGCCATGGATCTCGAACAGGCTGCCCTGAATGACCCCTATTTCATCGAACGCAACCTGTATCCGAATGTGGATTTCTATACTGGCATAATCTTCCACGCAATCGGGATTCCCGAGTCGATGTTCACTGTGCTCTTTGCCATGGGCCGGCTCCCCGGATGGATCGCCCACTGGCTTGAATGGAGACATGATCCGTACCAGAAGATCGGTCGGCCTCGCCAGGTCTACTCGGGCCCACACGTACGCAAGGTGGTACCGCTTGAGGACCGATAAGGCCCTGATCTTCGATTTCAATGGCACCCTGTTTTGGGATACCGAGTATCATCAGCAAGCATGGGGTGCCATCTCATTGCAACTGAGGAACAGACCACTTGCAATTGAAGAGAGTCACCACCTCAACGGAAGAACCAATGCTGAGACAATTGCCTACCTATTGGGGAGGGCTCCCAGTGAGGAAGAGGTCTTTTGTATCAGCATGGAGAAGGAGGACCTCTACAAGCATATTTGTCTCGGCCACCGTCCCCTCAGCCTTGCCCCAGGTGCAATTACCCTCTTCAAACGAGCTAAACAAGCCGGTTTTCAACTTGCTATAGCCACCAGTGCAGGAGAGGGCAACGTCCGCCTCTATGAGGCATGGTTCTCTCTCAGCGAGTACGTACCCCCCTCCTTGGTCATTCATGACAATGGAAAGAGAAAAGGAAAGCCTGAGCCAGATATCTACCAGGATACCTGCAAGGCCCTGGGCCTCAGACCAGAGGCATGTACGGTCTTTGAAGATACGAAGGCCGGCATTCTCTCAGCAAGCAGGGCGGGAATTGGGAGCATGTATGCTGTTGGAAGCCCTGGAGCCGACATACAGACAATTCAGGCCATGGAGGGTGTCCACGGCCTGATTACAGATTTTTCTGGGTTTTCCCTAGAGCAATGACACCAGATAGGAACCAAACTCCTTCGTTCCCAACCTTGTGCACTCCTTGCCTTCAGCTTCCATCAAGCGGGCAAAATCAGAGGTAACCATCCCTTCACTGATTGCTTTCTGTACAACATCGGTAACCAGCCGGGCCGCTTCTTCCCACCCAAGGTAGGAGAGCATCATCTGTGCTGAGAGTACCAGGGATAGAGGGTTTACAATGTTCTTTCCAGCGATATCAGGGGCAGTACCATGAGTTGCTTCGAAGATTGCAAAGCCGCTCTCATAGTTGATATTCGCCCCAGGGGCAATTCCGATACCACCAACCTCGGCTGCCAAGGCATCTGATACGTAATCCCCATTGAGATTGAGCGTGGCAATGACATCATAGGCTTCAGGCTTGAGCAGGATATTCTGCAGGAAGGCATCGCAGATACAGTCCTGGATGACCAGCGGCTCTTGGCCTTCCCGATCGATCTTCACACTTCCCTGCGCATCCTCTGTTGCTCCAAATTCGCGTTTTGCAAGTTCATAGCCCCACTTCCTGAATCCACCTTCGGTGAATTTCATGATATTCCCTTTATGCACCAATGTAACATTGCGTCGGTTGTTTTCCAGTGCATAGGAGATAGCACTGCGGATAAGGCGTTCGCTTCCTTCAACAGAAACCGGTTTGATCCCCAGGGCACTGGTTTCAGGAAAGCGGATCTTGCTCACTTGCATCTCCTCTTTGAGGAAAGCGATGACCTTACGAACTTCTTCACTCCCTGACTCCCATTCGATGCCGGCATAGATGTCTTCCGTATTCTCACGGAAGACAACCATGTCAATATTCTCCGGGTGTCTGACAGGGGAAGGAACTCCTTGGTAGTAGGTAACCGGGCGGAGACAGACATACAAGTCGAGAGTCTGTCGGAGGGTTACATTCAAGGAACGGATTCCCTTCCCTACCGGGGTGGTCAACGGGCCCTTGATCGCCACCTTGTACTCCTTGATTGCCTCAAGGGTCTCCTCGGGAAGATAAGTACCGGTTATGTTCTTTGCCTTTTCTCCTGCAAGAATCTCCTTCCAGGTTATCCGTTTGGTCTCTCCATAGGCTTTCTTGACTGCCGCTTCAACCACATTCTTCATAACCGATGATATCTCCTGACCTACCCCATCTCCCTCGATGTAAGGGATGATGACACTGTCAGGTACCTGCAAGGTCCCGTCTTTCATGTGTATTGCCATTTCCATCAAGCTTTCTCCTTGAGAATATTCAGCAGACCACCACCAATGAGCATCGCTCTCTGCCCTTCGGTGATATCACAGCGGAGGGTTATCTCCCTGCTCTTGGTCTTGTTCTTCAAGATAACCGTATCACCCTTGATCTGCTCTGCAATGTTCTCAATCACCAGTTCATCGTTCTGGTCGAACCGTGAGTAGTCCTCTTCATTTACGAAGGTAAGGGGGATGATGCCGAAGTTACACAGATTGTTCTGGTGGATTCGCTCTATGGAGACGGCTATAACCGCTTTCACTCCGAGGTACATCGGACAGATTGCGGCATGTTCCCGGCTCGAACCCTGACCATAGGAGGCACCGGCCACGATGAAGTTGTCCTTGCCACGGTCCTGATTCTCCGTGCAGCGTTCACTGAAATGCTCGTCGACCGGCTCAAAGACAAACTTCGAGTAGACAGGGATATTCGAGCGGTACTTGAGCCTGGCCCCAGCAGGCATGATATGGTCGGTGGTGATCTTATCCCCTACCTTGATCGTCACATACCCGTCAAGCTTCTCCTTGAGCGGGGTGTTCTTCGGTGGGTCACCAATATTGGGACCTCGGAAAATCTCAACATTACTGCCATCCTCGGGAGGGAAGATGAACATGGAGTCATCAATCAGGAACTGTTCAGGTGGGACTACCTTGGGGAAGGCAATGCCATGGGAGGAGAGAGGATCGGTGAATTGCCCGCTTATTGCACTCAAAGCAGCAGTTTCAGGACTGACCAGATAGACCTGGCCACTCTTGGTTCCGCTACGGCCTTCAAAGTTGCGGTTGCTGGTCCTGAGAGAGACCCCATTGGTTCCAGGACTCTGATGGTTCCCTATACAGAACCCACAGGCACTTTCCAGGATACGTGCACCACTGGCAATCATTTTCGCCAATGAACCATCCTTGCTGAGCATCAGGAGCACCTCACGGCTTCCCGGGGCTATTCCAAGGCTCACATGCTCTGCAACAGTATGCCCATCAAGGATTTCTGCAACTTTTTTCATATCGGCATAGCTGGAGTTTGTGCAGGAACCGATGAGGACTTGATCAACCCGTTTCCCAGCAAGCGATGCTACTGTGGCAATATTCCCAGGTGAGTGAGGACATGCTACCTTGGGCTCCAAGGCCGAGAGATCGATTTCAAACAGGTCATCATAGACTGCTCCCTCATCAGCACTGAGTGCAATCCAGTCATCTTCCCTTCCCTGCGCCTTCAGGAATGCACGTGTCTTCTCATCAGAGGGAAAGATACTCGTGGTGACGCCACATTCGGCCCCCATGTTGCAGATGGTCGAACGCTCAGGGACTTCCAGGGTCTGGACACCTACACCAGTGTATTCAAAGATACAGTTCACATTGCCTTTCACCCCGAAGCGCTCAAGAACGGTCAGGATGACATCTTTCGCGGAAACCCAAGGACGGAGTTTCCCATGGAGACGGATTTCTATGACTTTCGGGCTGATCAGATGGAAGGGTTGGCCGGCCATGGCAACCGCTACATCGAGCCCACCGGCTCCGATTGCAATCATACCAATACCACCACCGGTAGGGGTATGGCTATCACTGCCAAGCAGGGTTTTTCCCGGCTTGCCGAATCGCTCCAGATGCACTTGATGGCAGATTCCATTTCCTGGGCGAGAGAATACAACACCCTTGGCAGCGGCAACGGTCTGCAGGTAGTGATGGTCATCTGCGTTCTCGAATCCTACTTGGATGGTATTATGATCAACATAGCTCACAGCCAGCTCATTCTGGACACGCTCCAGACCCATTGCCTCAAATTGAAGGTAGGCCATGGTACCGGTGGCATCCTGTGTGAGCGTCTGGTCAATATGGATCCCTATTGGGTTTCCCCTTCCCAGTGTTCCCTCTTCCAGATGGGAAGCTAGGATTTTTTCAGTCAAGGTCTTGCTCATATTTGGGCTCCTTTTGGCGTCTTTGATATCTATTGTATACGAACTCTCGGTTGTGTGTAAAACTACTTTCCCGTAATCCTGGTCCTTTCAATGAAGAAGGCAACAAGCAATTCAACCATCACAAGGATGATGGCGGCAGTTCCAATGACAAGCAATACCCTGGAGAAAGAGAGTTGCTCGTACACACTTCCTCCCACGACTGCTCCCAGTATGGTTCCTACGGTCAGCAAGACTTCATGAATGATCATTCTCCCTGATCGGTTTACACTGCCACTTGCCCCATGGAACATACTCTGGTCATAGGCGAATGCAAACAGTATTCCGAACAACAGGAAGAAGAGTGCAAAGGGAAGCGGGGAGGAGAAGCCCATGGCAACAAGGGAGAGCACCCCAAAGAGCAGTTGCACCAGGAAGATGTATCGCTTCTTGAAGTGCCAGAACTCCAACTTTCCCAGTACCAGAAAACTCAGACAGGTTGCAACCCCACGCACAAGCAAGAGTAAGCCGGTCTGGCTTTCACTGATCTTCAGGACATCCTGCGCATAGAGAGGGAAGATGGTAAGAATGACACTCATACCGCTGTACAGGGAGATGATGCCAACCCAAGCGTAGAATCGAAGAGGCGTGCTCGCATCCTCCCTGCCATTCTCCTTGTTGTCGGCATGTTCACTCTGCACTGCCCTGATCCCCGGCACCAGAGCACTGGTTAGGGCAAGGAGAATGAATACCAGGAAGAACATGAGGATGGCAACATAGAAGGGAGTGGTGGTGGAAACCTCAACAAGAATGCCGGCAATATAGCTGGAGATACCGACGCCAAAAGACCAGGAGAAGTTGAAGGCATTGGTGACATGATTGAGCTGTGCTCCCTCCTTGCCTCTTGAGAACCAGCCCTCAATTTGTGGCCACAGAAGACTCATGAAAGCCCCATAGAACACCAAAGCAAGGTATGCAATGGAGAGTGTCCTCGTGGAGACAAAGAGCAAGACGGCAATTGCCATCCCAACCAGAGAGGTCTCCACAAGGTGGCGTGGACGGAAATGGACGGTAAACCTGCCCCCAAGCAGGCAAAAAACCAAGTATGTTGCAGTGGTAATGGAGGCGGCAACCCCGATCTGGTCCGCTCCAAGGGCGAAGACTCTTCGAAGATGGTACACGAGTGCCAGATTGACCATTGCAATGGATAGTTGGCCGAAGAATGAGGCAATATTCAGCACCCAGAATTGAATGGCATCACTTTTTTGCTGTGAAACGTACATGACTGCTCCAGAAATAATGTTGAGTGCAACTCTAGAACAAGATAGAATCTTGCGCAAGCAGGGGAAAAAAGCTACTGTATTGGGCATGAACAATGCCTTGTTGGGAAATGCCCCATTTATTTCGGCAGCACTTGCTTTCTTTATTGCACAATTCCTGAAACCTTTCATCAATGTACTCTTTGAGAGGAAGTTTATCTGGTCCATGCTCTTCAGCACAGGAGGAATGCCTTCCAGCCACACTGCTGGTGTTATTGCGCTTACCACCTCAATCGCATTCACCGAGGGTGTCGGTACGGTAGATTTTGCCATAGCTGCTTCGTTTGCCGCAATTGTCATTCATGATGCAATGGGCATTCGCAGGGCAGCGGGCAAGCAAGCTGAAGTCATCAATGAGTGGAGCAGACTCCTCAGTGACATCCATCGAGAAGGCCAGTTCACTCCCGAGAACCTGAAAACCATGCTCGGTCACTCCTTCAGCCAGGTGCTGGGAGGCGTTCTGCTCGGACTTGTCATTGGCTTGAGTACAACCTACCAGATCATGGGTCATTGACAGAGGCAACAAAGTTGCCCATTATCCAAACAAGAAAATTACAACACATGTATATGTATAAGGAAACAACATGAAGAAAACCGTAATGACAGCATTGATGGTGGCACTGGTCTTTGCACTCGTGCTTACCGGCTGCAAGAAAGAAGAGAAGAAAGAGAGCTATGTATTTGCCACCGATGCAACCTGGCCCCCACTTGAGTTTGTTGAAGATGGTACCCTTACCGGATTTGAGGTTGAACTGATACCGCTTATCGGTGAGAAGGTAGGTGTCCCCATGTCGGTGAAGAACATACCCTGGGATACCATTTTCGCCGGCCTCGCTGGTGGTGCCTATGATGGTGTTGCAAGTGGGGTGACCGTAACTGAAGAGCGGAAAGCCACCATGGCCTTCTCCTCTCCCATTCTCTCCGCTGGACAGGTCGTCATCATCCGCAATGAAGACGCAGGCAGTATCAAAGGCATTGAGGATCTGGAAGGAAAGAAAATCGGGGTCCAGATTGGTACCACCGGAGACTTTGCGTTGGAAACATATCCTGTAGAGAGAAGAGCATATGATGATATCGGACTTGCCATCGAGGATATGCTCAACGGCAATGTGGATGCTGCTGTCTGTGACTCATTGATCGCCAGTGATTTCGTACTCTCAAACGAAAACTACAGCTCACGTCTGAAGGTTGCCGGTGAACCGTTCACCCAAGAGGATATTGCAATTGCCGTACAGAAGGACAACCAGGAACTCCTGGATCTCATCAACGAGGGACTGGCAAAGGCGAAGGCCGACGGCTCCTTCGAGGCATTGAAGAAGAAGTGGAATCTGCTGTAAGCAGTTTTTATAAAATGGCAGGGAGCTTCGGCTCCTTGTTTTTTGCATTTCATTCCCCTTTTTTTGTATATTTATTCCTAAATAGTTGACAATATTTGCATATCTATGCATTATTCGCATATTACAAGAAGGAGATAATCATGAAGAAAATACTTGTTGTTGCTGCCCTGTTGCTCGTACTGTCCACTACCATGGTCTTCGCCCAGGCCCAGGCTGAAAGCGGGAAAAAATCCTATGTCTTCGCAGCCAACTGTGCTTGGCCCCCACTTGAATTCGTCGATGAGAATGGGGATATCGTTGGATTTGAAATTGACCTCGTAAACGAAATTGCAAAGGTGAATGATGTCGAGATCAGCATCGTCAATGTTGCATGGGAAGGCATCTTTGCCGGTCTGGCAAACGGCGCCTATGATGCTGTTGCCAGTGGTGTTTCCGTCACTGAAGAGAGAAAGGCTACCATGGATTTCTCCACCCCGATTCTTGTGGTAACCCAGGCAATCCTGGCTCCTGTCTCCAATACGGATCTCTCCAATACTGCAAGTCTCAACAACAAGACCGTTGGTGTACAGCTGGGGACCACCGGCCATATCTTCCTTGATGATTTCGACCAGAGTCGTGATGACTTCAGTGTAATTATC
>NZ_JBFXGH010000093.1:0-8903 GCF_050178175.1 Sphaerochaeta sp.
AAGAGTCGTGCTAGAGGCTTCAAGAACATGAGGAATTTCATGAATATGATCTATTTCGTTTGTGGAGAATTGTCTCTCCCCCTGCAACCAATCATGTAGAGCTACCCACTACAAACAGCGAAAGGCCGGATAGATGCAAATAAATATTTACTGTATAATCAGAAACAGTTTCAAATGAAGGCTATGTTTCGTAAGTGGTTCAGGCTTATGCTCTATGGTTATACGAATCATTGATTGCTTTCTCTCAGGTAACATGTTTGCAGAAACCCTCTAAAGTTGTGAGTGTATGGTTTGTAAGGATACAGAACAATGTTGTATTGTTCTGTGAATAATAAGGATGCAATCTTGTTGATTTCTTAGAGCGAATACAGGGAACGTACGGTAGGATTGCAGTGGCGTAGGGGAAAAAAAGGAGGAAATCCCGTAAAGTTACGCAAGCATAGAGGGATGATGATTATCCAAAAACGTAAGATCTGAGGCTACACAATCTACGAGCACTTCTCATATCCTGAGGAAATCCGTAAGGTAATCTATACAACCAATGCCATAGAATCCTTGAACTTCTCGCTGAGGAAAGTGACAAAGAACCGGGCAGCTTTCCCCACAGATGAATCAATCTACAAGATTATGTATCTTGCCATACACAAAGCCTCGAAGAAATGGACCATGCCAATCAGGAATTGGGGTGTCGCACTGAACCAGTTTTCTATCATGTTTGAAGGAAGAGTAAAACTATAGAAAATCAATTACACAAAAACTATTGACAACCCCTGTAACAAACTCAGCTGGGATTTGTGTGCAAAGACCGCCAAGAATCAGATAGTCCTTTGGTGGGGTTCATGTCTGTGAGATACAACCGCTATTAGGGCATTGATATGATTTCTCAAAGGTAAGTTCGTTTGGTCGTACTGTATTTTCTACATGGTTACTTTATGGGATATCGTCTAAATAGGAGAGAAGCTGCCTGCAGTGAAAAGTATTGATAGACACTCAGTATTTCGGTATCAGGTTTTTGATGTCTCTTTGTATCCTGTCTTGGTTTACTGCCATACACAGATTTATCAATGACTTCGTTCGAAGTATGTTTCTTGTGTGATGTAGTTGTTTGCTCGATAAAGAATAGCAGGGTGAAGACGAAACTGTATGAAATAACAAATAAACTGGATCATGAAACGCATTACTGAAAAGGATCTAACGAACCCTAGGATTGATTGATTATCTTTTCTCTTTTGCTTGTGCTGTTATCTGTTTGCATGTTACTGCTGTTTGAAAACTTCAGTGTATAGTGGTATTCATCCTATTGTAATAAGTATAAAAAGATATAAAAAAGAATGAAAATAATATTAAAATAATATTAAAAAGAAATAAAAATAACTATAAAACAACGAGAAAAAGAATTATAAAACATTGAAACGGTATTATAAAAAATGCAGGTTATACATAAACTCATATTGTTGATTTACCTCATACGATCTGATGCATTACCTATCGTCCTCGTCATGAAGAAGATGATAATCTCTTGCCTAGTGGACAAAAGTGACAAATAACGGTATTTAATAGATGTACGTTTTTAGACCGTACTTTTGTCTGGAATCCTTTCCTTACAACAATCTAGGAGTTTACATGTCTTCCCTTGCTACCCTGCTCAAGGTTAAACGTGAACACGTGCCCTTGATGTACACGTTATATTTTGCCTTTCTCACCAGTGGAATGATGAGCACCATGATCGGGGCATTGCTGCCGTTCCTGAAAGAAGAGTATCGCATGAGTTATGTGCTCAGTGGTGCCGTGATCTCAGCGCACCAGGTAGGGAACTTTATTGCACTTCTTGTCGCCGGATACCTCCCGTATCTCATCGGCCGAAAGCGAAGCACAATCACCCTTTCTCTTGGTATTGTCATCGGCTTCCTCTTGATAACCGTGACAGGTAATCCACTGTTGCTGCTTCTGGCTTTTGCATTCACCGGGATAGGGCGAGGCACCAGCAGCAACATCACGAATGTGGTCATGAGTGAAATAAGCGAGAACAAAGGTGCTGGATTGAATCTCTTGCATGCTTCATTTGCTGTAGGGGCCTTCCTTGCACCGTTTATTGTACTCTTTACCACTTCACTCTTTGGTGTACACTGGAGGATCAGCGCATGGTTCCTGGTATTGGCTGAACTTGCGGTACTGATTTTTCTCAGTCGGTCATCCCTTTCCGGGAAACCCAAGGAAAAGGAAGTAGGGCATCAGAGCCACGCATTCATGAAAAGTGGCAGTTTCTGGCTTAATACCTTTATATTGTTTTTCTATCTCTGCTCAGAAGCCTCCGTCATTGGTTGGTTGGTGACCTACTTCATTGAAACGGGACGTTTGAGCCCCTCCCTTGCGCAGACAACAAGTTCGGCGCTTTGGGTGTGTATCCTGATTGGGCGACTTGCCTGTGCCCACCTCTCAAACAGAATGAACAAGAATGTCCTGCTCATCATCCTTGCTTTGTTTCAGTTGGCTTTCTTCACGATGATGATCAGTGTAGAGAATACTGCATTGATCTATGTCAGCCTTTTTGGATTTGGCCTTGCCATGAGTGGAACCTATCCCACAACACTCTCTACGATGGACAGCAGATTCACCTCCTCTACCATCGCAACCGGAACTTGTATCGCAACTGCAACTGTTGGAGCGATCAGTATGCCGATCATAATCGGGGCTGTTGCACAGTCCGTTGGAATGGCAGGAGGTCTTGCCACCATCACGATCAGTATTCTGCTTATGCTTCTGCTCATCTTGGTCAAAACGTTCCTGGAATCGAAGGAATCGAGGACCAGCGTCATCCGCTGAATGCGGCCGTAAGGAATTCTTATGCTTACCCAGAATGATATGATTCGTAATATAGCCATCATTGCCCACGTTGACCACGGCAAAACCACGTTGGTGGATGCCATGTTCAGGCAAAGTGGACTCACTGATGATGGACAAGACAGAATAATGGACAGTGGGGCCATTGAACGGGAGCGCGGTATCACTATCAGCGCGAAGAACTGCGCCATCACCTGGAAAGGGGTGAAGATCAACATCATCGACACCCCGGGTCACGCCGATTTCGGTGGAGAGGTTGAACGAGGACTCTCCATGGTTGATGGTGTTGTCCTCCTTGTGGATGCAGCGGAAGGTCCGCTTCCACAGACACGTTTTGTACTTGAGAAAGCACTCAAGCTAAACTTGAAACCAATCATTGTCATCAACAAGGTCGACCGCCCGGATGAACGCAGTGAAGAGGTTCTCCAGGAGGTCTATGAATTGCTGCTCGAGCTTGGAGATGAATCAATGCTAGAGGTACCGGTCTTCTACGCAAGCGGGAAGGATGGTCGCTGTGGACTGTCCTCTCTTGATCTTGATGAGAATCTCCACCAGTTGCTTGACGCAATTCTCGAGGCCGTGCCAGCACCAGTGTTTGATGATGAACAACCCTTTGGGATGCTCGTCAGTGATCTTTCCTACAATGATTACCTCGGACGCCTGGTTATCGGTAAGGTCGTGAATGGAATCGCAACCACCAACGACAACCTTGTATGCCTGAAAGAGGGTGGGGTTGTAAAACCACTGAGAGTATCGAAGCTGCAGACCTATAGTGGTCCCACGTTCAGTGAGGTACCCAAGGTATTTAGCGGTGATATCATTGTGCTCAGCGGTGTGGAAGATGTCCACATCGGGGACACAATCTGTACCAGTGAGAATCCCAAGGCGCTGGAGCGCATCCATATCGATGAACCGACTGTTTCCATGCTTTTTGCCAAGAATATCAGCCCATTGGCTGGAAGGGAAGGCAATCAGGTAACCTCGGCAAAGATCTGGGAACGCTTGCAGAAGGAAGCGTTGCGTAATGTCTCCATCAAGATTGAGAGGAATGCCGACGATACCTTTACGGTAAAAGGAAGAGGCGAATTCCAGATGGCCATCATTGCCGAGCAAATGCGTCGAGAGGGGTTTGAGATGTGCGTAGGCAGACCAAGAATCATATTCAGGACCGATGAGCAGGGAAAGAAGACTGAACCAGTTGAGTTCCTCTATATAGACTGTCCCGAGGAGCATAGTGGAACGGTCATGGAAAAGCTTGCCAAGAGAAAAGGCCATTTGAGGGATATTACCTACAGTGAAAACGCCCGGGTGAAAATGCAGTTCGAGATCCCCTCCCGTGGGCTGATAGGGTACCACGATGAGTTTCTTACCGATACCCGTGGAAACGGCATCATGAACAGCTATATGAAAGGCTACGAGCCCTATAAAGGGGATTTTCCAGACCGTTATAGCGGGAGCTTGATCAGCGACCGCAGTGGTAACGCAGTGCCCTATGCTCTGTTTCAGCTGGAGGACCGCGGTAGATGGTTCATTGAGCCGGGTGATCCTGTCTATGAAGGGCAGGTAGTAGGTGAGAGGAACAGGGAAGGTGACTTGCTGCTCAACCCAACCAGGACAAAGAAACTAACCAACCACAGGGCTGCCGGTAAGGATGATGCGGTTGTTTTGACTCCGGTAAGCAAGCCAAGCCTGGAACAGGCCATCCAGTTTATCAAGGATGATGAGCTGGTTGAAATCACACCAAAAGCGATCAGGATGTGCAAAAAAGTCCTCGGCACCCAACAACGTAAAGTGTTCGAGAACCGAGGAGAGATTCCTCAGTACTTGCTGTAATTCTAGTCCTGCAGGTCCAAGATTACCGGGGCATGGTCACTGCCCATGACCTCGGTATCGATTGTGCTGTCCTCTACACGGTCCTTGAGATCCTCACTGACAAGCCAGTAGTCGATACGCCACCCTGCATTCTTCTCCCTTGCACGGAACCGATACGACCACCAAGAGTAGGCATCGGTTTTCTCAGGATAGAGGAGGCGGAAGGTATCGATGAATCCGGCTTCCAGGAGCTTGGTGAATTGCTGCCGTTCTTCAATGGTATACCCAGCATTCCGTTCATTTGCCTTCGGATTTTTCAGATCGATTGGATTATGGGCCACATTCAGGTCACCACATACTATGACACCCTTCATATCTTTCAGGGAAGATACATACGCTCTGAATGCTTCATCCCAATCCATTCGAACATCGAGCCTTGCCAATTCGCTTTGGCTGTTGGGAGTATAACAACTTACTACATAGAAGTCTTCGAATTCGGCAGTCACCGTCCTTCCTTCATTATCCAAGGGGTGACCAATTCCGGTTGAAACATCAATTGGCTCTGTTTTGCTGAAAAGAGCAGTGCCACTGTAGCCCTTCTTCTCAGCAAAGCTCCAGTACAGGTGATAATTAGGAAGGCTCAGGGAGATTTGATCTTCCTGCAGCTTGGTTTCCTGCAAGCAGAAAATATCTGCATCACAAGATAATACATACTCCTCAAACCCCTTTTTCTGGATTGCTCTGAGCCCGTTGACGTTCCAGCTGATTAACTTCATGCCATACACCTACATAAGAAACACGTGCATCGAATCGGCTTCTTTGCGTACTTCTTCAGGCCAGACGGAGGCTTGCACCTCTCCAATGTGTGCTTTTTTCAGGAGGAACATGCAAAGCCTGCTCTGTCCAATACCACCGCCAATGGTCTGAGGCAACTCTCCTCCAAGCAATCGTGTATGCCAGTACAATGATGTACGGTCCTCGGCCTTCCTGATCTTCAACTGTCGAAGCAAGGTTTCCTCATCCACCCTGATACCCATTGAGGAGAGTTCCAAGGAATCTCCACGTACGGTATCCCAGACAATGATGTCCCCGTTCAATCCTGTGTGTTCATCGTCGGTCTTGGTAGACCAATCGTCATAATCAGGGGCTCTTCCGCCTTGGCTGATACCATCAGCGAGGGGGCTGCCGATCCCGATCAGGAAGATGGCTCCATACTTCTTTGCAAGTTCTTTCTCTCGTTGTACTGGAGTCAGCTGTGGATACTCTCTCTGTGCATCTTCACTGTGAATGAATGTAATATGTTCAGGAAGCGTCGCTTCACATCCAGGAAACATCTCGCTGACCAAGAACTCAGTGCGTTTCATCGATGAGTATATCTTCCTCACCACTCGCTTGAGATAATCAAGTGAACGTTCATGCTTCCCCATGACCAGTTCCCAGTCCCACTGATCAACATAAATGGAGTGTATTGCATCCAGATCATCGTCTGGCCTGATGGCATTCATATCTGTGTACAAGCCAGTGCCACGTTTGAATCCAAGATCGGCAAGAGCCATGCGCTTCCATTTTGCCAAGGATTGGACGATTTCCATTTCACGATTTTCCAGATTACCTATCTGGAACCGTACTGGTCGTTCAATACCATTCAGATCGTCATTAATACCTGAACCCCTTGGGACAAAAAGCGGGCTGGTAACCCTGCTCAATTTCAAACCTCCAGAAAGTTCCCGTTCAAATGTGTCCTTGATGTACTTGATGGCCTTTTCAGTCTGCTTCTGCTCCATGGCAGGGACATAGCCTTCTGGGAAAAACTTTGGCATACAAATCTCCTTAATATTACTGAGCATATCGTATTTTTTTGCGCTCGAAAACCCTGGAAGCGGTGATTTGTACCCATTGATTGACAATACGAAATACACTGCATGCAGTGAAATTACCTGACTTCATCGATAGAAGGACGAAGAAGGAGTATGAGTATGTATTGAAATACATTTAAGCATTTAAATATCATAACAATATAAAAAATTACTTAAAATAAGCAAAATAAAATATTAAAATATATTGTAAAAAAGTAAAATATATATTAATACATCAATAAAATTGATATAATAATACATTATAAATAATATCAAAATAACATAAAATAATATCATAATATATATAAAGACATAAGAATAGATTTGTACAAAGATGGAACTTTGTTCTATATCCTTCATAAGCCTTGTCTGGGATTTAACGCCGTGGTAATCTCCAGATGATGGGATGACCAGCAATTGATAAAATAAGCGATATAAGGGGCCAGATGATGCGAAGAGTGGAATTCAACAAGGATTTCCTTTGGGGATGTGCAACTGCAAGCTACCAAGTGGAAGGTGCAGTGGAAGAGGATGGAAGGAAACCCTCGATATGGGATACCTTCTGCAAAAAAGATGGGGCAGTCCTCAATGGTGATAATGGGGATGTAGCAACTGACCAATATCACAAGTACAAGGAAGATGTCTCCTTGATGGATGGATTGGGATTCCAAGCATATAGATTCTCAATTGCATGGCCAAGGATCATACCAGACGGAAAAGGTGAGATAAACCAGGCAGGGATTGCATACTACAAGAACCTGTGTGATGCGTTGCACGAGAAAGGCATGAAGGCTGTGGCCACCCTGTATCACTGGGATCTACCCCAGACATTGCAGGATGAAGGCGGCTGGCCCAATCGTGATACAGCCTATGCATTTGCAGCCTATGCTAAGGCATGCTTTGAGCAGCTAGGATCCCATGTAGATATGTGGATCACCCTGAACGAACCATTCTGCAGTGCGTATTTAGGCTATCTCTATGGTGAACATGCTCCAGGCCACACTGATGCCAGGGAAGCCTTTGATGCTGTCCATCATCTCAATCTTGCTCACGGGCTTGCAGTCAAGGAGTATAGAAAGATTGGCTTGGACAAACCGATTGGCATTACGTTGAATCCGGTTGCTCCCCGTCCAGCTACCAGAAAGAAAGAAGATCACCATGCGAGCGAGCTTGCAAGAGCAGTAAATACTGAGGTATTTTTGCATCCGTTGGTAAGAAAAGGGTATCCCGTACTCGTGACAGAAACGCTCAATATTTCGTTTCCTGTACAAGCCGGTGATATGGACATTATCGCGGAGCCCCTCGATTTCATAGGTATCAACTATTATAATGAGGGTGCAGTGGTGTATGACGAGAAAATGCCATTCAAATATCGTGAAGTTCCCGTTTGGCAAAGAACCACTGATATGCATTGGCCGATCGTGCCATATGGATTGTTGCGATTGTTGCACTATTTTGATGATGAGACGAAAGGTCTTGCTCTCTACATCACTGAAAATGGTTGTGCAGCACAGGATATGGTAGAAGATGGGAGGGTGCATGACGTATTGCGCTGTGATTACCTGAACGAACATTTTGCTATCTGTAAACAAGCAATTGACGAGGGTGTTAAATTGAAGGGATATTTTGTATGGTCTTTGCTTGACAATTTCGAATGGGCCTACGGATATTCAAAGCGTTTTGGGATTGTGTATGTAGACTACAAGACCCAAGAAAGAATAGTGAAGGATAGTGCCTATATGATGCGTGATGTGATATCAGGGTATTGCGAATTTTAGTATTGAAACTAATATAAAATCATATAATAGCAGTAAGAAACAATGGGACAGTACCATCTAATATCATATATAGATATGTAAAATGGTACTGTTCTTTTGGATATATACATCATATTAGAATAATTAATATTTTAAATAGTATCTAAACAATATAAATGCAATTTATAAAAATATTAATATGATATTGTAAATTGTATATAATAAATGTATATCACTTTGAAACACTATAATAGTAAACAATAACAGAATACAAAATTTATAATTTTATAGTCAGATCCAATTGTTTCTTCTGCAAGATTTGATGATAATGTATTGTAACAATCGATACTGAAATCTGAATTGGTTTTGGATGGTATCATCATTAGCAGAACTAAGCTTTGACCTAAGATCATCGACCATGAAGAGATATTGTAATGTGGATTTTGCATCGGATAGATGAATATCTATACATATATAGAGTACATAGCAAAATGCCGAGCAATACGTATGAATATACGTGAATTTGTGCATATCACTACATACCGGGTGGTTTGCCGGCAACCCAGGGGGTCTTTCCCCCAGGATGACGGGGACAATCATCCCCCAAAACAACTCGATAGACGCTCCAAGGCATCCC
>NZ_JBFXGH010000094.1:0-8782 GCF_050178175.1 Sphaerochaeta sp.
ACATCGATGGGCCATGTCTTATAGATGCCACCAGTGGTCTTGAACGCTCTTCCTCCAACCGCTACAAGCAGGGAAGGGTATTTCTCTTTCAATGTCTTTACCGCTAGATAACAGGTTTGGAGGTGTTGGGGCATGGTGACCGAGAGTGCGACAAGATCGGGTTGATGTTCCGCCACTGCGCTTACTAACGAAGGAATAGGGACTGCTGCCCCAAGGTAGACACTTTCCCATCCTCGATACTCAAAAAGGTCTGCTACCATTCTGCCTCCCATCTCATGTAGCTCGCTGCCGATGCAACAGGTAAGGACTTTCTTGTCTACTGGCCTCTGGTTGAAAATGTATGGATAGAAGCGAGCAAGGATCATCTGGGTGGTGGAGGTAGCATAATGTTCCTTGTCCACGGTTATCTTGTTCTGGTACCAGAGTTCCCCGATTTCCTGCATGCTGAGACGTATAACATCTTCATAGAGCTCTTCCAGGCTTAACCCGTCCTTTCGTGCATCTTCAATGATTTGGATAGCCTTCTGGGTTTCACTCCTGAGAAGTGCATTAAGATATGCTCGCCGTATGGAAAGATGATTACCCCGAAGAAACTCCTCAGATACCTGGTAGTTGTCCATTGCCTGTTCAGTTGCATCAATAGCAGCATCAAGGATGGTTCTTGCTGAAGTAATCATTGTCTCTTCTTCAAAGAGCTTGTCACTGAAGGTTTTTAAAATTTCGTAGTGATGGACCATCTGGTCCTTGACGCGATCACGGTCAATATCTTTCATCAGGTTGCAGAGCAACTCATAGAGCCAGACTGCATAGTTCGTGAAGAGCTTCTCATCTCCGATCTGCACCGCAGTTGAAAGGAAGTCGAAGTTGTAGAGTATGTCTTGGAACATGAGACGTTTCCGTCTATCATCCATTTCCTGCTCAAGTCTGGGGTCTTGCTCGAACTGTTGGTCGAAGATTTTTTGCGCGAGACTGATACGTCTTGGATCTATATCCGGTAGTAATAAACTCATGCAAGACCTCCATCCCGAAAAGTACGTGATATAGCTATAGCATAACAGGGTATGGGAGGTTTGTCATAGGGAAAGGTGTTCTAATGCGTTACTTCGTTTTTACAGTAGTACCTTTCTTGTCAAAGAATTGTACATTAAGGCTGGATACTTTGAGGTGGTCAGCCATGGCACGATGCACAGCTTCCCTATCTCTATTGCAGAAGGCTTGGTAGATTTCCCGGTGGCGGGAGATTGCATCTTCAATACCACCTTCTACAAGGATTCCCTTCCCCATGTAATCGCGGAGGAGGGATGTCAGAACGCCGATAAACATACACAGCAGCTCATTGCCCCCGGCCTGTGCAATGGTCAGATGAAACTGCTCATCCAGCTTGACACGTTCCTTCAATGGGAGCGTTTTATCCTCAAACTTGGAAAGGATTTCATCCATCTTCTGGAGATCTTCATCTGTGATCTTCTGCACTGCTAGGTCGGCAGATGAGAGTTCAAGAATCTCCCGTACCTGAGTCAAATCCTCAGATTTGATATGATCCACCTGCATGATACGGTTGATGGCATTCATCACCGTATCGGTTTCAGGGCGGGTGATATATGCACCACTACCGTTCTTCAATGAGATAAGGCCTCTCTCCTGCAAGAGTTTCATAGCTTCCCTGATTACAGGGCGGCTTACGTTGTACTGTTTTGCAAGCTTCATCTCTGAAGGGAGTTTCTCAGAGACCTTGCTCTTTGGGGAGGAGAGTATATATTCTTCCAGATGGTCAGCAACCTGTGAACTTAGATTTGTCCGAGTAAGCGAAATGTTCGAAATATCCATGCCAACCTCCATCTCAATACATCATATCGATTCTTTTCAATTCTTTCTACAGCTACTTACGCACCATGGAAATGGTCTGCCTAGCTCCCTGCTGCAGGAAGGAAATATCATCCCCGCAGCTGAAAAAATCCACTCCCAGGGCCTTGTAGGTCTCTATCGTCTTTGTATCAGGGCCGATGGAAACACCCACAGGTTTCTTGGCTTCCTTTGCCGCCTTGATGGCAAGTTCAGCCAAGGCAAGCACATCTGGATGTAAAGGATTTCCCAAATGGCCGATGGACCCAGAGAGATCATTCGGGCCAATGATGATTGCGTCCAGTGCCGGCAAAGAGAGGATGGCTTCCACATGGTGTACAGCCTTCACATGTTCTATCTGGATGATCCTGATAAAACTCTCTTCGCTCTCTTTCAGATAGCTCGTAACATCCTGGCTGTTGTATCCTATCGCACGCCTGGGGCCAAAACCCCGAGTACCCTTGGGAGGATACAGACACAACTCAAGCACTCGCTTTGCTTCAACTTCATCCAAGACCATCGGAATGATGATTCCGTCAATGCCCATTTCAAGAACCGGCTTGATGATATCCATTTCTTGGCTGGCTACCCGTACAAAGGCTCCTGCACCACCTGCATTCGCTGCCATGATGTGCATCAATAGGTTCTGCTTGTCAAATGCTCCATGCTCAGCATCAATCCAGATGAAATCGTAGCCATGAAGGGCAAGCGCTTCAGTGATTGCAGGGTCGTTGAGGAAGACATGGCCCCCAAGGGCCGTGCCTTCCAGCAATCTCTTTCGAAACTCGTTTCCACGGTTCATTGCTTCAATCCCAATTCAGTTCGCATTGCTCTCTCCATCCGGATCAAGCTGGCGATTTCGTGGCGTGCATTCTCATCGAGTAAGGAGACCGGCTTTGAACGAGTCACCAGACTCATGGGAATGTCCGTCTGTGCATAATGGTACTTTGCATTGATAGGGTATGCCCTTGCTTCCGTGATCGCTGTTACCGTAAGGAAATCGCTCACACGTCTAGCCAAAGCTTCATCTTCCCGGAAATGCTCATACAACCATTTATAGATATCAATATGAAAGTTTGCCATTACTCCATTGTACCCGTCATATCCGGCAATCCATGAATCGAGCACGGTAGCGGTATTGGCATTGAAGAGTGCAAGCTTGGTCCCTTTTACCAGCTCAACACGTCGTTTCTCGATCTCAAGCGAGCAGGAAACATCCTTGAGGAAGACCAACTTGTCCTCATGGGCGGCCCAATGAAGAAAGTCATCACTCAATAGCCTAAGATAGGGGTAAGGGCATTCGTACAATCCAAAAGTGACTGAAGGAAGCTGGGTAAAGATATCTTCAGCATTCTTCCTGAAGACATCTTCTCCTTCCTCTTCCTTGGCCATCCTGTTCGATACCAGTACCACAGCATCCACACCCGTCTCGGCCATTGCTCCGAGTTCCTGGATTTGTGCTTGGTGGTCATCAGCAGTATGTCCGCTTGCAATGACCTTGACCCTGCCCTCTGCTGCTTCGACCACTGCCTTTGCAATATCGAGCTTCTCCTGGGGAGTGAGGAAGAACATCTCACTGGACTGGCAAACTGCAAAGATGCCGTCACATCCCCGGTCAATGTACCAGTCAGTAAGTTTCTTGACTCCGCGGAAGTCTACCTTGTTGTCTTCTGTGAATGGGGTGATCATGGTTGGCCAGCAACCATTATATTGTGCTTGCATTACTAGTTCTCCTTACATGAGGCCGGTTGCTTTCGGCAGGAACAGCGTGACTTCCGGGAAGTAGGTGATAATCACCAAGACAATCAACATAACAGTCAGTGGCCAGAGTATCTCCTTCATGACCCCCTTGAGAGGTGTTCCTGAGATACCGCTGGTTATGAACAGCAGCATACCGAAGGGCGGGGTGGAGAGACCTACCATCATATTGAACGTCACTACCAGGCCAAAGTGAATCATATCGATTCCCAAGGCCGAAGCGACAGGGATCATGATCGGTACAAACACCAACTGGATTGTCGAGGTATCCATGAACATTCCCAGGATGAGGATGACAACGTTCACTAAAAAGAGGAACGTATATTTGTTCGTAGTGAAGCCTAAGATCCAGTTCCCGATATTTGCAGCGAGCTGTTCACGAGCGACAATGTAGCTGATGATAGCTGCCGCACCGATCATAATACTGGTTGATCCGACATCCTTGATCGTGTCACGGATAACATTCATCAAGTCCTTGAATCCCATGGCTCTGTAGGCGAAGATCGAGATGATCATGGCATAGAGCCCTGCAATTGCTCCAGCTTCAGTGGGGGTGGTGATTCCGGTGTAGATACCCACCAAAAGGATGATCGGGGTAAGAAGTGCTGGAATAGCCCGTACAGTGAAAGCGAGGAAGGTTTTCCAGACAACTCTTTCCCCTCTGGGATAATTACGCTTTTTTGCAACAATTGCGACATACACCATCAAGAAAAGCGAGAGAAGGACAGCTGGAACCATGCCTCCCATGAAGAGTGCTCCAACTGAGGTACTGGAAAGCATTGCGTAGATCACCAAGGGGATGGATGGAGGAAAGATAGGACCGATGGTTGCGGAGGCTGCGGTTATTGCGCAGGAGAACTCCGGGTCATATCCATCATCCTTCATGGCCTCGATCTCGATTTTTCCAAGTCCTGCGGCATCAGCGATTGCAGAGCCGGTCATGCCACTGAAAATCAGGGAAGCAAGGATATTTACGTGTCCCAGCGCACCTCTCATCCGTCCTGTGATACCACCGGCGAACTTGAAGATCATATCGGTGACCTTTCCGGTGTTCATGACGTTTGCGGTGAAGATAAAGAGCGGGACTGCGATAATGACGTAGTTGGTATAGTAGGTATTCATCACCTGATTAACCACCAAGCTTAGGTCAGCACCCTTTACCAAAAGATAACAAGCTGCTGAAGCGAGCATACCGAAGGCAATCGGCATACGGAGGAAGAAGATCAGGATAAAAACCAATAAGGTTACAAATAGAGGGAAACTCATTTGTTTACCTCCCCAAGCAAAGGATCAAAGCGATGATCGAGACTGTCTTCAAGCTTTCCGGTAATCACTTTCCAGTCCTCAATTACCGGCTTGATTGTGTAACCGATGATGGAGAGCAGGAAGTAGGTAAAAGGGAGGAATATCCATGTGTAAGAGACCCTGAGCACAGGAGTCTTCTGGAAGCCAAGGAAAAACGCATACTTGAATGAAGGAATCACCATGACAGCAAATGTGAGAATAATCAGGAGGTTTCCGGTCATCCTTGCCCAGGCTGCTACTTTCGGGCTATATGCATCATAGAGCATGGTGAACTGGACGTGCCCCTTCCTGCGCATTGTATAACATGCACCCAGGATCACTGACCAGCAAAAACCAATGACGATAACATCCTGTGTCCAGGTCAATGGGTGGTTAACCACGTATCTAAAGAAGACCTGCAGGATGAAAGCCAAGAATAAAAATATAAACGAGAGGATGGGAATGTAGACTTCCATGACATCCCTGAGAAACAACGCCATTTTTTTCACGTAGTCGGCCTCCATTGAACATCAGAAAAGACCCGGAGCACCATGCCCCGGGTCGTAAGGTGGTGCTTAGTTTCCAGCAGCCTGGATTTTCTCGAACATCTCCATATCCCAGGTATCGGAATAGGGGCTGTCAAGATACTGTGCCAGTACGTGCTCAGCGAAAGCATCAAGATCAGCATAGTAGATGCTGAGACCTTCACTCTTGAAGAACTCAATCAATTCTGCCTCTGCCTTGATGTTGGTAGTATCACAATACTCAATACCAGCCTTTATGCCTTCCATGACCCAGCCTTTCTGCTCTTCGGTCAAGGACTGCCATTTTGCCTCGTTGATTGCAGGCCAAACGGAGTCAACCAAGTGGTTGGTGATGCTGATTGACTTGGTAACCTCATAGAACTTAGCGTTTTTGTTGGTTGGAAGCGGGTTGTCCTGGCCATCGACGGTCTTGGTCTGGAGAGCCATATACAATTCGCTGAAGGAGATCGGGGTTGGATTGGCACCAATTGCCTTACCAAGGAAGATCCAGGAATCAGAGTTCGGCATTCTCAAGTTGACACCATTGAGATCAGCTGGGGTCCTGATTGGGCGATCTTCTACCAGGTTGATCTGACGGGTTCCCAAGTACTGAGCACCGAGAGGACGAATTCCCTGCTCTTTTGCAATGCGGTCAAATACTTCCTGGCCGATAGGACCATTGAGTACGCTGGTCATGTGGTCATAGGTCTTGAAGATATATCCAGCAGTGAACATACTTACCCAAGGGCTTCCATCAGTGAGCCATGATGCTGCAGTTGCAGTCATATCTGCCTGACCACTCTTTACAGCTGAGACTTCCTGTTCCTGCTTGAAGAGGGAAGCGGAGTCATAGGTAAGAACCTTGATCTGGCCGCCGGAAACTTCTTCAACGGTCTCCTTGAAGACGCGCATTGCCCCAGCATGAGCATCAGTGGGAACCGCTGTCATGGTATAGACCAATTCAACGGGCTTTGCCTCGGATGTTCCTTGAGCAAAAGCCATGGGAAGTACCAGGGCTACCATCAACAGTGCGATAATACTTTTTTTCATTGTTTCCTCCTGTGGACCGCTGTGCGGTATAACAATGTTTCTTTCTTGCTTGGCACATGCCAAGTCTTGTAAAATCTGTAAACTTGTAAAGCTGTCTTACAGGTTAATCGTTACATGAGTTTCACTATCTGTCAAATGGAATTTTCAACAAATTGCAAAAAATGGTAAAAAAATAGACTGTTGGAAACCCAACAGTCCAGAATTATCGTCATTATGTGTTATACCAGAATCTTAAAGACAACCTTTACCACAGTAGTGGAATGCTCATCGATGAGGTTGCATGCATGTCCTTCCCCTGGGAAGAACAGGGCAAAGGTAGAGGGAGTTGCATGGTAGGTGAGTAATTGCTTGCCTTCTGCAAACGAAGCATCCTTGCTGGTATCATACCCGATGGTCTCCTTTAGTGATGATGTATCAGCAATTACCATCGTTTCAAATCCGGAAAGGAGAATCTGCACATCCACTTCCTTTTTATGTAGCTCAAACGTCAAATTCTCAGGTGTTGCAGTTGTATAGGTGAACAAGTTGTAGCGTACCTTGGGATTGTCAGTAGTATAACTGCCATACTCCATACTTGGCAGCTTGCCGCTTTCCAGAATTTCGTGAACTGTCTTAAGGGCTGGAAGGCTGGGAATGTAACGTTCTAGGTTGGTGATCTGATCAATTATCATGGGACTCTCCTCGCGCCCAGCATACAAGATTACGAAAAAAGTGAGAAGCAGGGTACAAAAAGAGCAACTCAACTATAGCTTAATAAGATTGATTCTTTTTTAATAATTAAACCATAATTTTTTCTTGCTTTTCTCTATCAAACCACATAGGATTTTTCCAAGAACAAGAAAGCAGTAGTCATAGGCGGAGGCTTCGGTGGCCTCAGCCCAGCGGCCCTCCTGGCCCGTGACGGCTGGGATGTGACCTTGGTCGAGAAGAATGCCCAACTTGGGGGAAGAGCCCGATATTGGGAAAAAGACGGATTTACCTTTGACATGGGACCGTCCTGGTACCTCATGCCTGAAGTGTTCGGGCATTACTTCTCCCTTTTCGGGAAAAAACGGGAAGACTACTACGATCTCAGTCCCCTTGACCCCTATTATAAGGTGTACTTTGAAGGCGGGCAAACTGCTAAGCTTACCCCACGTTTTAACGAGAACCAGAAACTCTTTGAGTCATTTGAGAAGGGTGGTGGAAAAGCCCTGAAAGCCTACATGGAGCAGTCTACCTATAAGTATAATGTAGCCATGGAGGATTTCCTCTATCGTGATTACAAACACATCGGGCAGTTCTTCAATAGAAGATTGATGACAGAGGGATTGCGGCTTGGAGTGCTGGGAAAACTTGACTCCTTCGTTTCAAACTACGTAAAAGATCATCGGGCAAAGCAGATCCTGGAATATGCCATGGTATTCCTGGGTACCGATCCCGCCCAGGCCCTTGCAATTTACTCCATCATGACGCATGTTGATCTTAATCTTGGTGTATTCTTTCCTCAGAAAGGCATGGCTGGAGCCGCAGAAGGTTTTGCCTCTCTCTGCAGGGATCAGGGGGTTGAGCTGATTACCGGTGCAGAAGTGCTGAAGGTACTGACTGAAGGAAATCGGGCAGTTGGTGTTGAAACCAATAAAGGAACATTCATGGCAGATGTGGTTGTTTCCTCTGCCGATTATCACCACAGTGATACAAACCTCCTTGAAGACAAGCATCGTACGTATTCTGACTCATATTGGGAGAAGCGGATGGTTGCCCCCTCGATGTTCATTGCCTATTTGGGAATCGGCAGGGAGCTGAAAGGATTGGAACACCACAATCTCTACTTTGCAAAAGACTGGGATGCACATTTTGATGCAATTTTCAAGAATCCTGGCTGGCCCCAAGACCCCTGTTTCTACCTCAGTTGCATCAGCAAGACAGACTCCTAATCGCCGTCATTGGTTTCTTTTTTGATATACGAGAGAAGAACATGCCTCTCTTATCGTGGGCTTTTATTACCTTTCTTGTCACATTGTTCCTTGAGATCGTGGGAGTGGCTACCTCGCTTGTCTTTGGGGTATATACCTATGGGGATACCCTTGGCCTGAAGTTGCTTGGCGTCCCGCTGCTTATCGGGATGAACTGGACCATCATCATCCTGGGAATTGCAGATGTCGTGAGACAGAAAGTCACGAACAATGCCCTAGCTGCTCTGATCACTGCTTCCCTGACTGTCTTGTTTGACTATGTCATGGAGCCGGTTGCCATCGCATTTGATTACTGGAATTGGGCAGTCGGTACCATTCCCTTGCAGAACTATATCGCTTGGTTTGTGATAGCATTCCTCTTCTCCTATC
>NZ_JBFXGH010000095.1:0-8763 GCF_050178175.1 Sphaerochaeta sp.
AGTCAAAGTGGTAGGAAACCTCGATTATCTCCTGGGTGTGGAACCTGAGATGGAGCTGGCCTCCCACTCCTGTAGCTACTACTGTTTTTGTGTCCTGAAGCGTGCAGGAATGGAGTGTATGGATTATATGTTTCATGAGTTACCCTTTAACCGATCCAGCGGCAATACCACTGAAGAAAAATCGTTGGAATGCGAGAAAGACGATGATGACTGGGATGATTGCGATGGTTGTCATCGCAAGAAGATCGGACCAGTTGATCTGCAACTGCCCGACGAAGTTTGCCAGTGCTTGCTGTACGGTCTGTTTCTTGTTGTCGGTGATTACGATCAAGGGCCAGAGATAATCGTTCCATCTCCACATGAAGCTGAAGATCGCAATGGTTGCAACGATGGGTTTGCTCATCGGAAGGATGAGACGGAAGAAGATTGTGTACTCCTTTGCCCCATCAATCCGTGCAGCCTCGATGAGGGAGTCAGGAAGGTTCACCAGATACTGCCGTGCGAGAAATACCCCAGTCGGCGTTGCCGCAGGGGGAATGATTATTCCCCACAGTGAATTGAGCATCCCGAGGTTCTTCAACTGGAGAAAAATGGGAATCATGATGACCTGCAAGGGTATCATGAGGGTGGCGATCATGATGGTGAAGATCAGGTTTCTTCCCTTGAAGATGTACTTCGCAAGTGCATAGCCTGCCATGAGGTTTATCATCACCGTAATGAAGGTGGAAACTACAGCCACGAATACGGTATTGGAGAAGTATACCGGGAAATTCCCAGCCTGGAGGCTGCTGACATAGTTCTGTACAGTCCACTTCTGGGGGAGAAAGGTCAGAGGGACACGGAACAATTCACTCTGTGGTTTGAAGGACGAGAGTATAACCCAGAGCACGGGGAGCAAGGTCCCGAGTGCCAGGATGATCAGGAGCCCATAATGGATGCTGTTGTATACTTTCTGCTTATTCATAACCCTGCTCCTTTCCGCTGAACTTGAACTGTACCAGAGTAAAGATGCTGATGATCAACATCAGGACAATGGACATGGCGCTTGCGTAGCCCATTCTGTCCTCAAGAAATGCAACCTGGTAAACTTGTTGGACGATGAGTTTGGTAGCATATCCAGGTCCTCCCTTTGTCATGACGGAAATCAACTCATATGCCTTGAAGGATGCAATGGTGGAAAGCACCATGACCACGAGCAGGGTGCTCCTGAGCAAGGGAAGGGTAATAGCGGTGAAGGTTTTTGTCTTGGAAGCTCCATCGATGGTGGCAGCCTCATATAGCTCTATGGGAATCGCCTGCAATCCGGCAATGAGGATAACCATGTAGTATCCAGCCTGTGCCCAGATACTGACACCTATGATGGAAATCATGGCAAGGTTGCCGTCTGTAAGCCAAGGTATCCCTGAGCCACCGAATCGGCGAAGCAGGTAGTTGATGATCCCCATCTCATCACCCAGGATGAATCGCCAGGCAATACCGACGGTGATCATGCTGAGCAGGGAAGGGACATAGAAAAGAGAGCGGAATACCTTCTCTCCCTTGATGGTGTTTTTATAGAGCAGCAAGGCCAGGGCCAAAGCATAGACCATGATCAAACTGACAGTGAACAGCGAGTACACGATGGTATTGCTGAATGTTTTCCAGAATACAGCGTCTTGGGCGAGTTCAACGAAGTTTGCAAAACCGATGAACCTGGGGGTAGTGAATACCCCCCATTCGGTGAGGGACATCCTCAGCCCCTGGATGGCAGGGACAATGATGAACAAGCCGAATATGAGTATGTTGGGAAGCAGGAATAGCAGTGGTGCTGCTGTCTGATGGAAATTCCCCTTGGTATGTTGTTTCATATGGTTGTGGGAGACAGGTTCTCTGTCGGTAGGAACAATCGTGCTCCCCCTCATCTGAGGAGGAGCCGATATCCAGAATTCAGTTTACTTGAAGTAGGTCGCGCCCTTCTTGTCTACATTGGCAACAGCCTCTTCGGCGGTGATGTTACCCAGCAACACCTCTACGATCTGCTCGCGGATGTAGGTGGTAACCTTGCTCAGGTTGGTGTTTTTCCATTCGTTTGCAGTAAAGGCCGGGGTGACCTTCAGCTCTTCAAGGAAGACCTCGAAGTCATCACTGTTCGAAGGATAGGAAACCTTTGCATCAACACGGGAAGGAATGTTGAAGGTATCACGGCTGTACATCTCGTTGTGAGCCTTGTCAGCGAATGCCTCCATCAGCTTGAATGCCTCTTCCTGGTTCTTGCTTCCCTTGAAGGAAGCGATAAACTTACCACCAGGGACAGAAGAGTTGATCTCAGCCTTGGGCATTCTCACAGCCTTCCACTCAAAGTCTGCAATGTTCTTGTTATAGGTATTGATGTTCCAGCTTCCACCAATATGGCCTGCTACCAGACCTGCCTGGAAGAGTTCAGCCGGGTTCTCGGAACCGAGCCATACACTCTTGGGAACCAAACCTGCATCATGGACGTGCTTGAACCACTTGATTGCGGCAATGGTGCCAGGGTTGTTGAACTCAATGTTAGACTGGTCTTCGTTCAGGAAGTGTCCACCGAACTGATACATGAGAGTAGAGAAGCGGTGAGGGGTGAAGTCAACGGTCAAGCCATACTTCATCTCTGGGTTGGCTGCAACTACTTCTTTCACAACCGATTCCCATTCGCTCCAGGTCCAATCCTTGCTCACTTCATCAACGTCAATCCCTGCCTTGTCAAAGGCAGACTTGTTGACGAGCATTCCATTGGCGGTTGCTTCAGTTGGGTAGGCAACAAACTCACCCTTGGGGTTTGAAGCAAATGCGACCATGGAGGGCAGGAACTGTGCCTTCACTGCCTCGATGTCTGCCACGTGGTTGTCGATTGGCTCCAGGCTATCGACAACAACACTAAGCGTGTTGGTGGTTATACGGGCGAGATCAGGAGGATTTCCCCCGCTGATCATCAACTTCAGTTTCTGGTCGAACTCATTGTAAGCAACAATCTGCATGTCTAGCTTTACATGCGGGTTTGCCTGCAAATAGTCATCGATGGTGTTGAGGAATACCTCATCCTCATTGGCATCGTTGAACCAGAGTACTGAGAGTGTAACATCCTTTCCTGTTTCTTCTTTGGTTCCTGCTGCAAACACTACTGTGCCAGCCAGGACCAAGATCAAGAGAATTCCCAAAATCTTTTTCATTCTTTCCTCCTTGTAAGGCTTGAAAATAAAAGTATGCAAATTTACGCAAAACGTTTTTACTCCTTTACTATAAACCCCATAGATTTTACCTGTCAAGGAAATTTTTCTGTGGTAGGAAGAAATGGTTATAAAAAGGAGAACCAAAGAGGTCCTCCCTATATGTCAGTATCCACTCTCTCTGTCAGATCAATTCCAGCTCAGCCTCGAACTCCCCGTCAAGCGGGTAGATGGGCCTGGAGAGCTCTCTGTAGGGCAGGCGGGTGAAGAGCTCGTCGGTGCTGCCGGTGGTGAGTACCATCATCGACCGCTTTGCAATCGAGCGTATCTGTGGTTCCAGATAGACCAGCTTCACCACTTGTGTAGATTGTGAGATTCCACCTGTAAGCTTACCCGCATGCAGTATTGTCTTCATTCGTCTTGAGCTCTTGAATTTCCTTCATGATTAGATATACATGAGTACCAGGATTTATCGGTACACCGTCATTGTCTACTTGCGTTTTACCTGCCTCTCTCATGGCATGAGGAAACCCGGATTCATACTCTTCTGGCTTCAATGAGTTCTTTCTATAGCTTTTCTTAACCTTTTTCAGTTCTTTTCCCATATCCTTGGAACAATTAATTGGAGAAGATGGTAAAGGTGCAAAATGGAGGAACAGCCAGAGCTCAAAGCATGGGTTACTTACAGCAACTTGAATAGGCATTTTCCTTATTTTTTGTCCCATTACCTCTCTTATTTGCTGATCTTTCCACCTATCCTTATCGATTGCCAGCCAAAGCTTATCGTGTTTTCCAAGATCAAGTTTTTTTGCTGTAGCTTTAAGGTTTTCTAGTACATAGGCAGGGGCAGAACATCTATCCTTAGAGGGAATAGGGAGAACTTTGACTCTTCTATGTGAAACAAAGGGGAACGAGAAATAAAGCTCCTCAGTCTTTTCACCTTCAGTAGCAACCAGAACCAAAAAAGCATCCCGATAGGGCTTAATATCTCTCTGAAATTGTGGTTTTGTTCTTTTTACATGGCTTGCCATATCAATGAATCCTCAATTGGTTTCCATGAAAAACAGGGATTGCTCCAAATCGGCCGCTCAAGTATCCCTTTTCATAGTTCAATCCTGTGGTAAGCTTGAATTCCACAAGGTTGCAGAGATGGCTTCCGTGACCAGGGTCTTTTTCGATCAACCATATTTCATCACTGCGGAATATATCTGCATCCAGCAGATTGGTGTCATGGGTACTGAAGATCAGTTGGTTGCCTATTTGGGAGTTTGTTGTTTCTGTTATGAAATTCTTGATAAAGTATTGAGCGAGCAAGGTATGGAGACTTCGCTCCAATTCATCAATAACAAAAACAGTGTCTTCCCCATGGATGAGATCCAATGCAGGAAGCAAATGAAGCATTCTGTTCATACCACTGGAAGCCAATGACATATCAAATTGAATATGCTTCCCGTCCTGCCTTGTATATCCTGCTTCCAGCTTGACCATTTCAAAACCCTCTGCGGTCTTCAGTACAACACCATGCGGGTTCGCATATTCATCATTCAGAGGAACAGCTTCGTTTTCTTGCATCTCCTCAAACATTGAATGATATTGTGCTGCTTCAGCATCTTCAAAACGGGAACAGAACTTTTCAATATCAAAAGGTTTGCGTACTGAGTCCAGTTCATCAATATCAAGGTCCATCTCCTTGATCCGCTTATTTATCTTCTGTAGGGTTTCAGACTGATCATGCAACAGCAACTCAAGTGCTTGTACTTTGCTTTCAGGCATGATGATGAAACAATGGTCTGAAAACCATTCAATAATAGGAGCAAGGATTTTGACATTTCTATTGACTGCTTCACGAAGAAATAGCTCTTCTTGATTTATTCCTTCCATAATAAAGCCAAGGTAGTTTTTACCTTTGGGTGTTGCAGAGATAAGTGCTTGTCCAAATGTAGCCATAGGCTTTCCGTTCTCATTATATCGTTCAAACAGGAGACTTGGTTTTGACGAGAAATATACTGAAAGCCATTCTTCCTGTACAACCTTCTTATGGAGCGAAAACCCATAGTCATACACAATGTCATGATATTTAAAGAGAATTGAAAATCTAGTGGGTTCATTTTCCTGTATCGTGTCAGCTAACCTGAATGGAGTGACAGAGGGATATATATCTTGTGTTACGCGCAATTTCATGAAGGAGAGGGCATCGATAAATGTTGTTTTGCCACTTCCGTTTTTTCCATAGATAACTGATACGGGAAGTACATCCACTTTCTTATTCTTGGGGGAGTGCAACACATGTTCGCTCTTTTCCTTGATTCGTTTAGCAGGAGCAAGATTAAGCAATGCTTCCTCTTTGAAACTCCTAAAATTGGAAACGGTAAAGTTGATTAACATAGGTGTTTTCTCCTTTTTGGGTATGTTTATGATAAGATGATTAATCCGGAGAGTCAACAATAATATATGCTTTTAAGAGCAAATACCTTTTAAAGTGTAAAAATATTAGTTATTTGCATTGAATTCCTATGCAAATTACGAATAGAAAGCTTTTTCTGCATGAAGAGATCTCCATACAAAGGGAGGCATTCGTGATTACGATATTGGACGCCTGGCAATACTACGTACACCACAGTAACTCGCTTTCTATAGAAGCACTGGATACAATAAAAAGGAGAGAGACCCTACCAGTCTCTCCCCTTGTTCCAGTATCCTTGATTCTTGTCAGATCAATTCCAGCTCAGCATCAAACTCCCCGTCAAGCGGGTAGATGGGCCTGGAGAGCTCCCTGTAGGGCAGGCGGGTGAAGAGCTCGTCGGTGCTGCCGGTGGTGAGTGCCATCATCGACCGCTTTGCAATCGAGCGTATCTGTGGTTCCAGGTAGCCCAGCTTCACCACGATTGCCTTGCACCCTGTCGGCTCAGCCCCGAGGATCCTCATCATCCCGGGGTCGTAGCATCCTACATGTTTGCTCGCCACCACCACGTGCACCCCTCCCATCTCCAGGAGGGCAAGGTCGGCGTTGTTCGCGCCTTCCCATTTCTCCTTGAGGGAGATGACCTTGGCCTCAGCCTCGATAGGACTGCTCTTCTCTTTGTCGAACTTCGCTCCCAGTGAGCAGTGGAAGGATGAACCAACTCCCTCGCGGAAAGCCTGAGCCACCACAGGTGGGTCATAGAATCCCTGGTAGAGCAGGGGTGGACTGAGCGTGGAGAGGACGGGGTCGTCCATGACCAGGCGCAGGAAGTTCGTCACATCCCCGCTTCCCCCTGCGGTCGGGTTGTCCCCGCTGTCGCTGATGACCACCGGGTACACACCTTCTGCAATCGAATCCTTGGTCGCCCCTATGGCATCGCTGGGCATCCTGGTCTCGTTGTAGAACCCGAACTCGGCCCTCCGGCCCCAGAATATGGCTGCCAGTTCCTTTGCTATCTCATCGGCTCGTTTTTGGTCGTCCTGGGTCACCACCACCGCATGCACCGCGTTCTCCCTCTCATCCGCCCAGGGGAAGCCGAGGGTGAAGGAACAGGCAAGCACGCCTTCTTCCTTCTCCCGTTCCCTCAGCTCCTGGATGAGGCTCCTCATCGGCTCCACGCTGGTCTCGCTCTGCTCCCCTGCGATAAGCATCGGTATCCTCACCATGGCCATGGTGGGTCTCTTGCCTGACTCAATGGTGCGGATGACCATCAGGGCGGCGTGGATGCCGGTCTCGTAGGTATCGGTGTGCGGGGCGCACTTGTAGCCCACGAACCCGTCCGCTGCCTTCCTCATGCGCCTGGTGAGGGTGGCATGCATGTCCAGGCTGGTGAGGATGGGGATTGATGGCTGGATGAGTCTCACCGCCTCAAGCAGGTCCCCCTCGGCCTCCCCGATGCCTGCAACCCGCATGCTTCCATGCAAGGAGAGGCAGATGGCATCAAGCTCCCCTGCTTCCCTTAGGTCCTGCAGCAGTTCTTCCTTGAGCTCCTGGTAGTATGTTCTGTCCCACACCCCGTTGGGCACGGCCCGTGCAACCAGGGAGGGGATGACCTCATAGCCTGCGGCGATGAGGGTATTGATGATTCCGCTGGCCGAGCTCTCCTTCTTTGCGAAAAGCTCCTCCTTCCTGCTCACCCAGATCTCATCACGGGAGGTGATGATGGGGTTGAAGGTGTCGGACTCATGGTGCAGCCCGCCCACGAAGACTCGTCCTTTCATCACCTGCCCCCTTTCTGGGAGACCACGGTTCCCACCCGGCCCTTGTCGGTGTGACGGAGACTGAACTCCGTCTGGCGGAGCATGCCACCCATGTAGATGTGGTCGGGCCTGTAGGTCATGCGGGACTCATAGGTGCCGTCCAGTGCCACATGGTACTCCTTTGCCCCCAGGGCTTCCTGGATCCTGGTGAAGTTTCGCTCGGTGATGCCACAGCCAGGCATGACGATGATACGCTCGTCTGCTTGGTCGATCAGGCTTTTCAGTGTCTCCAGCCCCTCGGTGACGGTCTCCTCCAGGCCGCTGGTGAGCACCCGGTCGACCCCGAGCTCGATGAGCTTCTCCAGGGACCTTGAGGCGTCACGGCTCATATCGAAGGCGCGGTGGAAGGTGACCGAGCAGGGGCGAGCGATCTCGATGAGCTCTCTGCTGCGCTCCATGTCGATCTCCCCGTCAGGGGTGAGGATGCCGAAGACGATGCCGTCGGCCCCCGCCTCTCGGAAGAGCCTTGCATCCTCCTTCATCGCCTCAAACTCCAGGTCCGAGTAGCAGAAGTCGCCGCCTCGGGGGCGGACCATGACGTTCATGGCTATGGTGGAGTGTGCCCTGGCTGCCTTGAATGCTCCCAGCGATGGGGTAGTGCCCCCCTCGAACAGGTCGGCGCAGAACTCCACGCGGTCGGCCCCTCCTTGCTCTGCTGCGATCACGCTTTCGATCGATTCCAGACAAATCTCAATCTTCATTATCTGCTCTCCTCTTCCAGGACTATCTGTAGTGTATGGGCGCCCAAAGCCGGACGCTTGAGTGGACTTCCCACTGTATGGACGATGAACTCATGCTTACCTTTCTGCAAGGGAAGAGATGTAATGAAAGCATCAGTGTGTCGTCCCTTCTGTAAGCTGCTGTAATAAGGTTTTCCATCCACCACTAGAACAAGCTTCTCCTCTTTTTCCAGTGGTTCTGTGGTTTTCCAGTAGATGGAGAGCTTCTTGTTCTCCTCTATGGCAATCTTCCAGTGCAGACTTGTGGGGATAGGGCGGTAGGAGTAGTACTCTGCTCCAGTATATCGGTAGACAACCACCGGTTCTCCACAGGCAAAGGAAGGCCCTTGGTACTCTTTTTCTGGTATCTGGAGGGTTGTTGTTTTCCTCTCCGGAGGATTCCCTGCAAGTTCCTTTCCAATGCCTTTCAGGACTGCTTCCTCAAACTCCTGGATTGATCCATCTCCCACCAGACCTATATTCAGAAGGTAGTTCCCCCCCCCCTTCGATTACTCTCCTGGCAGTCGCACTCAGTTCCTTGATCTTCTCATGCTTGTCGCCGCGTACCTGCCAACTGCGGTAGCCCCATGTCTCCTTATAGATGGAAGCCGGAGTCTGCCAAGGGCAATCGAGCGCTACAG
>NZ_JBFXGH010000096.1:0-3549 GCF_050178175.1 Sphaerochaeta sp.
TCTTCTGCTGGGAATGACTTCAGTATCAAGGCTTCAAACATCCAATCGGTACAACATACACGCCATCTTCTCTACAGTGGGCAAATCCTGTTCCTGTCAGAACCATGAGAAATAATCTAAGCCATTAAATCGTATCAAACAACTAAAACTGACCCAAAAAGTAGAAATAAATTGGGAGAATTAGTACCTGCATTCTATGATCAGCAACAATTCATGCTTGTTTCATACCTCTTTCATACTTTCTTCATGTATTCGGGGTTTAATCAAAACAGCAGACCATAGAGCGGATGGAACGCTTCCTCTGAGAGGCCTCTTCCTTCCAAGGGTTTGTTTGGGAATGGTTCTGAAAGATAGGATCTTTGTACCGGATCTGGGAAACAGGAATAGACTTTGCCGTTTCTCCCTCACCTTTGGGTACAGGGCTTCCATCCAGAATACATACCTGGGAATGAGGGCACTTGCCCGATTTTATTCAAGGCCGACTTTCTTGGAAGTCTTCTATATATATTGCCTCCTTAGGGAGGTTTTTCTGTCTTGGGCGGTAAGCAAACTGCCAACTTCAGCTGTCCTATCCTCATGGTAATAGGATCTGGTGAACAGGGGAGTATCTTCAGTATTTCCAGCCGTGTAAAAAAATGACAAATCCACCATTCGGATTTTGCGTTGTCGCTCTGTAGGATGCTCCTATTTTTCCCGACAAGGTCATCAGGCAAACCCATACCCCCCCGTCTCAGCAATCCTTGTCTACCATATATGGATGTACCCAAAGAATGGTTGACACCATTCCTCGAAATCTCTTGTGATACCAACCCCTACTCTCCGATATGGATAGGGAAAGTTTTTATTTGACGCAAACACTAATAGCGTATATCATGATATATGTTAATTAGGAGTGGCAATTTCAATGAAAAGAGATGCATATATCAAACGTACCCTGAGGTTGAATGAAAGACTCGCTACCAAGTCGCAATTCCTTTTAGGCCCTCGTATGACAGGAAAGACCACCTACATTCGCAATGAATTGCAAGACATGGTGAGCCTTAGCTGGAACTTGCTTGACGGTAGGCTTCGGATGAGAGTACTCTCCGATCCAGGCATACTCAGGGAAGAAATTGAAGCTCGCGACTTGCATGATTGCCTCGTGGTGATCGATGAGATCCAGAAAGCGCCACTGCTGCTGGAGGAAGTGCAATTTCTCATTGAAGAGAGGAATATCCGGTTCCTGCTCACCGGTTCAAGCGCAAGAAAACTTCGTTCAGGCGGGGTCAATCTCTTGGGAGGAAGAGCCGGTCATATCACCATGCATCCTTTGGTATTCCCAGAGATACAAGACACCAACTATACTTTGGAAAGGATTTTCCAGTCAGGCTTATTGCCCTCAGCCTTCTGCTCTGAACATCCTGATGAGGAACTTAACGACTATGTTGCTTTGTACCTCAACGAGGAGATCCAGGCAGAGGGAGTTACAAGGAAACTTCCCCAATTCTCACGATTTCTAGAGGTAGCCGCCCTATCAAACACACAGATGCTCAACTTTACCAATATTGCCAGCGATGTTGGTGTCTCCAGACAAGCTGTTACCGGTTGGTATCAGGTCCTCGTTGACACCCTGATCGGGTGTGAGCTCCCTTCCTTCACCAATGGAAAGAAGAGAAAGACCTATGGGATGCCTAAGTTTTATTTCTTTGACCTTGGAGTAGCCAGAGCGTTGCAGAATGCTCCTGTCCCCACCTCAATCCAGACAGAATATGGTGCATTTTTCGAGCATTATGTGTTCATGGAGCTACGTTCCTACCTCGATTACATCCAGAGCAAAGAAGTCCTTAGCTATTGGAGGACCACAAGCAACTTTGAGGTTGACTTTGTGCTAGGAGAGAATGTAGCAATTGAGACCAAAACCACCAAAAAGGCAGATTCCAAGGATTACCGAGGACTGAAGGCTTTCATGGAGGAAGGGATATGCGATCGATACATTCTGGTATGCTGCGAAGAGCGGCCAAGGAAGTTGGGAAATGGTATTGAAGTCATGCCTTGGAAATATTTCCTACAGCTTCTTTGGGATGGGAAGATCGTGTAGCCAATTCATGAAAAAGTCTGGAGTATGGGAAAGAGGAAGGTTTATCCCGTTTTGTGTTGTTTCTGAGCAACAGATCATTTTAGGGGCCTTGCTTATGTTGATAGAGTGCTGAAAGTGAAGAGAATCTTTAAAGTAAGCTATATGACAATCCTCTATAGACTGTTCCAGATTGAAGAGGATTCTTCCTATTCTGATCTCATTATCAGGTTTCGACAGGACTATTTCGACAGCTATGGACATGATTTAAAAAGATATTTCGAACCAAATTCCTTGAGAGCAGAATTTCCAGATTCGGTTGCAGAAGAGGACCCTCATGGGCTTGATTTCAGCGACCTTATGGAGGAGCATTTTGCGAGAGGCTTATGAGAGGGAGATTATATCGATGAGCCGGGCTGGTGAAATGCTCAATCAATCTATCATGGAAATGCGAGCTCTTGTTCGCACATGGAAGGAGTTATGAGCAGAACCGGAAGCAACCGTCTGTATTTAGGAAGTTTTAGCATATACTACCATTGCCCATCATCTCTACCCATTTAGAAATGATGAGGTATCCTAATTCTACATCTTTTCACTTAAGATAGAGCTTTCCTGCTTTGCATACCATGCCACTTCTGTATACGCTGTATGCCATGGAACTCCCTTACTTCACCGGTATGGCAACTGGAGCCAGCCTCATTATCGCAATCGGTGCGCAAAATGCGTTCGTTCTTACCCAAGGTATCAAGAAGCAACATCGTTTTCTTGTTGCACTTGTCTGTTCTCTCATGGATGCAGTGCTTATTACCTTGGGAGTTGCAGGGGTAGGGAGTCTTATCAGCCAATCACCTCATCTGCTTACCGTTGCTGCCGGCGGAGGCGCTCTCTTTCTTTTTGTGTATGGCCTGAAGAACTTGTTGACCGCACTCAAACCTGTTGAGGGTTTAGCGGAGACGGAACATAGTGAAACAAGTAGAGCCCAGATAGTGCTCACTACCTTGGCAATTACCCTCTTGAACCCCCATGTCTATCTTGATACGGTGGTGCTCCTGGGAAGTATCAGCAGTACCTATGTTGGGCAGAGTAGGTATCTTTTTGCAGGGGGAGCTGTTTCGGCGTCTTTCCTCTGGTTCTTCCTCTTGTCCTATGGGGCTGCAGTTCTTGCTCCTCTCTTCAGGAAAGCTATTACCTGGCGAATCCTGTATGGTTTAATCTTCATAATCATGTGGCGTATTGCCTATTCCTTGTTGGAGTTTGCAGGAATTCTGGATGCAATGAAGAGCCTTTTCTAGGATAAATGTATTTGATTCTTCACATCACAAAGACACGTGATTGATACTTTACAACAAGTTGTTGTTGGATAGCCAATTCAAGGACATTCTTCAAAGATTTCCTAAAGAGAATCTATGGGTTGGGAAGTCTATCATCCAGTTACATATGCATAGCAAGAATGATTACATGATTTTTCTTGAAAATCTTATGGTAAAAACTTTTAT
>NZ_JBFXGH010000096.1:3649-8697 GCF_050178175.1 Sphaerochaeta sp.
TCAAGGACATTCTTCAAAGATTTCCTAAAGAGAATCTATGGGTTGGGAAGTCTATCATCCAGTTACATATGCATAGCAAGAATGATTACATGATTTTTCTTGAAAATCTTATGGTAAAAACTTTTATCAAGGACCTGTATTCGATTACCTTGGTACATATAGTTTGCATCTTTCTTTCGTCCGTGGTATTATGATTAACATATCATGTTAACTATACTATTGACTTGGTGAGGTGGATGACTCTATATTTCAAGACGAAGAAGTTGCAGAGACAATGTTCTGAAGAAAAAATGATGAAAAAAACATTTGGGAAAGAGTTATGCATGAAACTGAAGCAACGTCTTATGGAATTGCAAGCAGCTGACACACTCAAGGATATTTCACATCTCCCTCCTCCTAGATGTCATGAGCTCGTCAATCAAGGCGGAGTATTTTCAGTCGATCTTGTTTATCCATTCCGTCTGCTATTTGTTCCTACACAAGATCCGCTTCCAATAAAGCCTGATGGGAGCATAGATCAGGAATTGGTAACTGAGATAGAAATTCGAGCTATTCTTGATACCCATGATAAGAAAAACCAAAGAAGGAGCATGTAATGAACAATGAGAAAAAAGTAAAGCATACATATCAGTTTGCCCCAGACTATGCAGTTGCTCCTGGAGAAACCTTGGCTGAAGTTCTTGAAACCCTTTCAATGACACTGAAGGAGTGCGCGACACGGTGTGGTCTGACAGAGCAGTCCATGATTCGAATCATCAAAGGACTACAACCCATCACCTATGAAACAGCAGATAGGTTGGAAATGGTCACCGGTGTTCCCGCCCGGATGTGGAATACTTTGGAACTTCAATACCAGGAGCAACGAAGGAAGATCAAACAGAAGAAAAGTTATGAGCAAAGCATAGATTGGTTGCATGGTATTCCTACGAAGGAATTGATTGTCCGAGGTATGATAGACGCATCTGCCTCAAAGGCAGATATGGTAGGGGAGTCGTTACGATTCTATGGGGTAGCCAGTGTTGATGCATGGAAGGATGTCTGGATGGATCCAAAAGTTGCTGCCAGGCGTTCTGATTGTTTTGAGACAAACATAGGAGCAGCTTCTGCTTGGATTAGGATAGGAGAGCTACAGGCACAGGATATTGTATGTGCCCCCTATAATACGGATAGTTTTAAAGCAGTATTGAAAGAGATACGGGAGCTCACTACCAGTGAACCTGTACAGTTTTTGCCTAGGATGAAAGAGTTATGTGCTTCTTGTGGTGTTGCTCTTGTTCTGGTTAAAGAGATGAAAAAGGTCCCTTGGAATGGAGCATCAAAGTGGTTGTCTCCTTCCAAAGCGATGATATTGGTTAGCCTTCGAGGAAAAGCAGAAGATCTTTTTTGGTTCTCCTTCTTTCATGAAGCCTACCACATACTGCATGGCGAGAAGAAACGACTGTATATTGCTGAGGAGAGAAGTACTGATCGGCAAGAACAGGAAGCAGACAGGTTCGCAGCGAATATCTTGATCCCTGAAGCATATAATAAAACCATTAGTCAAATTATCTCAAGAGAAGAGGTTATTGTTATGGCAAAGCAACTGGGGGTCAGTCCCGGGATCGTGGCAGGGCGCTATCGTCACCTTACAGGGAATTGGTCATATTTCAAGGACCTGACAAGGTCCTTTGACTGGGATGAGGTCATGTAGTATTCTCAATTCTCGTGGCATCAATTATTACCTATTACATAAGGGGGTTTACTGTGGCATTTCCAGAACAAGAGTGGAAGAAAGCAAAGAAACTGTGCAGGCTGAATGAGGAAGATATCCGCATTGCAAAACAGATGGGACTTAATCCCAAGAGCCTGATAAAGAATATCCCGTCCAAAGGCCAACAATGGAAACTACCGGTAAAGGACTGGCTCTGGGACATGTGGGAAGACCGGCAAGAAAAGGCCAGGAAAAAGCAGGCCAAAAAGCAGGCTGCTGCCAATACAGAAGATGATTCCAGAGAATAACAAAGAAGGTGAGAGAACATGGAAACAATAGCTAAGTACAATCGGGTAAGGAAAGCCCTTTTACAGATGGATCAAGGCATCTTGGTAGATGCCTTACTTAAGTTGGCTCTTGAGTCTCCCTCTGTAGCAATGATGATAGAAGGCATGGTTTCCTCGCAGGAAAAACGCATCACGCTGTTTCGAAAAAACATTCATGCTGTTACCCACCAGGGACGGAGGAGCTCTCTTTCTGGAGAACAGATTCTGGATATACTTACACGATCCCTAGAGCTCTTGGACCCAGACCAGATAGATCCGATTCTAGGGCTGGAGCTCATGGAATTGTTTTACAGTACAGACGAGTGGGCTCTGAACTCCACAAATGAGCTCGATTTTGAGTTTGATCTTCTCTACACTGATGACGGATATTCCAAGTTTACTGAGTTCGCTGAGCGCTGTGATGACCCGCTATTTGTCCAGCAGGTGGTGAATCGAATCCTTGCGTCTGATGACTATTGCATGCGAGGGAAGCTGAGTAAGGTGGTATTCAAGGTCTAAGAGCAAATACTATCAGCAGGATGTTGGGATTCGATGTTTGAAGATTCCTTGTTCTTATAACCTATCCACTTGCTGAAGGAACACCTTTTCACTCCAATAATCAAGAGAGGGTTGTTCTAAGATAGGAACGAATCTTCTCACATCGTTTGCTGCTTCCTGCCAATCAATCTGATTTATCTTCTGAGAGAGGGAATCTTTCAGCCAGTCCTGATCAATATGGATATCCATCCCTTTCCATGGCCCAGATTGGTGCAATGCCTGTCCTAAATAATGATAATTAACCGAAGTGTTGCGTGTCGTGTACCAAAGAAAATCATACCAATCTCTTCCTTTTGTATAATTTCTGCAGAGTAAAGCATGGATTTTGCCAGCAAACAAGGATGAGGGATCTTGTATAGCAATTGGAGAGAGATAGGGAAATCCTATATAGGTGATCTCATGTCTACTGCCCGGGGGTGGATTGATATCAATCTCCAGTTTAATACGAATCTTCTTCACCATGGAAGTTTTTCCTACATAGTTCAGTTGGAGGACTTTACCTACTGCATCATCTTTGAGAAAAGCAAGTCTTACAGTACTATCAGTGCTGTGTCTGTCGGATATTTCCATGTCATAGCCAAAAGAAGCCACATCTGCAATTACTTTTTTGAGATATGATTGCCATGCAAAATTTGGGTTTGGGTTCATGAGAGAAAAATCCAGATCCTCACTAAACCTATTCAGTCCATGAAAGATACGAAGACAGGTACCTCCTTGGAATATTGCTTCTTGAAAAAAGCCAGCTCTTCCCAATGAAGCAAGAACTACTTCCTGGGTAATCTCTCTCAAAGCTTGCATTTCTTCAATCTCCGAAGAGATTGAATAGGTAGCCATTCTTTGTTCAATCATTCGAATGCTCATGAGTGCAGTTCCTTTTTTAGTCCATCGAGAAATCTATTGACCTTGCGACTAGTATAATTTCCTTCCAATTCTTGAAAATCTTCCACCGATATCCCATGCAAGCTTTCTTCATCAACACGTAAAGATTCAATGAGTGGAAGCGTTGAGCTCCAATCTATTTTATGAAGATAAATATAATCAGCAAGTGCTTTCAATGGAGTTGCTTGAAACCACACGTTTCCCTGTTCATCCTGGAGCCTTTCAACACCTGCAAATAGTGTTTTTTGGGGAACTCTTTCGTAGGTAAAATGTCCGACAGGAGTTAAAAACTCAGTGGGAGAACGAGATGTAACAGCGGTAATAGATCTGACAGCTTCCGGAATCCATCCATAGTTGCTGAGTGCTGATTCAAGACTCACGTAGGATTGAGTAATAATCATTTGAGACACAGTAAATGGATTAACATGAGTTTTTCTATATAATGGGGACAGCGTATACAGGCCCCGTTTGATTCTAATAAGATCGCCATCAGCAATTGCACGCTTTACCAATGCATATCGTGCCTCTGGGGATTCTGAGGTTAGTGAGGAAATTTCTAATGTGGTGAATACGGGCGTCTGAATATTTTCAAGGATTGCTTTCACCAGCCTGTTCATTCATTGAACTCCATCGATTATATTTTTGATAGAAACTGTCATAAAATGACAGTTTTACTATAAAATAACACTTAGAAGATTACAAGACATTGATGTTGATAGAACTCCTTCCCCTTTATCATCTGTGGAAGTAGCATATTCAGCCCCTAAAATCGTGAGATTACAACTCAACCTGAACCAGGAGATTCAGGTCTTACCTACCTCTCTTGACCTTCTCCCTTGAACACTCAATACTTGATATTGAGAACAATATTGATGTTAGAAGGAAAGCGTATATGCAAGATATAAATGCCTTATTGGAAACAGCCCTCAAGGAAGCAAAGAACTTGAGGCCAGGAGAGAGCTTCCTGGTGAAAGATTTGTTCAAGGGGTACCTCTGGAACAGGATTCCCCGGGGTGACCGTCTTCTGCTTGGCTCTCTGTTCCTGAGCTACGTGAACGCTAATGACTGCCAGATCAGTGTCAGCAATAAGGGTGCATCAGGACAACAGCGGTATCAGAAGAAATAAAAAAACACGTTCTCTTGCAGTATTGGTGTGGTAAGATAGAGAACATCGATACTTGTGAGGTCTGTATCATATGCACTGTCTCATCCTCTGCGCCGGCTATGCTACCCGGCTCTATCCTCTGACAGAGAACTTCCCCAAGCCCTTGTTGCCGGTACAGGGAAAGAGTGTCTTGGAGTGGATTCTCTCTGATGTCGATACCATCCCTGGAATCGACCAGTATGTAGTCATCTCAAACCATAAGTTTTATGATCACTTTGTCTCTTGGAAGGAAAGCTCTTCTCTTTCCCATCCTATTACCATTCTCGATGATGGCTCCACCAGCAATGAGAATAGGTTGGGGGCAGTGAAGGATATTCTTTTTGCCATCGACCAGCTGGACCTCAAGGAGGACCTGTTGGTCTTGGCAGGAGATAATCTACTCGACTTCTCTTTCTCGGGTTTTGTTTCTTTCTTCAGGGAGAAGCAAGGC
>NZ_JBFXGH010000097.1:0-8411 GCF_050178175.1 Sphaerochaeta sp.
TACTCTGTGAGGACCTTGTCACCAGCCTTGCCTGGGGGATTGATGGAAAGGTCACCTACGTCCTGGAAGGGAACATCAACTACAGCGGGGCAACAATCTCCTATCTGGTTGAGGATCTTGAGCTTATCGGTTCGGCAAAGGAAGCGGGAATCCTGGCAGGACAAGCCAAGGACATTGAAGGTCTCTACATGGTGCCGGCCTTCAGCGGCTTGGGGGCACCCTATTGGGACCCTGAGGCAAGAGCGGTAATCGTTGGATTGGACAGGCGGTGCAAGAAAGCAGAACTGGTCAAGGCAGCAGAAGAATCGATCGCTTATCAGATTGCAGACATTGTCTTCCTGATGCACAAACATGCAAAGCAAGATATCACCAGCCTCCGGGTTGATGGAGGTCCTACCAACGATGCATTCCTCATGCAAGCACAGAGCGATATCATCGGCTGTGAGGTTCGCGTTGCCGCATTGGAGGAATTGAGTGGACAGGGACCAGCGCTTATCGCTGCAAAGGCAGTAGGCATCCTGGAAGAGGAACAACTTCCAGCAAAAGCACTTTATCAACCAATGATGAGCGATGCAGAGAGAGAGAGAAACGGTATAAAGGATGGAAGAAGGCAGTCAGTAAAGCCCTGTCATCCTAAAGCTCCAACAGAGTTTTCTCCCCGAAAACAGCTTTCCAATCCCTGGAAAAGTCATCAACTGCCTGGCTGATGGAAGGCATCGCCAGCCCGGTTGAAAGCAGCTCTGGGCGGACTGTGCACACCCCGGCCCCATTGGCGTAGGCACTGGTTACCTCACTGATGTTCCTGAAACTCGCAGCGAGGACCTGGGTTGTGCTGGTATTCGTCCAAAGGAACCCAGACAGTTCCTTGATTACCCGTTTTGCATCGATATCAAGATTGAGCATCCGATCATAGAATACTGCAATATAGCGGGCTCCACTGAGCATTGCGAGAATGCCTTGCATGGTGGAAAACACAGTCGTCCCGGTAACGGCAATACCTTCAGAAGTAAGCTGTTTAATTACCTTCAACCCACACTCGGTAACGGGAACTGCGATACAGGTTTTCTCACCAAGCAAAGAGACTACATGATGGGCCTCCTTGATCATGGTGGGCTCATCACTACCCATGACCTGGATATGCAATTCCCGCTCTTCCCCGATCATCTCCCTGATACGTCTCAAGTGTGTGAGAACGGCGCCTCCTTCAATGGCGCTGAGCATGGTGGGGTTGGTGGTTACCCCTTTGATGGGGTAATGCTCCAGCGCATGTGCAATTGCCGAGAGGTCGGCACTATCGAGTAGTAGGTCCATAGCTTGGTTTCTCCTCACGACAAGTGTGCCATACAAGGACGATGAGAACAACTGTCCAAGCGGTAGTTCTTGACAAAGCCTGCAGGATGTACAACCATTTTGCTATGATTGATTCCATCTTGTCAGATACCTCGTACTTTTGGGAACCTACCATGCAGTTGAAGGTCATCAAGCGTGATCCGGAAATCCCTTACCGGTTACACAGCCATGAGTTCAATGAATTGGTATTCGTGGTAAGTGGGCGTGGGATAAATTTCACCAAGAGCGAACAGCAACCGCTCCAGGAAGGATCGATTTTCTTCATCCCACCTGGTGTGGAGCATGGATACAAGGATGTGGAGAACCTGGTACTCTACAACATCATCTATGCAAGAAACCTACTGGGAAGAAAGTTTCTCGACCTGCCATCCCTTCCAGGCTATTGCTCCATCTTCATGGAAACCCAGAAAATCCCTTATCTTTTGCTCTCCCCTTCCCAAACTGCTGAGCTCATTCCCCTGGTCCAGATGATGGAGAAGGAAGCTGATGACCAGAGTTATGGCTCTGGGTCCCGACCTCTGGCACTCGCATATCTGATTGAGTTGATCATCTCGCTCTCCCGAATCTGGGACCAGACCCCACGGGAGACCAACCAGGGAACCCGAAGACTCTGGGAAGTCATCTCCTATATGGACCAACATCTTGATACAAGCCTTGCAACAGAGGAGCTGGTGGAAGTGGCAAATATGAGCACAAGCACATTGAACCGGCTCTTCAAGCAGAGTACCGGTCTCTCCCCCATTGAGTTCCACATCCATAAGCGTATTGCACACGCCTGTACCCTTATCCAGAAACGTGGCCTCTCCATGTCCCAGGTAAGTGAGGCGTGTGGATTCAAGGACCCGAACTACTTCAGCAGGCAATTCAGGAAGGTCATGAGCATGAGCCCGAAACAGTACCAGCGGATTTTCACCAGCCGTTTCACCTAATGCTTACTTCTTTTCAGGAACAATCTCAATCCAGTACCCGTCAGGGTCAACGATGAAGTAGATTCCCATCGGCTTGTTCTCGTAGATGATGCAATCCATAGCGCGGTGTTTCTCCCGTGCACCATCCAGGTCGTCGGTCTCGAATGCAAGATGGAATTCATTGTCCCCAAGGTTGTAGGAGTCCTTCTCCCAGTTCTTCAACCAAGTAAGCTCGAGTTGGTGCTTTGAAGATCCGTCTCCCAGGAAAACCAGGATGAAAGAACCGTCAGAGGCTTCCTTTCTCCGCACTTCCACAAGACCTAACGCCTCTTTATAGAATGCAAGGGATGCATCAAGATCCATGACATTGAAATTATTATGAGCAAAATGAAACTGCATCATATCCTCCATGTTTGTGGGACCGTATCCAGAAGAATGACTTCCTTGACACGATCCCCGATCTCTTTCTGTAATTTGCCGCATACTGAATAGTCTTCCCACATATGCATGGGAACAAGCATGTCCACCGACACTGCCTGGACCAAATCCTTTGCCCCTAGGCTGTAATAAGAGCCTAAACGAGGATCGACAGGTACAAAGGCAAGGTCCAGATGAGAAGGGAGAAGAACCAACTCCTTATGGTAGTTGTCGGCCATCTCCTCATTGTACTGCTTACTCTCCCCTTCCCAGTGCCAATGGTTCAGGTCACCGGCAAAGTAGATGGTTTTTCCCTCAACCTCCACCACGAAGGCCACCCCTTCATCAGTACTCTTGAGTGTCTTGACTACAAGGCCTTCCACGATGTCCTCTTCATACGGGCCCATCGGGTTGATGGTACAGGAGAAGGGGATATCTGTTGGGGGAATATCGGAGGAGAGAAAGAAAACGGTATGCCCTTTCCGGTCTGCAAGCGAGAAGATGGAAGGGTCATAGTGGTCGGCATGCCGATGGCTGGAAAAGACCATCAACGGCTTGGATTCAGAGGGAAGGCTCACTGTTCCTTTGGTGTAATCAAAGAGCAGGAGATATGCATCCGTTTCCACTAAGAAGGCACTGTGCCCAAGGAATGTACAATTCATAGTATAACCATGGACCAATTGCAAATCGTTGTCAAGTTGGATGATTCGAGCGGATGGATGCATGCATGATCAATAATGGAGGAGCATTGCTGCTCCCCCCGTTTTTCCTGGATTACAGGATTCTACTCCATGAGAGCTGGGATCTCGGGCCACACCTTCACCCCTTTCTCCAGTAACCAGGTATGCTCCTTTCTGTAGTAGCGGGTCGTCGGCAACCACTTATCACCGGGAAGATGAGGGATCATCCAGACATAGTACATAGCATAGCCAGGGGCAGCACCTTGACTATGCGTGGTATCAGGTTTTATCAAGGAGGTGTCCCCATCATGGACAACAAAGGCATCCTCATCCAATACCGAAATCCCAAAGCCCTGCTTCGGGAAGAATCGGTAATGATAAATCTCCGGATGTGGATGGTCATGAGGAGGGTAACTAGACCACCTACCGGGATGGTTGATGACTTCCCCCATTACCATGTTCGAATAGGGTGCACTCTCTCCGTCAAATACGGTCCGAACAGTACGGTTACTTGTCTCCTGTAGGACTCCGGCACCGAAGACCTCAGTCTTTACATCACCCTTGTCATAGAATCGTACGGGGAAGGACTGTTCGTTCTTGCACCGTTCAACAACCAGCTCACAGTCACTTTCCGCCTTGACTGTTACTGCAGCGGCAGAAGGTGCATGTAATACTACTGGAGACTCATCTATACAACTCTGGCGTTCACTTGTTGCGCTCCCTTCATCCCAGCTGAAGGTGATCTTTCCCTTGAGGAGCATCCAAGCGCGTTCCAGGGGAAGCGTGCAACTCGTTTGCTCTCCTGCTTTCAATTTCAGGATACCGAAATCAAGCATCATATCACTATGATCACCATCCAGACTGGTAATGGGAGTATATCCCCAATCGAATGGTCTCTGTTTCTGTACAATCATGTAAATCCTCCTTGTGTCACTGAAGATAAGGATACGAGCAGGGAAGAATTTATGCAACCCGAAATGGAGCCACCTTATCTGCTGTTAAGCAATTGCAAGCTATGGTATAGTGAGTTATGCGGAGGATGTTGTATGAAGATCATGATTCTGGATGCACATGATGTCATCCTGGCAGCGAGCAGGAAATGTGGCTATGGGGTCGCCCTGGTCTATCAAGAGGCCTATCATGAAGGAGACCGAATCGTCCTTGAAGTGGATAAGCAAGGAATCTACGTCCTGCAGCTGGATGAGACACTGGGAGCCCATCCCCTCTACCTAAAGAAGGAAGCAAGCTTCCCCATCCCAATCTCTGAGCTCTCGAGAACCTGTTACAGTCCCTTTGCATTCCAAGGGGAGCGACACCTGCTCACCCTCAGTCATGTGGACAACCTGCCGAGGAGAAATCTCGCATGCAATCCTCATGACCGTCATGAGACGGTTGGCATCTACCCCCATGCCACAGCGAATGTTGAGACCCGCGGGGAGATGGTATTTGCTGCCAGGAATGCCATCGATGGAATCTTTGCCAATGAATACCATGGGGAGTATCCATGGACCAGCTGGGGCATCAATCAGGACCCGAAGGCTGAGCTTCATCTGGAATTCGGCAGACCAGTCAGTATTGATGAGGTTCGTCTCACTCTCAGAGCCGATTGGCCCCACGACAGTTGGTGGAGTGAAGCAACCCTTATTGACAGCGATGGAGAGGTTACCCATCTCTCACTGGAAAAGTCATCCCTGCCGCAACGGTTCCCCATCCCCCAGAAGACCATCACCTGTCTAACGCTCTGCAACCTAAAAAAGGCGGACGACGTATCCCCATTCCCAGCACTTACCCAGCTTGAAGTATGGGGAACCGAGGGCTAGGCGTTCAAATCCAGGCGGAACCTACTCTTTCCGTCTTCCTCATACCAGAGGGGGAAGTTGGTGTTCCAGATGTTGTTGAGGAGATTGAAGTGGAATATTCCATTCCCCTCTGGAAGCTTCCTATCAAATCGCAGCAGTTTACGCTCATCGAGGGAGACCAAAGGAGAGTCGAGATTATCGATTGCAATGCATCGATTCCCCTGGAATGACAACCCTTGGACAGCGTGAATTGAGCGAGCCCCATTTTCGACGGTTCTATCCAAGGGAAGTGAAATATCCAGTTTTTTCATCTTCCATTCACCCTTGCCCTGCACCTGCAAGCCAAAGGAGAACCAGAGCGCTTCGGGAAGGCGGGTGGCCTCCTTTTCCATCCATTCGATTGTGCAGAAAAGAAATGCTCCATCCAAGGAGAATTGGTAGGTCAGTTGCACTGATCGTGGAGCCCCTCGTGGGCTCTCCTTCTCAGACGTGAGCAGTACATGGATAGAGATCCCTTCAGCATGCTCTCTCCGATACACGTTCCTTACTTCTCCTGTATAGAGGCGATGCTCCACTTTGCTCTTTACCATCTCCATCCCAGGTTTTCCATAGTCGGCAAGTATCCACTGTTTTCCTTGAGCAAAATTACGATTGTACGCTTGGTGAAAGTTCTGGTAATCCTCAGCTGAGAAAGCCTCATAGCGATACACCCCAATGCCTTCCCCTTGCGCCCAATCATGGCCTCCTTGATCCCTGAGGTGAGCAAGAGAGCCATCTTTTCCAATGGTTATCTCCCACGTCCCTAGGGAAAACGGAACGCCAACAGGGCATACGACATCACCCTCTTTCGGCATAAAATGACGGGGTTTCAAGAGTTGGATCTCATTCTCTGCCTCTTGTCTGAGGTTCTCCGGCAACCGTTCCAAGGCACCTTTCAGGTACAACCGTTGCTCCTCATGGGCAGAGGTAAAGAAAGAGTAGGTACGGATCTCTCTTCTCCTATCCTCCTTCCCAAAGACATGGGCATACTCCTCTTTTGCAAAGTCCTCAATAAACTGGTATGCAGGGGGAATGGCATCCTCTCCTATCACGTCCTTCACTCGTGCTTGGTGGAATGCATCAACCGACCAGTTCTTGTAGTCTGCCAGGAATTTCTTGAAGTCAAGCCCCCAGGTGTGCTCGGTGATCATAAGCAATTGGTCAAAAAACCGGTCATAAGCAGGCGTTCCTTTTTGCAACAATCCTGTTACCAGCCATCGATTTCCCAGACGGCTGAGCAACTTGAACGCACTGACCTTGAACGGGTCACTGCCTACACCGTGGATCCAGGTATCCCCGATCTCATCGGTAACAATGGGGAGACTATCCTTGCGTGCAAGCACCGATCGGGCATAGGCATCCAGGGAAGATGCAATAATCCTTGCCTGTGGATAGCTTTCCCGTAGCCGCTCATATACCGCAAGCACTTCACTGGTTTTGGGTGGACCGGTATTGTCGGCACTGTTCTCTATGACCAGCAACTCATCCAACCCCCCAACTGGCTCAGAGGAACCATAAGAAGCATCATACTGCACGACGATCTCTTCGCCTGTGGGTGCTCTCCATACAAAGAGCGGGGGGACATCTGGCAGAGGGGATCCTCCATTCACCCCGATATGCAAGAAGGAGACCCCCGCCTTCGCCAGATGGGGAACCATGGAGATGGTATGCCCTGGTACGTCGGTCATCTTTGCACTGATAGTCGTATGGTTGAACCGTGCATCAAGATCTTTGGAAAGAGAGAGGCCGTATGAGAAAAGTGTACTGTCCATCAACTCCGTGTGGGTGGTGAAAGGAAGCGCATGCCAAGTGATGTCTCCCCTCTCCAGAGCCTCCACAAGGGCCGGCATCTGCTCCTTTTCCATGGTGGAGAGTGCTGTCTTGATCAGCCAAGCACCGGTTGTCCATACCAGACGCTCTTCTTTCCCCCGTGAGCGGAGTTCCCGTGCAGTCTCGATGGCGTTAGGGATGAACTGTTTGAGATACCGATCAATGGTACTTGCGGCTAAATCGGTGAAGCCGATATCCAGGTGGGTCTTGAATACCAAATGAATGGTTTTAATCATCTTTTCCTCTCTCCTTTTTCCTGCTTGCATGAAAATCACAACACAGGCATACTGCTAACAGAGGACCGACTGTGGATTACGAACTGAACAAAGCATCCAGACGTTTATCGGAGCTCCCCTTTACGATTGAACTTTCCGGTTTTACCGTTGAGGTGAAATGGCTTCGTATTATGCAAAAAACTGGCAAGTGGCTCATACCCCGGCATGCCCACTCGAGTTTCGAATTTCATATCATCGCCCGTGGCACTTGCAGGGTTGCCACCGACGAGAACTCCTTTTTTGCAAGGGAAGGGAGTTTCTACCTCACCGCCCCTGGAATCTATCATGAGCAGAGCAATTACGATGAGGATGACCTCATCGAGTACAGCCTGGACTGCACATTCCACCCAAAGCGTGAGAGTGCTGCCCAGGAAGAGAGCGAGTGGAACCAACTCCACAGCTTTTTCCTCAATGCACCTTGCCTCCCGTTCAAGGACACCAGTGGACTCATCCGGCTGTTTGATCAAGCCATTGAAGAGGCACTGCACCTTCGCCCCGCCTACGGTATCACCATCCTTTCCCTTGTCCCTTCAATGTTGGTAGCTGCTGCAAGGAGCATGGGGATGGGACCAACCCTCTCAAACAACAACCAAAAAACCAGGATGGACAGGATTGCCGAGTTTGTGGAGGACAATATCCACCGCAATCTCAGCCCCGCTGATATTGCTGCCTATCTCAACCTGAGCGAGAAGCAAGTCAGCCGCATCGTCTTCGCATCCGAAGGGTACTCAACAAAACGATTCATCATCCTCGCTAAACTTGAACAAGCAAAGAACATGCTTTCCAATCCCTCCTACAGCATCAATGAGATAGCAGAGGAACTGGGGTATTCCACCACCAGCTACTTCACTACAGTCTTTCGAAAGAACGAGGGGGTAACCCCTGGAGCATATCGCGAGAAAGTACTTGCTAAACTCACTTCTTATCATACATAAATGTCTAAAAATTTACAAATAAAAAATGTATTTTTAGATAAAAATTAATACTGAGCCAATTGCAAAATGGGTTTTCCGGAACCCCATAATGCATAAACATGCAAAATCGTTACTCACACGCCTCTTATCTGCTGCTGGCCCCTGTGCCTGACAGGAATCTGCCTGGATTTTGTTGTTA
>NZ_JBFXGH010000098.1:0-8362 GCF_050178175.1 Sphaerochaeta sp.
GTACAGTGGGAACGTGAGAAGATTGATCTCAGGAGGGATGGTGCGTTCAAGCAGGAGGTGCTGGGACACTCTCACCTCAAGCTCTCGGTTGGAAGCCGTCTCTTGATCTTCAGCGATGGGGTTACCCAGGCGGGGATGGGAAAGTCCCTTCCCTTGGGGTGGCGCCTTGAGGGAGTTAGGGCATTTGCCCGGCAGGTGATTGGAAGGGACCCGGATATTTCCAGCCACGACCTTGCAAGGGAAGTTGTATCGCATGCCCACCAGTTGGATCGTCTGAATGCAAAGGACGACATTACCTGCATGGTTGTATATGTGAGAAAACCCAGGAGGACACTGGTGGTGACAGGTCCTCCGTTCAAGCGTGAACAGGATCCCTTACTGGTTGAGAAAATCCAGGGATTCGAGGGAAAGCGGATCGTCAGTGGGGGTACTACCGCACAGATTGTCAGCAGGATCATGAATCGGCAACTGAAGGTGGATATGAGCTGTTGGTCACCACAAGTACCTCCCTGTTCCATGATGGAAGGGCTGGATCTGGTGACGGAGGGGATGTTGACCCTGAGTAAGGTAGCCACTGCACTGGAGCAGAAAAAACCAGCATATACGCTACCCAACGATGCAGTGAGGAAGTTCATACAGGTGATGCAAGAGAGTGATCAGGTACACTTTATTGTTGGGACGAAAATCAATGAAGCTCACCAGGATCCCAGTATCCCTGTGGAGATCGGGATACGCAGGACCTTGATTGGAAGGTTGCAACGGGCATTGGAAGACAATTATCTGAAAGAGACTTCGTTGGAGTATATGTAGGAGATATGGTCATGGGAAAGAAAGAGAAGGTGAGTGTCAGGATTTGTGTGGGGACTGCATGTTTTGTACAAGGTGGGGCCGATCTATTGCTTTACCAGGACTTTTTGGATCCTGTTGTACTGGCTGGGTGTGACATCCAAGGCATCTCATGCATCGGTGGGTGCAAGGATGAATCAATGGCGGTAAGGCCTCCCTATGTAGAGATTGATGGAAAGGTTTTTGGTGAGATGACGCAGGAGAAGCTATGCAAGGCATTGCTGGAGGCTGTCCATGCTTGAATTGAATAACCAATATACGACGATCAAGAGACAGGTACACACTGAGGTGCTCAAGCAATTCTTCCAGGATACGTTGCCCCAGAATGTGGACAGGATTCCTATACAACTCATTCCAAAGCAACGTATCCCTACCAGGTGTTGCATCTACAAGGAGCGGGCAATGGTCCGCTACCGCATTATGGCGTTCCTGGGTTTTGATATAGAGAGGGAAGATGATGAGATGAAGAGCCTCTCCTCCTATGTGAGGGAAATCATGGAGGAAGACAAGCCCCTGTCCCCCCTGTTGACGACAATCAGTACTGCCTGCTCTTCCTGTCCTCCCGACCGGTACATGATCAGTGATGCCTGCCGTGGATGCTTTGCGCGTCCTTGCCTTGCCAATTGCCCAAAGGACTGTATCACTTTCTCTGATGGCAAGGCCCATATTGATGAGAGCAGGTGTATCCGTTGTGGAAAGTGCATGGAGGTATGCCCCTTCCATGCAGTTGTGCATATTCCTGTACCTTGTGAGCAGGCATGTCCGGTCGATGCAGTGAAGAAGAATGAATATGGCTATGTGGAAATTGATTGGGATAGATGTATCAGCTGTGGAAAGTGTGCAATGAGCTGCCCCTTTGGGGCTATTGTGGAGCGTTCATCAATTATGACAGTAGCAAAAAAACTCAAGAACAAAGACCACATGACGGCAATCATTGCCCCGGCGATCGAAGGACAGTTTCCAGGGACACTTGCCCAAATCAAACATGCGCTGCTTGCCACTGGATTCAGATCGGTGATTGAGGTCAGTGAAGGGGCCCATGAGACATGCTTGCATGAGGCTGATGAGCTGGCAACCAGGAAGAAGGAAGGAACAGGATTTATGACCACGAGCTGTTGTCCAGCATATATGAACCTGGTGGATAAGCATCTTCCCTTCCTTGGAAGCCGTCGTTCCTCTGCACTGTCTCCAATGGCATATGCGGCAGCTCTTGCCAAGGAGAGGTGTGAGGAAACGAGTGTGGTCTTTATCGGTCCCTGCCTTGCGAAAAAGGATGAGGCTGCATCACTTGGCACTATTGATGGAGTATTGACCTTCAGTGAACTGGCCTCTTTATTTGTTGCAAAGGGAATTGATGTGCGTGAGATGGATGCCACTGATCTTGAAGATGTCTCCCTCTTTGAGGATTGCAGGGAATTTGCCCTCTCCGGTGGTGTTGCTTCCTGTGTGAGCAAGCGCTCTGCTGTAGGGGATGAGATATCGCTGTTCCAGGTAAACGGGATAGACAGGAAAATGGTCCGTGTGATGAAAACCTGGGAGAGAAGGCCGGTGGGTGCCGACTTGGTCGAGGTCATGTGTTGTGAAGGGGGGTGTATCAACGGACCAGGAGTGGTAGCAAAGCCTTCGGTTGCAATACGGCTCAGGGGTGGCAATAAAGCCTCTAGCCCCGTAGAAGCGATGCGTGCCATACTGAAGCCCAAGGAGTAATCGTATGCATGTAACTACAGACAGTTCATTCCTTGAACAACTTACTGCAATAACTGACGGGTGGGATGGGAGTACGGAAAGACGATATTGTCATCTCTGTAATGTTTCCGCATTGCTTAACCAGCAGCTGGAGAATATCAACTGGGTAGGGTTCTATCTGATGAGAGAAGATCGTCAAGGCCTGGTTCTCGGTCCATTCCAAGGAAAAGTTGCCTGTACTGATATCAGCCTGGATCGTGGAGTATGTGGATTGGCTGCGCGTACGAAGGAGAGTGTAAGGGTGGACGATGTACACACCTTCCCAGGCCATATTGCCTGTGACAGTGCTTCCATGAGTGAATTGGTGGTTCCCTTGGTCAGCAGTAGTGGTGATGTGGTTGGTGTCTTGGATATCGATAGTGCCCAGAGAGGTCGTTTCTCTGAAGATGACCAACTTCTGTTGGAGCGTGTTGCGAAGATCATTTCTGGGGCTCTTTGGACTTGACTAATTGCTTCGATGTGAGCATTCTATAGTACAAGGCGATGAGAAAGACGAGTAGCCGGCAGCGGATCCACAGAGAGGACTTCCTTGGTTGAGAGAGGTCTGGATAGCGCCCGATGAAAACCCCTTTTGAGCTGCAGGTCGAACGTGTTTGCTAGTAGGCTGTGCCGCATACCTGGCGAGACAGGTGCAATGAGAGTCTTTCCTGGAGAGAAAACCGGGAAGGGAAGCAAGGTGGAACCGCGGAACATGAGAGCTTTCATGTCTTCGTCCTTGCCGGGAGTGGAACATGCCACCCGGTAGGGTTGAGGGCATGAAGGCTTTTTTTTTGGTAATGATGAGAAGTGAGGAGATAGTATGGCAACGGTAGAAGCAGGAGAGAAACTCTCCAGGATACGGCATTCAATGGCACATGTGATGGCCGAGGCAGTGCTCGAGATGTTCCCTGATGCACAGATCGCTATCGGTCCTGCGATCGATAATGGATTCTATTATGATTTTGACTTGCCCAGGCAGCTGGTCACTGAGGATCTTGATGAGATTTCAGAGCGTATGCGCGCAATCATCAAGGAAGATAAGCCGTTTGTAAGGACGGTGGTCAGTCGGGATGAAGCAAAGCAGCGCTTTGCAGGACAGAAATACAAGTTGGAATTGCTTGAGGCTATCCCCGAGGATGAGGAAGTAAGCCTTTACACCCAAGGAGGTTTCACCGATCTCTGTCGTGGTCCCCATGTGGATTCCACCAAGGAGCTTAAGGGTGATGCTTTTAAATTGATGAGCATCGCCGGTGCTTATTGGAGAGGCAAGGAAACCAATCCCATGCTGACCCGTATCTATGGTACGGCTTGGTCAAATGCCAAGGAGCTGCGTCTCTATCTGCAACATCTTGAGGATGTTGAGAAACGGGACCACCGCAAGCTTGGTAAGGAACTTGATCTGTTCAGCTTGCATGAGGAAGCAGGCCCAGGTCTTGTCTACTGGCATCCAATGGGCGCCCGTATCAGGCAGGCGATTGAGGATTTCTGGCGCAAGGAGCACTATGCCAATGGGTATGAGATGGTATATACCCCCCATCTTGGACGTTCCTGGCTTTGGGAGACCAGTGGTCACTTGGGATTCTACAAGGAAGGGATGTACCCTCCCATGGAGATGGACAAGAGTGATTACTATGTGAAACCGATGAACTGTCCGTTCCATATCATGATTTACAAGAACAGTAAGCACTCCTATCGTGATCTGCCTTTCAGATGGGCAGAGCTGGGTACCGTGTATCGCTATGAAAAGGCCGGTGCAATGCATGGGCTCATGCGTGTACGTGGATTCACCCAGGATGATGCACACCTGTTTGTCACCCCAGACCAGATGAACGACGAGATCCTGGAGGTACTCAGGTTCTCGTTGCATATGTTGCAATCCTTTGGTTTTATGGAGATCAATGCATACCTTTCCACGATGCCTGAGAAGGCTGTCGGAGACCCTCAGCGCTGGGCTGATGCAACTGAGGCTCTCAGGAAAGCCATAGAGACAGAAGGGTTGGCGTACGAGATTGATGAGGGAGGTGGCGCGTTCTATGGTCCGAAGATTGATCTGAAGATCAAGGATGCAATCGGACGCGAGTGGCAGCTTTCCACAGTTCAGTTCGATTTTAATGAACCTGAACGGTTTGACATGACCTTTGTGGACAAGGATGGTGTTGAGAAGCGCCCGTACATGATCCATCGAGCTCTCCTTGGTTCCATTGAGCGGTTCTTCGGGGTGCTTATCGAGCACTATGCCGGGGCCTTCCCGCCCTGGCTTGCTCCTGAACAGATCAAGGTCATCCCTGTAGGCGAAGCCTTCTTTGACTATGCAAAGAGTTTGGAGAAGAGACTCCGAAGCGAAGGTTTCCGTGTTTCTGCTGACCTTGGGGATGACAGGATGAATGCGAAAATCCGAAACGCACAGAAGCTGAAGATACCGTACATGGTGATCATTGGCGAGCGAGAGATGGAGAATGACCAGGTTTCTGTACGCCTGAGAAGCGGTAAGCAGGAGAACGGCCTTGCAACCCAAGCTTTCATCGATATGGTGAGAGAGAAGGTTGAAAACAAGGAACAGCTGTAGTACAGAAGAGCATGTAACACAGAGAGCCGGAGTTATCCGGCTCTCGATTTCAGGTGGAGGTATCCATGACACAAAGAGAAGCATATAACCGTTTGGTCGAACTCGATCACCAGATTGTATTGATAGATCATATGGAGGCAACGCTATCCTGGGACCAGGAAATTTCACTCTCCCCCTTGGGATTGGAAGAGCGGTCGGAACAACTGGGTTATCTTGCCCATCTTCGGCACGACATGGCAAGTTCCTCAGAAATGGGGGATGTGTTGGCACATCTTGAGGGCATGCATGATGCATCGGATGTGGAACGTGGGCTGATCAGGATCAGGAGACGCGAGTACGAGAAGATGAAAAAGCTCCCTGCCACCTTGGTGCGTTCAATATCTGAACAAGGGGCAAGAGCACATAACAGCTGGGTTGCAGCCCGTCAGGCAGGTACCTGGTCGCTCTTCTCTGGTGATCTAGCTTCCATGGTTGCATTGGTTCGAGAAAAAGCTACATTGCTCAAACAGGAGGGAGGGTGTCTCTATGATGGATTGCTCCAGGAGTTTGAGGAGGGGATGAGGACCGACCAGGTCGCCAGGCTTTTTACTGAGATTAAGGCTCCTTTGATCTCGCTGGTGGACCGGCTTGCCTCAAAGACCGTGGATGCTGGATTTCTCTATGGTTCATACCCAATTGAACAGCAACAGATATTTGCGAATGAGGTGTTGAAGGCAATGCAATTTGACTTCCAGAGGGGGAGTTGCGCCGTCGCAGTGCATCCATTTACCACTACAATCGGTTCTGATGATATCCGAATCACCACCCGCTACAGTGATCCTTCGGTCATGGATAGTTTCAGTTCCACAGTTCATGAGGGTGGTCATGCTCTGTATGAGATGGGTGCCTCGAGTTCAATCCTGAAGGGGACCAGCTTGGCTTCTGGGGCTTCTCTTGGAATGCATGAATCGCAGAGCAGGCTTTGGGAAAACATGATTGCAAAGAGCCCTGAGTTCTGGCAGTACTACTATCCCCGGTTCAAGGAACTATTTCCTGCACAGACTGCAGGGGTTTCCCTGGATCAGTTTGTCCGTGCAATCAACAAAGTGGAGAGAACACCGATCAGGGTTAATGCTGATGAGGTCAGCTATAGCCTGCATGTGATGCTTCGTTTTCAGCTGGAACAGATGATTATCAATGGGGAAGTCTCCATTGACGAGGTTCCCGAAGCGTGGAATGCTGAGCACCGTTCTCTCTTGGGTTTCACTCCTGCCTCAATCAAGGAAGGGGTGCTGCAGGATGTCCATTGGAGTAGTGGTGATTTCGGGTATTTCCCAACCTATGTCCTGGGAAATCTTTATGGAGCGCAGATTTGGGAGAAAGTGAAAGAAGATCTGCCTGTTTCTTCCTTATTGCAAAGTGGAGATCTGATGGCCATCAGTGATTATCTAAAAACTTCAATCTATGAACGAGGGGCGGTCAATACCGGCCTTGAGACGCTGGAGAAGGTAACCAACAGAGGTCTTGACGCGAGTTTGTTCACAAGCTACCTTGAAGATAAATTCAGCCGCTTGTTCGGCTAATGAGAGGTCCGTATGAATATTCCGAATAAGCTTACTGTGTCACGGCTGATTATGGCACCGTTGTTCTTCATTGCATTTCATCTTGGCTCATGGTTCGGACCTTCCTTCCAGGATGCTGCATCCATACTTACGCTTGTCCTTTGGGCTCTGACTGAGCTGACCGATCTCCTGGATGGCCAGATAGCAAGAAGCAAGAATTTAGTGACGGACCTAGGTAAGGTGATGGACCCCTTTGCTGACACGTTCAGTAGGCTGACGTACTTTGTCTGCCTCTCTGGAGCAGGCATCATGCCTCTTTGGACCTTTATCCTGATTATGTGGCGTGAATTCTCCATTCTGTTTGTCAGGATGTTGATGATGGGAAAAGGAAAGCCGGTCGCCGCAAATATCTGGGGGAAGAGCAAGGCAGTACTGTATGCGATAAGTGGTGCTTTAGGCATCCTCTACATTGCGTTGGGTAACTGGGTTGGTGACTCCTCCTTGGTCCAGAAGATGGGTCCTGTAGTCACAGGTGTTTTTGTATTGGCGGCATTGGCTGCTGTGATGTCCTTCCTTACCTATATCAAGGCTATTATCCGTGATGGCAGCCTCTCTTCTCTGAGCCGCTGAGTATGCAACCTTTAGAAAACCTCCCACAAACGATAGCAAGAAAGATAAGATTCCTGCTGACCGATGTTGATGACACCATCACTACCAATGGGAAATTGCGTCCGGCTGCCTTGGAGGCTTTGTATAGACTTGAGGAAGAGGGAATCCGGACCATCTGTGTAACTGGTGGTTCAGCTGGTTGGGGAGATACGTATCTCCGCCAATGGCCGGTGGAGGCTGTGTTGAGCGAAAGTGGGGCTGTTTGCCTTTATCGTGAGAACGGCGCGATTCGCCATTTTGTACATCCTTCAATTGTGCAGGAAGGGTATCGGGAACGCGTACAGGCGATGATTCAGCGGGTGCTTTCCTCTGTCGATGGAGCAAAGGTGTCCAGCGATCAATTCGCACGACTATTCGACGTGGCTTTTGATCATGGTAGCGAACCCCCGTTTCTATCGGAAGATGGGATTGCGAAAATTGTCGAGATCTGTAGGGACATGGGGGCTGGTACAGCCGTCAGTTCGATACATGTGAATGCTTGGTTTGGTTCTTTTGATAAATACGAAGGCTCAAGAGCTTTTTTTACCCAGGTGCTTGGTCTCAATGAGCAGGAAATGCTTGATACCGGTTGTTACTGCGGGGATGCCCCTAATGATCAGGTGATGTTTTCCCGTTTCCCTGTGAGTTTTGGCGTTGGGAATATAAAAAAACGAGCTGAAACGATGCAGTTTTTACCGACATTTGTTGCAGAAAATGAAGGTGGAGAAGGCTTTGCTGAGATCGTTGACGCTCTACTTGCCAAGCGCCAGTAAGTTTTGTGAAAAATCTTTGAATAGAACGCTTGACACTATAAGAGGTCTTTTGCTATGTTATCGGAGCACGCTAAACGACACTAAGTCGTAAGCGAGCAGATTTTTGACAGACATATGAGAGAAGAGAAGAGAAGATATACCGCGAGATGATTGCCGTTTACGGCCGTTGATCAAGCGGGTTAGGAAGCTTTAGGGCTTCCCAGTCAATTCACAAGAATGAGAACGATAGTTGAAAAGCTACGTTCGTGCGAGAATTACAGGGA
>NZ_JBFXGH010000099.1:0-8298 GCF_050178175.1 Sphaerochaeta sp.
GTTGCACACATCCACCGACATGGGCAGGTTGAGTCCATAGATTACCAAGGTGTGGGAATTTTGGTAAAGACACGTATCCAACCACGATTCCAGGGCCCGCTCACAGAATTTAGAAAATCATGAAAAAGTGCCACCCGTAAGGGGGTGACACCAATTCGATGCTACTGGCTGTTTGCATTTAGAATCTCCAGAGAGCTCCAACATATCCACCGAAGTATGCATCGACATCAGGCAGAATTGCAATGCCTGGAGCAATGCGCAGATAGAAATCAAGTGGGAAGTCCTGGTTATTCATGCTGTAGACAAGGCCTACAGGAACAATCGCGGCCAAACCCATTTTGCTTTCATCAAATGGAATACTGATTGCAGCACCACCACCAACGGTGACATCAAATTGAGCCTTCTCAATATTGAATTCGGCTACCTTGTAATTTGCAGCAGCATCGAATACGAATGTTACGCCATTGAAAAAATCAAAACCAATATTTCCAATAACATCAAGATCATTCATCCGGTACTGTACACCAACACCGGTGTTGGTGCCGAGGTTCAGTCCCACCGCAAGGTCGGTCTTCGAAACTCCCTCTGCTGCAGTAGCAGGAAGCAGTACCATAGCCAGTAAAAGTACAGCAAGTAATACTTTCTTCATAGGCAATCTCCTTCTGTAGGATGAACTCCTACCAATAATTTTGTTATGTAAACTATACCATAAGCAAAATTTCTTGAACAGGTAAGCATATAGGGGTATCTCAGCTAAATCTTAGGGGATTAAACTACTGGTGTTTTTTTCCGATTCTGTTTACCATACATTCAGAGAGGAAGTGTAAAAAATGAATAGACATCTTACCCTTCGTGGTGCCCTTATTGCTCTTGTCGGATTGCTGGTGATTACCGCCAGTTCCATGTATGTAGCGCTCAGAATGGGAGCACTCCCCTGGCCTACCATCTTTGTGACGGTGGTCAGCATGGCAGCCTTGAAACGGGCAAAAGGTTCCACACTCCAGGAAATCAATGTAACCCATACCATCATGAGTTCAGGGGCTATGGTTGCAGGGGGATTGGCCTTTACCCTCCCAGGGCTCTGGATGATCGACCCAAACGCAAATTTTTCTACCGTCAGCCTTATCATCCTGACTGTGGTTGGTGCTATTCTGGGAACCTTGTTCTCTGCACTGTATCGAAAGAAGCTTATCATTGATGAGGCTCTTCCCTATCCAATGGGTATAGCAAGCTATAATACCTTGCAGGCCGGAAGCAAAGGCGGGGCAGGGGCGAAAACGCTCTTTGCCTCCATGGGGGGCTCGGTAATCTTTACCGTCTTGAGGGATGGGTTTGGAAAAATCCCTGCCTTGCTGACCCTATTCAAGGGAAGCGCGCTCATCCCAGCCTTCTCCATCTGGGTCAGTCCCATGGCGATGGGAATTGGGGCGATCATCGGCCCCTTGTTTGCCCTGCTCTGGTTTGGTGGAGCTATCTTTGGATACTACATCCTCACCCCGCTGGGTATCCAGCATGGGCTGTTCGCTTCCATGGCAGAGGCTGATGTATTCCGCTCCAACCTGGGAATTGGATTGATGATCGGAACAGGGCTTGGAGTCTTCTTCAAGGCAGTAGGATCAAAACTGCTTGCCCAGAAGAAACTTGAGGAAAAACCCAAGGCGACTTTCAATAAAACCACACTGGTTGTAGCATTGGTACTGCTTTTCTCTGTAGTTTTACTCTCACTTGGAACAGAACTCGGTCTTATCGAGGCAATTGTCCTGATGGCAGGCATTTATCTTGCAACCTACCTCTCGGGTATGTTGACAGGCCAGACGGGCATCAACCCAATGGAAATATTCGGCATCCTGGTCTTGCTTGTCATCCAGCTGATTTCAAATCCCTCCCTCATTGCTTCCTTCAGCATTGCCGCGGTAGTAGCTGTTGCCTGCGGGTTGACCGGTGATGTCATGAATGACCTAAAGAGCGGCTATCTTCTGAAAACCGATCCAAAGCAACAAATCCTTGGTGAGGGTATCGGTGGCGTCATCGGTGCAGTACTCTCCGTATTCGTGCTCTTGATCATGAAAGCTTCATTCGGTGGATTTGGAACCGCTGAGTTGCCCGCTCCCCAGGCAGCGGCAGTCTCAGCCATGGTGGGAGGGCTTGGACATATCCCTGCATTCCTTATCGGCCTTGGTATCGGCCTGGTACTCTACCTTGCGAATATTCCCAGTGCAACCCTCGGGCTTGGTGTCTACCTGCCAATTTACATCAGTTCGGTAATGGGACTGGGAGCACTCATCACCGGTGGCTTGAAACTGGCTCTCAAGAAGCACACAGAGGTAGCAAAACTGCAAGACGAGACTGGTCTGGTCGCCAGTGGTTTGCTCGGTGGTGAAGGCATAACAGGAGTAGCCATCGCTATCATTTCCATGCTGAAATAGGTATACTGGGACAATGGAACAAACAAATACTATGCCACGCTCGCTCTATGGGCTGGATGCAGGGGCTATTGCAGAAGTACTTTCCCTTCCCAGGGCCTTCTATGGAAAACAGATCTATCAGTGGCTCGTCAAGGGTGTCACTTCCTTCGACGAGATGACCAACCTTCCCAAGGCTGAGCGATTACGTCTCAAGGAAGTGATGGGGAGTGCTGTCTCTTCGGCAGTGGAAACCAGCGAGACGGATGGGAGTGGAGCCACAAAGATGGGTATCCGTCTCCACGATGGAAGAGTCGTCGAGTGTGTACTGCTTATAGACAAGCATGGCCGGCATACAGCATGTCTTTCCAGCCAGGTTGGGTGTGCAATGGGATGCACGTTCTGCAAGACAGGCACCATGGGCTTGCTGAGGAACCTTACTGCCGACGAGATCATCGAACAATACATTCACCTCCTAGCGGTAAGTGACCAGCCCATCACCCATATCGTGTATATGGGAATGGGAGAGCCCTTGGCTAATATCAATCCAGTGATCCAATCGATTCACTACCTACACGAAAAAGAGAGCTTCAACATCAGCCTGAGGAGGATGACCATCTCCACCTGTGGAGTGGTCCCTGGTATCTTGAGACTGGCAGAGCTGGGACTCCCCGTAAGGCTCGCAGTCTCCCTGGTAAGTGCCGACAACCGGCTCCGTTCGAAGATCATGCCGGTGAATGAGAAGTGGGATATCATGGCTCTGAAGAAAGCATTGATGGTGTACCAGCATGTTGGGGGAAAACGATTCACCATCGAATACTGCATGTTGCGTGGGGTAAATACTGATGAGTTCAGTGCCAAGAAACTGGCTACCTATGTAGCAGGCATGAATGTCGTGGTGAATCTCATCCCCTGGAACCCCGCTGAGGAACTCCCGTACGAGACCCCAAGCGAAGATGAGATCGATACCTTCTGCCGTGAACTTGACCGATACCGTGTCAATTATACCAGACGACGATCACGGGGCAGAGAGATAAATGGGGCATGCGGACAGCTGGCGGTGCCTATCAACAAAGGTCTCGACTACGAGCTGATGATTGATGATGAGGATGACGAGTAAAACCCTGAAAACGGTAAGAAGCCCTGCAAACCAGCAGGGCTTCTCTTATATGGATGTAGCTTTTTGGGGAAATAGGTATCACTGAAGAACCGCCTTGATTCTCCTCACCCCTGCCGAGGAAGATTGCTCCTTGAGAATCTTGAAGTGCCCCATATCCCCGGTCCTCTCCACGTGTGGGCCTCCACAGACTTCCTTGGAAAAATCCCCGATTGAGTAGACTTTCACCTGCTCCCCATACTTGCTGTCAAAGAATGCGATGGCGCCTTGTGCTTTTGCTTCCTCAACGGTCATGGTCTCACAGGTTACCGGTAGATTGCGCTTTATCTGCTCGTTGACCATGTCCTCGACCTGTTGGATCTCTTCCTTGCTCATGGCAGAAGGATGCGTGAAGTCAAAGCGGAGTCGCTCTGCTGTAATGTTAGAGCCCTTCTGGCCAACGTGCTCACCAAGCACCGTTCTCAATGCCGTATGCAACAGGTGGGTTGCTGTATGCAGTGCTGTGGTCTTCTCGCTATGGTCGGCAAGACCACCCTTGAACTGCTTGTCTGCACCACTTCGACTGATCTCCTGGTGCTTCTCGAATGCAGCATTGAAACCTGCCTCATCAACGGTAAAACCATGTTCTGCAGCCAGTTCCTTGGTAAGCTCGATCGGATACCCGTAGGTATCATAGAGTTTGAAGGCGGTTCTTCCACTGATCTCCCGGTTCTTGCCCTTAAGCAGGTTGGGAAGCATTTTTTCAAATTCCCGCTCACCCTTTGCCAGGGTCTCGGAGAATTTTGCTTCTTCCTGAGCCAGCTCTTTCAGGATGAAATCCTTGTTCTCCAGAATCTCAGGATAGGGTTTCCTATAGAGTCCAAGCACAATGAGTGCAAGCTCTCCCAGGAAGGATCCTTCAATTCCCAACTTATGAGCATGCCTCACTGCCCTCCTGATCAGACGACGCAAGATGTAACCCTGACCCACGTTGGATGGTGTTACCCCTCTCTGGTCTCCAAGGATGAACACACTGGTACGAATATGGTCCGCTACAATACGTACTGAGGTGTCGGTCTCTTCATCAACACCATACTGTTTTCCAGAAAGTTTCTCGATTCCTGCAATGATTGGGGCGAATACCTCTGTCTCATAGACAGATTTCTTGCCCTGGAGGATAGCAATGGTACGTTCGATTCCCATACCGGTATCGACGCACTTTCTTTCCATCTCACTATAGGTACCATCACTATTCTTCTTGTATCCCATGAAGACATCATTCCAGATCTCGAAATATTTCCCACAGGAACACCCGGGGCGGCAATCAGGGCCACACGCAGGTCTTCCTGTATCGATGAACATCTCGCTGTCGGGACCACATGGACCGGTTTCTCCTGCTGGCCCCCACCAGTTGTCCTCTCTTCCAAGATAATAAATACGTTCTCGTGGAATTCCATACCCTTCCCATGCAGATGCAGCATCCTCATCACGGGGGACCTCATCATCCCCTGCAAAGACAGTCACAGACAAGAGTGAAGGATCAATGCCGAGGACCTCTGTAAGGAACTCATAACTGAAGGCTATCGCCTCCTTCTTGAAGTAATCCCCAAGGGACCAGTTACCCAGCATCTCAAAGAAAGTGAGATGGTGGGGGTCCCCTACCGCTTCAATATCGCCGGTTCGGATACACTTCTGGTAATCGGTAAGGCGGGTGCCTGCGGGGTGTTCGCTTCCCATGATATAGGGTACCAAGGGGTGCATACCGGCGGTGGTAAACAGGACCGTTGGATCGTTCTCGGGAATCAAGGAAGCCCCACTGATCTGGGCATGGCCCTTGGATACGAAGAAATCAATGTATTTTTGCCGTAATTCGTTGGCGGTGAGCTGGTTTTTCATAATAGTTGATAGTAGACTCCCCGACGTTTTCATGTCAAGGATGTTCAGCCCCCACTATGCGTGTAGTGTTCAATGAAAGCAGGAAAATTGAGAATCATATTGCTTTTCTCTTTCTGAAAGAGGAGGTGTTCAAAATCACGTTGTTTCACTTTTAGATCAACACGCGAAATTCGTTCTTTGAGAGCTTCTTTCAACATGGCAAGATTCTCAATATTATGTTTTGAAGTGAGATATGCATAGTCAGGCGCTGTTTGGGAAAGTAGAAATTGTGCATCATAAAAATCTCTACCTTTTGCTCTTTGCAGAAGAGCTGAGAGTTTCATTGAACACAGGGTTGCATCTGGTGGAACAGGAACAGGAAAGAAAAAACCACAGCTTTGGATAAAAGCGCTCGTAACCGGATAGGTGTAGCCTTGATCCTGAGCTTCAATTTTTATGAGAAATCTTGCATTCCTATAACCGCTAAATTGAAGTGTGTAGAGTAGTTCAGGGAAATAGAAACTCCTTCTAAAAGCCTGCAGCCCTTCGTGCTCTTTCTCTTTCGGTATTACCTGATACCCTAGACGCCGCAAATATACCAGAATGCTATCAGTCATATGCATGAATTCAGTCTGTGTCATATCTGTGCAGTCAAAATCAAGATCTTCACTAAAACGATCTATATGTTTAATAAGGCGAAGATTGGTGCCCCCTATTAACACCATATGCTCGATATACTTTGTTTGTGACAAAAATTCCAATATCTGGCATTGAATATATTCTTTAAGCAGATACGGTTGCAGTTCATTCAAGTCTCGTAAATATGCAGGAAAGTACTGTAGCAATACACTCTTATCGATCATAATCTATACGCCTCCCGTAATTTCTCCACCCTCCGTTTGAGTGACTCAACGCCGTACTGTTCGGTATAGTTGGTGAGACGATCAATCTTTAGGATGTCAAGATCCAACCTTAGTCCCAACATATCTTCTATTGTATGGTACTGTGGATAAAGATACAGAAGATCCAAAATTGCTTTTTCCGGATATGCTATATGCACTCCCCAAGACGGGTGAAACGCTGAAGATTCTATGGTATAGCCAAAAAATGAAGAACTACGAATCGTGTGATAGGTAAACTGGCCAAATTCATTGGTAAAATACGCTGTTTTTCTACTAGAAACACTCGTGACCTGTACCACAGCCTCTGGAATCATACCCCAAAAGGCAAGCGCACTATGTATGCTGATGTATGAAGGTTGATACATCTTGTTTGCAAAATACAATTGAGCATCGCCAGAGCGAAGATATTCTGGAAATGTATATACATTTTGTTTCAAACGAATAAGTTTATGCTCCTTCACCCAGCGTCCAATAGTATTCCGGCTCACCGATAACCGTGCACCTGACGCTACTTGCTGAAGGGTAAAACAACCCATCGGTGAAAAGAGTTCCTTGAATTCCAGATAGGAAGCACGCTCTTTTATTTCCATAACGCACTAATTATAGTGCATTATGGAAATATAACAAGATACTGGTGCTGTGAAAGGACTCTTACTCCTCTAAAGCAAATAGATCGAGCTGTATTGCAGTATCCTTGGGTCTTCCAACAGTTCTTTTTGTCTCCATCGCCTTCTTCAGAATACGGGGAAGGTCTTCACTCTTCCTGATCACAAAGACCCTGCTTTGGCCTGCAAACTTCCTGGGCCAAAGGATACTCCGGTTCTCTATGCTGCTTTGGTAGATGAAGAGATACTTTTTCTGTTCCAAGGCAAAGGAAGCCTGCCGTACAGCACCTCCCCCATCACGGTCCTCTACAACCACAGAAGCAAGACTCAAGGCACTCATCAGGCGGTTGCGAAGCAGGAAATGCCATTTCTGGGTGGTGGTAGAAGGAGCAAATCGACTGACCACCACGCCACTCTTGGCTATTTCAGCTTGTAGTTCTGTGTGCTCTTTTGGATAACACTGACAGAGCGGGGTCCCGATGACCGCCATGGTAGGAGCACCAGAGGTTAACGCTCCCTTGTGGGCCACCCCATCGATACCAAGGGCAAGTCCACTTGCAACCACATACCCGGCTTTAGCAAGCGCATGAGATGTCTGTAAGGCCAATTTTTTCCCTTCAAGAGAGGGCGACCGGGTCCCGATGACAGAGACCGAAGGAGCCTTCAACAGGGATATATTTCCCTGCACATAGAGAAAACGCGGAGCATAGGCAAAGGTATTTACCTGGGAAGGCCAGAAAGGACTTTGTTCATCAATAACCGATACGTGATCACCCATCTCCTCAAAGAATGGTCGACAATGATAGTAGGCTTCACTGATTTTGCTCTCTTCCGTTGCCAGAAAGGAGGCATACTCTTTGATATGCAAAGGAAGTGGATCGGTCACATCAATGCGGGAGGAAGCCAATGAAAAGGCTTCCCCTGCTTTTGATCCTGCTCCACCGCAGGCTCTAACGAGTGTTTCATAATGGAGGGCCTTGATTGCTGTTGCATCCATGCCTTGACTCTACCACTGTTGTCCTGTTTGGGCAATCGAGCAAAAAACTGGCTTTACCTGCAGAGAGCTTCAGCGATATCCCTCATCCCTGAAAGGTGTTCTTCAGTCGGATTCCAATTGACCTTCATTTCAGGTTCCACAACAGAGAAGCCTGCCTTTGAAAGTTCCTCACGCAGGATACCTACCCCTTCTCCGCTCCAGCCATAACAACCAAACACCGCAGCGCTTTTTTTCTTGAACTGCAACTCAGAGAGGAAGTGAAGCCAACCACCGACTGAGGAGAGTATCGACTTGCCGACAGTGGGAGAACCCAAGGCTATTGCCTTCGATTTAAACACCTCAGTCATGATATCATTCTTGTCTGTCTGGCTGATGCTGAACACTTTCACTACGGTATCCCCATCCAGAGCCTGGATCTCTC
>NZ_JBFXGH010000100.1:0-8298 GCF_050178175.1 Sphaerochaeta sp.
AAAGTGAAGAAGCATGGAAAATATCCCACAAAAACAGTATAATTTCCTTATGACAACACGCCAGTTCCTTAATATCGTCGAGATGCGAACGAAGGTCATCAGCATGGGAACTTTCGTCTGTGCCTCTCTCTATGCAGTTAATATTCAAGATAGTGTACCCATGGTTCCTTGGGTGATTATGGGGTTTGCAACCCTGTTTGTTGATATGGGAACCACCGGCTTCAACACCTTTTTCGATTATTATCGGGGGACAGATAATCTTACCTATACCAAGGAGAAAGAGAAGGTTCTGGTCCATGAGCAGGTCAACCCGCTCTCTGCCTTGCTTATCTCACTTGCCCTGTTCGCACTTGCCGCAGTGCTGGGTCTCGTTTTGGCCTCTATGACCAGCTGGTATCTTATCGTTGTTGGTGGGCTGTGCATGCTCGTTGGTTTCTTCTACACAGCCGGTCCCCTGCCGATCAGCAGGACACCGTTTGGTGAACTGTTTGCCGGAGGCTTCCTGGGCAGTGTCCTCTTTCTGATCACGCTCTTCGTCCTGGGAGTTCCCCTTGGTGCCAAGGAGGTTGCAGCAACTCTTCCCTTCCTTTTGCTTATTGGTATGATCCTTTCGGTGAACAATGGCTGTGACCGCATTGGTGATACAGCAAATGGAAGGAAAACACTTTCCATTCTCCTGGGGAAACGAGGCAGTATCGGCTTGGTTGCAGCAGAAGGCTTGGCTGCCTATCTGGTGAGTGCAGTGTTTGTGTTTGTTGGAATGTATCCCGTATATTTCCTTCCCCTGCTGATATTTCTGGCCATCCGTTTCTTGGTCCAGTTCAGGAACATGAGGAGGGAGGGAATGGATGAGGCACACAAAGCCCAACATATGCGCTTTGCTTCCTCTACATTTGTCTGGTTCGCATTGAGTTTCCTTATTGCTTTCCTGCTCAGTAAAGTGTTCGGTTCTCCGGCTTTTTAATGGTTGCTGCAAATACGGAGTTAGCCAATCCCAAAACCGCTGAAAGTGAGAACAGGACTTCAATGCCAAGCGTTTTCCAAATGTATCCGCCAAGCAGGGCGATCATGACACTGATCAGGTGGTTGACCGAGATACCCGTTGTAAGGGTAGCGGTGAGTTCTTCACGGGAAGAGGACAGGTCTCTTACATACACATTGGTTGCCATGCTTGCAAGGCTGATGATTGAATCGAGTACAAAATTGACACATACCACGATGAATGCAATTTCCATCGGGAATAACCGGTGCGCAAAGCCATAGAGCAAACAAACGGCAACGAGAATGATGGTATCGGCTACCATGATGGTCTTATATCCCAGCTTGTCCACCAATATCCCGATAACCGGACTGAGCAACATGCCGAAGATTGCACAGATGGCAAGCAGCATCGCGATAACTGAGGTGTCGGCTCCATAGAAAAGGATGAGGACATAGGGAGCAAAGGTGAGGAAGATCTGTTTTCTTGCCCCATAAAATATCTCCAGCATGTAGAACTTTCCGAACTTTCGGTGGAAGTACAATCGGCTTCTTTTAACTGGCTTCCCACGATCTCTCATCGTGAGTACGATAACGGCTGCTGAGAAGAGCAAGGAAGCGGAGAGGAAGAATATCACCCTGAAACCAATAATTGAATCCCTTGCATACCCAAGGCGACCAAGGACCAGGAAGAGGATGGAGACAATGACAAAACCACCGATGTTTCCCCCATGACTGATCGCTGAGGTTACCCCCAGGCTGGCTCCTCCTTTCTCGTTTTTTGCAAAGGAGAGGGACATCGAGCTCTTGATCGGCATGATGATATGCTCCCCACTACTGAAGACAACCATGAAGAGGATGACCACTACTTTGCTGGAGCCGAGAAACAACAAGCCAAGCAAACCGAAGAGCATGATAAGTGTACCTACCTTGTAGACGGTACTCTCACTGAACCGATACATGGAGGCGAGGATGAAGATAAGCAGGAGTCCCGGTAATTCCCGAAAGAATTCGACGATTCCCCGTTCAAGTTCAGATATCTTTACTATCTCAGCAAGATAGTTGTCCTGAATTCCACGATACAGCCCGTAAGCAAGACCGGTAAGCAGAATGGTAGTAAGGAATACCCTCACCTCCGTATCGCCCCGGTAGATCGATTCTTTCTCTCTCGGCATGGTAGAGACTCCAGTTGGCTTGAATTACCTGTGACTATGGTTAGAAACGTCACAGTTGTCAACAACTGAGAGTGAGAAATACATATTGACTGCACTCTAGCCCCGTCGTAGGCTACAGAGAGAGAAGGAGATGCAGATATGGAAGGAAAGCGGTTTGGTTCTACCTTGGAAGGGAAATTGGTGGTAATAACTGGGGCGAGTAAAGGCATAGGCAAGGGTTTGGCTGAGATCATTGCCTTTGAGGGAGCACGGGTGGCGATTGCTGCTCGGGACATTGATGCGCTTGAGCAGGTTGCTGCCGGCATACAGGACCAAGGGGGTGAATGCAAAGCCTTCAACCTTGACTTGAGACGAGTGGACTCCATCAAGGACTGTTTTTCCCGTATTGAAGAGGAAATGGGTCCGATCGATGTACTGGTGAACAATGCAGGCATGGGCAATCCAATTCCAGCTGAGGAAATTACCGAGGAAGACTGGGACTGGATGATGGACCTGAACCTGAAAGGAACCTTCTTTTGCTGCCAGGAGGCAGGAAAGAGAATGCTCTCCCGTAAGAATGGTCGCATCGTGAACATATCCAGCCAAGCTTCCGTGGTGGCCATTCCCCATGAGGCGGTTTATTGTGCTTCAAAGGGTGGGCTGAATATGCTCACCAAGGTATTGGCCGCTGAATGGTCCCCCAGCAATATTACGGTCAATGCAGTTGGCCCTACTTTCGTCTACACCCCTGGCACTGCTGAAAGGCTGGATGACCCAGCATTCCTTGCAGGGGTACTTGGTAAGATCCCTCGTGGGAGGGTTGCCTCCATTGATGATGTTGCTTCCGCAGTCCTCTATCTTGCGAGTGATCATGCAGACATGGTAACCGGCACCCTCCTGCTGGTTGATGGTGGCTGGACCGCCCTCTAAGATGAAGAGTAGGTAAAGAACAAAAGGAGTGTCTTGTTTTTTGGAACTCACAGTCCTATCATCTACCCATGATATATATTGTTGAGGACAATCCGGCAATTGCGGAGACCATCCAAGCCTACTTGCAGTTGGCAGGGTACACCACTGAAGTATTCGGCAAATGTGCAGGTGTCATTGAAAGTCTGGAATACAAACATCCCCGTCTTTGCATCCTTGATGTGATGCTGCCTGATGGGGATGGTTTTCTTCTGGCCAAGCAGATTCATGCGTATGATATGAGCATCCCCTTCATATTCCTGACCGCTCGTGAATCCGAGAGCGACCGGATAACCGGTCTGGAACTCGGGTCAGAGGATTATATTGTAAAACCATTCAGTCCTAAGGAGTTGGTACTGAGAGTCCAGGCAATACTCAGAAGAGTGGAGCAGGGTGGCAAGCAACAAGCAGAAGGTGATGTATTTGAATTGGACGGTCATACGCTCAACCTCAATGAACATACCCATGAAGTCGTCCTAGATGGTATATTGCTCTCCCTTACGGCGCTTGAATGGAAGATGCTTCTTCTGCTTGCTGAGAACAGTCCCCAGTTGATCACAAGACAGCGTCTCTTGGGTGAATGCCTGGGGTATGTACACGACGGAAGTGACAGAACGATCAACACTCATATGAAGAACCTGCGATCAAAGCTTGGGTCAGCTGAGTGGATCAAGACAGTGAGAGGATTCGGGTACGCATTTGCAGGAAAACGGAAGGAAAGTTAGAATGAGAAGAACCATTTCCCTGTCTAAGCTAAACTTCCTCCTGGTCCTCCTCAGCCTTCTGGTGTTTGCCTCATTGCTTTCCCTGATGCTCTTCTTCGGGTTGGATGCAACCCAGGATGCCTGGTACTCCCAGCAAACCGCTGGCCTGCAGAGACAGATTGAAGAACGGGTCCTGGAAGTATACAGGCAAGACGGAACGCTCAGCGAAGGAACCCTATCCGTTGCATTGGAAGACTTATTGCAACAACCAACCTACCTGATCATCTCCGATACTGGGAGAAACACGCTCTACTCCTACCATAAAACTGATCGCAGCGTTGGAAGGGCGAGGGGTTTTCAGTTTGGACAATTGGAAAACCAGAAGGTACTCCCCATCATCGGTGAGGAGGGACAACCCATTGCCTACTATTCCATGCATCTGCCTACCTTCTCCGAGGTGGAAGCCAATGCAATGCTTGTCTCAGCTGCAAAGAATGTACTCATCTGGGCATTGCTTATTTCCTTGATTGTAGCAGTACTCCTTGCCTTTCTCTTTTTTATCCCACTCAAGAAGCGGAGTCGGGAACTCACGGAAGGATTGTCCAGTATGGCCAATCGTCAGCGGGATGTTGTACTAAAACAAAGTATGGTGAGTGAGTTTGCAGACATCAGTGAAGCAGCAAAAAAACTCCAGGAAAATCTATTGCATGAGGAGCGGCTTCGTCGTCAATGGGCAGCTGATATTGCCCATGATCTGAGAAGCCCGGTTACCGTCCTCAAGGGCCAGTTGGAAGGCGTTGCAGATGGAGTCCTGAAACTGGATGAGCATCGTATTGCGCTCTTTCTGGCAGAAACAGAAAAGCTGACGTATATGATCAATGACCTTTCTCTTCTGACGCATCTGGAATCCCCTGGTTATAAAGTACATACTGAGCCAGTAAGGGTCGATGAAGTGCTCAAGAATCTACTATCCCGCTTCGAAGTGCAAGCAAAGCAGAGAGAGATGGACTTCTCCTGTGATGCCACCCCATTTTTATTGCAAGCTGATGAGAATCTGTTCACCAGACTCATGGACAACTTGATTTCCAATGCTGTGAGATACGGCACAGCTCCTTCCACAATCACCATCCATGTTGTGGGTGATTCGGCGGGTAATGCCGTGCAGCTGAGTATTGAAAACGAAGGAGTCATTGAAGAGGCATTCCTTCCTCGGCTCTTCGACAGGCTCAGCAGAGCTGAGACATCACGTTCCAGTGAAGGTAGTGGACTGGGGCTTTCCATAGTTAAAGCCATTGCTGAAGCTCATGGTTGGAATATTGCCGTGACCAGCGAGAAAAAAACCAAATTTACCCTCTACTTTACCTAATCTTTATCTACTGTTGAAACTCTCTGGACACTACAGTGCGAAACTCTAGTCAAGACAAACAAATTGACTGGAGGTCAAAAATGAAGAACAACAAACGTATCGGGATGGTAGCCATCCTCCTTATCGTCGGCATCGTAGCACTCAGCGCAGCTCCTGCATTCGCACAAGGTAGAGCAGTAGCACCAGTGCAGGGAAGGGCCGTAGCCACAGCTCCTCGATCAAGCGTCCAGCAGAACCAGGCTGTACAACAGCGTGTGATGATGATGGATTGTACTGCAGAAGATTGCATTTTTGATGAGCTTCCCGCTGAACTGCAGGCCCAGATTGAAGAGAGAAGGGCAGAAGCTGAACTGAGACAGGCTGCAGGTGGCCAGTATCAGGGTGGTGGTCGTGGACAGAAAGCTGGATCACCACAAGGTGGTTATGGCCGTCGCTAAATCGTAGGATACGTAATCTCTCAAGGAGGGTCTTCGGACCCTCTTTCTTAACGTAAAGATCTGGGAAAATGCATTTATGATTAGTAATGATATATAATCATATATAAATATATCTTTGTGTGATAAGGAAAAAAAACACGTTTTCTGCAAAAAGCCTCTTGAGAAACACTACATCTGAGCGCATACTGACCATAGTAAACGCAAGGAGAGTATATGAGAATTATCGATGTATTGGTTATTGGGGGCGGTGCCTCCGGATTGCAGGCAGCAATCACCACGAAGACCACCTATCCAGAGAAAGAAGTGGTTCTGGTTCGTAAGGAAGAGCAAGTCCTGATTCCTTGTGGAATTCCCTATATTTTCGGAACGCTCAGTGACAGCAGCAAGGATATACTTTCAGACAAGTTGCTTACCTCAGTAGGGGTTGAGATTGTCGTGGATGAAATGACCGAAATCAAGGTCAAGGAAAGACAATGCGTGTTTGCAAGTGGCGAAACGATGCAGTACGCGAAGTTGATCCTTGCCCTGGGCAGTATCCCCACCAAGCCGGCTTGGCTCAAGGGTGGAGATCTGGAAAGAGTATTCACCATACCTAAAAACAAGGTGTACCTTGACAAGATGCTTGATCAACTCAAGGACCTGAAGGAAATCATCGTCATTGGTGCAGGCTTCATCGGTGTCGAGGTGTCTGACGAGCTGAACAAGAGAGGGTACCATGTTACCTTGTTGGAAATTGAGAAAGCAATCCTCAACCGTGCCTTTGATGATGAGTTCGGAGTCCTTGCCCAGGAGCATCTTGAAGAGCGCGGGATCAAGGTAATTACGGGTAAGGGTGCCAGTGAGATCAAGGGAAAGGATGGAAAGGTCAGTGAGGTTGTTCTCACCAGTGGTGACCATATCAAGGCTGATGCAGTAATCCTCTCTATGGGATATGCGCCCAATACTGCAATTGCAAAAGCAGCAGGCATTGAACTCAATGAGTTTGACTTCATCAAGACCTGTGAATACATGCGTGTATTGCCCTGTACCAGTGATATCGTTGCTGTCGGGGACTGTGCAGAGAAACGGGATTTTGTCACCAGGAAACTTGACCGTACGATGCTTGCCTCCACGGCATGTGCAGAAGCCAGGACAGCAGGTATGAACCTTTATTCTCTGAGCCCCTGTAAACCATTCACGGGGACCATTGCCATTTACTCTACAGCTATCGGCAATCATGCTTTCGGTACTGCAGGTATCACTGAGGCTCGTGCCGTAGCTGAGAATTTCTCGGTCATCTGTGGCAGTTTTACCGGCATGGATACCCATCCCGGGAACCTCGAGCACTCCCACAAGCAGATGGTGAAACTGATTGTTGCCAGCGATTGTGGCATGATTCTCGGTGCAGAGGTGTATGGCGGTACTTCTATTGGGGAGTTGACCAACGCAATTGGTTTCCTTATTCAGAATCGTGTAACGGTCAAGCAGCTCCTTACGATGCAAATCGGTACGCAACCCTTGTTGACTGGTTCTCCTGCAGGATATCCTTTGATCAAGGCAGCCGAAGTGGTCGTAAAGAAGATGCGTTGTTAGGCATTTTCATTCATTTCTCTTTTGCCCTGTGTATGCTATAGTTAGCAGGGCAAAGGAGAGGTAACCTATGAAAACACTCATCATCTATGCAACTCGATATGGTACGACCGGAGCATGTGCGAATCTACTCAGTGATGCACTGGAAGGGGAGGTCGTATTACAAAACCTTGCAGAAAATCCCACGGTTGATCTTGCAGGGTTCGAGACTGTTGTCATAGGAAGCCCTGTCTACGCAGGTAGGGTTAACAGACGTGTTAAGCGTTTTTGCAGTGACCATGAGGCAACCTTGCTTGGTAAACGTTTAGGGCTCTTTACCTGCGATATGGAAGAGGGGGAAGGAAGTATCAAGCAATTGGATCATTGCTATGCCCCTGCCTTGGTTGCCCATGCATTGGTGAAAAACAGCTTTGGAGGACAGTTCCTCTTCTCCCGGATGGGATGGTTCACCAAGAAGATGATCAAGATGATGAGCAAGAGTGATGAGGATGTCAAACGAATCCAATATGACGCGATCAAGGAATTCGCCGACGTACTCAACAGCTAGGTTGTGCTTTCTTCGTTGCTGCCTTTCTCAATCGATTGTTGATTGCAACCCCGATCCCCTGTTCAGGCAACAGGGAACAGACCATGAAACGTAATCCCATGCCATCCAGCTTCCTGATCGCCCAATAGAGCCGCATTGCGGCTTTCTCGCTGTCCTTGTCTTCACTGATGTAGGCCACAGGGCCTTTGAACGAAACACCAATATCCTCAGACAGTAATACGCCCACATCCTCACATCCTTGGTACTGACGAACATCATCAACCAGGTAGAGTGGGGTCGTTGGGGCATAGTGCGATTCCAGCAATCCTGGGCTCTCCATCTTTGTGTCGGTAGGGCCAGCCTGTTTTGCCATGGCAACCTCGCCAAGCAAGGGCTTGAGCTCTTCACATCCGATTTTTCCTGGTCTGAGAATGGTGGGAATGGGTGTATGCAACGCAAGCACTGTTGATTCAATACCTACTGTACAGGCTCCTCCATCCAGGATTGCTGCTATCCTGCTTGAGAGTTGCTCTCTCACATGCTCTGCAGTGGTAGGGCTGGTATAACCAAACCGGTTGGCGCTTGGGGCTGCAATTGG
>NZ_JBFXGH010000101.1:0-8157 GCF_050178175.1 Sphaerochaeta sp.
CACTGCGCATCACACTGGGTATTTCTCTCTCTGTGTTGTTTATCAGCGAGACCTACGCTGCATCTCATGGACTGGGATATTCGATCATGAACTATTGGGTCATGGCCCAGTACACAGGCATGTATGCCGCCATTGTACTGCTCAGCATTCTCGGTTTGCTGCTCTACATCATTGTGGATTTGGTAGAGAGACTTTGCGTACATCCATGGGCAAACACATGACAACCTCCCAATCGGGAGGCTGCCTTACAAACCCAAAGAAAATCAACGAACCGTGGTTATTTGAAGAAAGTCTTTCGAATCCAACGCTGTGACTCAACAGCATTCCCTTTTGCGAGCAAATCCCTGATCTCCTGCATTACTTGGTCACTCAACTTCTCATCGATCATCTGGAGGAACTCCACGCTTTCGCGGAGTGCACCCTGGCCATCTTCTCGATACGGATACTGGTCCATGGAAAGCCACCCATCATATTTGGTCTCTTTCAGCCAGAAAAGCATCTCAATATATCTTGGGAAATGAACGGATCCGACAATCATGTCATCATCCCATGTTCCATAGTTGTCATTGAAATGCATGTGAAAAAGCTTTCTTCCGTACTCCTGGAGAATAACAATTGATTCAGCCACATTCTCTCCTGCAACAAACGCATGGCCGGTATCTATGCAGACACCCACGTTATCCAACTTCGTCTCCTTTGCAAGCAACAGGGTATCTGAAGCACGAGCCATGAAGCTGAAATTTCGTGGTTCTTTTGGCTTATATTCGAGTGCGAATCTGATATCCGGTGCAGAGGCAGCAACACTCTGGATGGCGTCCTTAAGCCATGCACGCTCCTGTACGAGATTGGACTGCAACGTATAGTCGTACCCATCCTGTCCCGGCCAGATATTCAGCGTCTTGCAGTTGAGTTTTCTCGCCATTTCCACACAGGCGAACGTATACTCCAATGCTTGCTTGCGTATTTCGCTATCCTTCGATGCAAGACACCCCTTACCCCATCGTTTCTGACTGAAATGATCAGGAATGATGGAAACACACTTCAGGCCATACTTGTCAAGCAGTTCACCAACCTCTTCAACATTCTCTGGTGCAACGTCCCAGGTTCCCACCAGTTCTACACCTTCGACCCCTTCGATCTCGGCAGCCTGCTTGATCAGCTCTGCTTTGGGTACCTCATCCTTGTAACCGGAAGAAAGAAACCTGTCACAGGTGTTTCCCAAATTTCCTAGAATAATCGAATACTTACTCATGACGTGCACCTCCTTGTCATGTCCTTCTCATAACACTGTCCCTAGCCACCAAGTGCCCCTGGACAAGCCAGCTTGACGGTTCCAACAACTTTTTTGTTGCAATTTTCTCCAGTAGTACATATACCGCCTTCTCACCAATTCGCCGTGTTGGAATTCTTACGGTTGTGAGATGGGGTTCCATCATTGCAGCCATCGGCAGATCATCGAAACCGACTACCGATACATCTTTCGGAATACCATATTTTTTTTCTTTCAAAGCTTTCATTACGCCAAATGCAGCCACATCGTTATAACAAAAAAATGCCTGTGGGAGTACCGGCCCTGTAGCAAGATAGCTTTTCATTGCCCGATATGCACCATCAAAGCCTGGCTCAACTGAAATGAAGGAGGAGTCATCCACCAAAAGATGATTATAGTCCATGGCCAATGTGAATCCTCTTTCACGCATGATGATATTCCCAGATTTCATTGAACTGGTGACCATCTGTATCTTCAAGTGGCCATAGGAGGCCAAATGATCAATCACCTGGTATACTGCATTTATATTAGCCATATCCACAAAATCACAGGAGACATGGTCAAAGAAAGTATCGATCACTACAAAGGGAACACTAAGGGAGTGCAAAATCTCCAGGTCAGATTCGAATAGTTCGGTACCTATCAATATCACTCCCTTTGGATGCCTTTTCTGAATCTCTTCAATGCTCCCTTGAAGCGTCCCACTTGGACTCTCAAATATTTCAAACTGATATCCTTCAGCGCTGACAGCTCTGTTGATGCTGTCAATGTAATCCATGATAAAAACACTTTGATCCTGATTGAGCAGTAATCCATGTTTTCGTAACCTGGCCAGTAAGATGGGACCATTGCTGGGACTACTCATCGGCCTGTCCCCTGGCACTCGATAATTCATATCCCGTGCCAAGGCAATTATTCGCATCCTTGTCTCATGACTCACACCACGATGCCCGTTTAGCGCAAGGGAAACAGTTGTTTTTGATACTCCAGCCTTCTCAGCAATTTCTTTAATTCCCATATATCATAGAAGTACCATGCAGAGGTCATCCTGTCAAAGGGTTTATTAAATTTTGCTAAACTTTTTTATTATTATGACATTTTTTCCATATTACATGATTTATTAGCACTATTTTACTTATTCATGCATAATTTTTACCATTTCTTCCAAACAAGTTAATTATATTTGACTTCTCGATAGTGCGGCGCTAGAATTCAATTACGTATTGCAAAGGAGGATTACAGAATGAAAAAATTTCTTGCTTTCGTGTTGGTTGTTTTACTGTTAGTACCAGCGCTGTTTGCTGCAGGACAAGCAGAGGAGAAATCAGGCTATGAGATTGTAGTAGTGCCCAAGGATGCTTCAAACCCATGGTTCGTACGAATGAAAGTCGGGGTAGATGAGTATGCCAAGGAAACCGGCTTGAATGTATACCAGCGAGGAACTCCCCAGATTGATGCAACATTGCAGGCCCAGCTGGTACAAGACCTGATTGCACAGGGGGTGGATGCTATTTGTGTTGTTCCTGTAGACCTTGAATCCTTGGAACCGGTACTTGCTCAGGCACGAGATGCGGGGATTGTGGTAATTGCACATGAAGGGGCTGATCTCGAGAACGTAGATTACGATATCGAAGCTTTCAGCAACGCTGGTTATGGTGCCTTTATCATGGACAACCTTGCAGAAGCTATGGGCGAAGAAGGGCTGTATACCACCATGGTTGCATCCCTTACCAATGGATCGCACAATGAATGGGCAAATGCAGGTGTCGCTCATCAGAAAGCAACATATCCCAAGATGAAGCTACTGGAAGAGGAACCCAGGGTTGAATCAAACGATAACGGTGATGTTGCTTACAATGTATCCAAAGAGCTCTTCAAGAAGTATCCCGATCTGAAAGGAATAATGGGAACCTCTTCATATGATGCTCCGGGAGTTGCAAGAGCGATTCAGGAACTGGGTCTGGTCGACAAGGCTTTCACCTCAGGTACCGGTATGCCCCTTGATAACGCTGAACTACTTGAAAGCGGCGTCGTCAAGTCTCTTACCCTCTGGGACCCTGCTCTCGCAGGAAAAGCTATGATCGCTCTTGCTGTCAAGGTATTGGACGGTGAGAAGATCACCGCTCCAGTGGATCTTGGTGTGGAAGGATACACCAACCTCCAGTTCCGAGAAGGAAGCAAAACCGTTCTTGAAGGTGAAGGATGGATTGTTATCAACGCTGATAATGTCTATGACTTTGGCTTCTAAGGATTGTTTCCAGGAAGGTTTGCCCTGCTGAATTCGTAATTTTGCAGGGCAATCTTTATTGTATGGTACACTATCCAATGAACTGAACTGGACAAGAAGGGGGGAATGAGCCATGTCGGAGAGCCTACTCAAGACCGTAGGTATTTACAAATCATTTGTGGGAGTACAGGCGCTCAAGAATGTATCGTTCAGCATGCAACCCGGAGAAATTCATTGCCTCGCTGGAGAAAACGGGAGTGGAAAATCTACACTGATCAAGGTTATCAGTGGAGTATATACACCTGATGCTGGGCACATTGAGTTCCAGGGGAATCAATACAAGAAGATCAGCCCGATTGATGCAATCAATAACGGAATCCAGGTTATTTATCAGGATTTTTCTGTTTTTCCCAATCTCACAGTCATGGAAAACCTCGCTTTCAACAATGAACTTGCTGAAGGACGTCGGCTGGTAAATTGGAAACGAATGAAAAACATTGCCCAGGAGGCTCTTGCGAAAATCAATGTCTCTATCGACTTGGATGCCTATGTAGGAACCCTGACGGTCGCTGAGAAACAGATGATTGCAATCAGTCGTGCATTGATGCAGGATGCTCGTCTGATTATTATGGATGAGCCAACTACCGCGCTAACGAAAAAAGAGGTAACAAACCTTTTCAAGATCATCACCCAACTGAAGGAACAAGGCATTGCCACGCTCTTTGTCAGCCATAAACTGAATGAAGTGTTCGAGATATCTGAAAAATTTACGATTCTCCGCAGTGGTGAGGTTGTTGCCTCTGGATCAACATCAGATCTGGATGATAGAAAATTCTCATTCTACATGACTGGACGCGAATTTGAGAAGAGAAATTTTAAAGCTGAAATAATCTCTGAGAATCCAATATTCAGAGCTGAGAAAGCAGGGTTAACTAATCATTTCTCCGATATTTCTTTCTCTCTCCGCCAAGGAGAGATTATCGGCATTACCGGACTCCTGGATTCAGGTCGAACAGAATTGGCCCTCTCCATGTTTGGTATCAAGCCGATTGACGAGGGGACATTCTTTGTAGATGAGAAACCGGTTTCCATACAGAGTCCTCGAGATGCCATTAATTACGATATAGGGTATGTCCCTGAGGACCGCTTGAGTGAAGGCCTTTTCCTTTCACAGAGTATTGCTGATAACATTGTCATCTCTGAGATTGACCAGCTCACAAAAAAAGCAGGGATTCTGGACGGGGTGAAACGCTCCAAAGAGGTTTCCAGATGGGTGAAGAACCTAGCAATCGCAACACCTGATGCAAATAATGCAAGTCAGACGCTTTCAGGCGGCAACCAGCAGAGAATCGTGCTCGCTAAATGGCTTGCTTGTAATCCAAGGATTTTGGTTCTGAACGGACCTACTGTTGGAGTAGATATTGGATCAAAACATGATATCCATGGGATTCTCCAGGATTTGGCAAAGAAAGGGATTGGCATCATCATTTTCAGTGACGATCTTCCTGAGGTGATAGAAAATTGCTCCCGCATCCTAGTAATGAAGAATGGAAGGATTGTTGCAGAGCTCTCAGCAGAGAAGACTGATGAGAAGCTGATTTTGTCACATATGTTGTAGGGAGGCATTACGGTGGAAACAACACGTACGTTACTTAAGAAACTCTCTCGTCGGAATGAACCTTATATTTTCCTGGTGCTTCTGGCGCTCTGCTTGTTGATAGAATTCCGATCTGGACAATTTTTCTCTTCCAACAATCTTGTCGACATTGCATCAGCGTTGATTGTCCCTGGCTTGTTTGCAATAGGTACTTTTCTGGTAATTATATCTGGAGGTATCGATGTTTCTTTTCCGGCTCTAGCTTCTTTAAGCGTCTATGCAACAACAAAATATCTGTTGGACATTAATTACGAGGGTGGTGTTTGGGTCGCAATCTTGATGGCTCTGGCCATTGGGGCCTTGCTTGGGGCTTTTAATGGGTTGTTCATCGGATATTTCAAGCTTCCTGCCCTTATTGTAACGCTCGGTTCATCAAGCGTGTTCAAGGGTATTATGCAAGGGGCATTGAATTCCAGACAGTTGACCATCATCCCTTCAGGAATGCGAGACTGGGGCACCTCTGCACTCTTTACAGCGCGTAATCCTGTTTCTGGATTGACCAGCCGTATGCCCGTTACCTTCATTGCCTTTGTTATTGTACTGCTCTTTGTCTTCTTCCTGTTGAAATACACCATGTTTGGCCGCGGAATTTATGCAATTGGAGGAAGTGAGGTCAGTGCCCACCGAGCCGGCTTCAATGTAGTGCGGACAAAAGTGGTCATGTATATCATGGTAGGTATGATCGCCAGCCTTGCCGGTGTTATCAGGGTTTGCATGATGCAGCAAGCTCATCCTACCAACATGCTCGGTATGGAAATGAACATCATTGCCGGCGTAGTCCTGGGAGGCACAGCCATTACGGGAGGGCGCGGTACCCTGCTTGGATGTATGCTTGGTACCTTGCTTATTGTCATTGTGGAAAATTCCATGATTCTGCTTGGAATACCAACTTCGTACAAGAGTGTTTTCACCGGTGCCCTGATCATCATTGGAACCGGGGTAAGTGCTTACCAGGTCATGCACATGAATAGAATTCGCAGTAAAAGAGTGAAGAGCAAGGAGGTTGCATGATGACCCACGAAAGAATACAGCCAATGCAACGTTTCCAGCAAATGTACCGCAATGACCGACATCTCTGGCGATTGATCTTGATGATTGTCATCTGGTTGTTGTTCATGGCAATAACACGGTTCAGCAAGTTTTATTCCGTGATCAATTTTCAGACAATGGCTGCCCAGTTCCCAGAGTTTGGTATCATGAGCTTGGGGGTCATGCTTTGCATGATTACCGGAGGTATTGACTTATCGGTTGTTGGAACGGCCAACCTCACTTCCATCCTTATGGGGTTCCTCCTGCTTCGCCTTACAGACGCTGCGGGGGGTCTTCCGGCCTTTGCCATTCCCTTGGTTTTTATTCTGGGAATTCTCATCGGAGGATCCCTAGGCTTATTCAATGGATTGCTTGTTTCAAAATTCCATATTCCTCCAATACTTGCCACAATGGGGTCTGGGGAGTTGTTTACTGGTATATGTCTGGCAATGACGAATGGAAATGCTGTAAGCAAGTTTTCTCGTACATACGCAAAGACCATCAACAATCGTCTCTTCAATCTGATTCCAGTGCAATTGATCATTTTTATCGTGATGGCAGCCCTTATTTGGTTTCTCATCTCAAAGACCGTCTTTGGAACAAAGATTTACATGTTGGGAACCAATGAAAATGTTGCCAAATTCAGTGGACTGCATATTGATAGGCTGTACATGAAAACGTATATGCTCTCAGGCATTTGTGCGGCACTTGGTGGAATGATAATGCTTGCCAACTATAACTCTGCAAGAGCTGACTATGGGACAGTGTATACCCTGCAGTGTGTCTTGATTGTTGTACTGGGAGGGGTAAACCCTTATGGAGGCCGAGGACGAATCAGTGGGGTTGTTTTAGCAATTATCCTGTTACGCCTGCTTGAAACAGGCCTCAACCGCTTCCCAAGAATCAGTAGCTACTATATTTCGCTCATCTGGGGTGGTGTTCTTATCCTGGTAATGGTCATGAATTACTTCACTGAACACAAGAAAGTGGTTTTCCGAGAACCCACTCAACCTACTCTGCAGAAGGAGACTGCCAAATGAAACCTATCAAAGTCATGTTGGTTGGTGAATCTTGGTTCTCCGAGAGTGCTCACCACAAAGGCTTCGACCATTTCAGTTCCGGTATCTATGAAACCGGGCAAGAGCATATGAGAAAAGCCCTGGAAGCGGATAAGGAGATTGAATATACACATCTTCCAGGACATCTTGCCGGCGAAGAATTCCCTTCCAGTATTGAGGAGTTGTCAAAATATGATGTGATAATCCTTAGTGACATTGGGGCAAATTCACTTCTGTTAAGTCGACGTGTATTCGTCGAAGGCAAGACTTCGGCAAATCGTCTTCAACTGATAAGGGAGTGGGTGAAAAATGGTGGAGCACTCTGTATGTGTGGAGGGTATCTCTCTTTTGCGGGTATACAAGCTTCTGCCAAGTACTTCAGGACACCGATTGAAGAGGTGCTACCTGTAGATATTTATACCTTCGACGACCGCGTTGAGACGCCCGAGGGCGCAACCATAGAGGTTCTTGACCATGAACATCCAATTATTAAAAACATTCCAAATCAGTGGCCTATCCTCTTGGGATATCAAGAGGCACCCCTGAAAAAGGATGCTCATCTCATCCTGCGAACTGGCTACGGGCATCCTCTTCTCGCTACAATGGAGTATGGGAAAGGACGATCATTGGTGTGGATGTCTGATATCGGGCCACACTGGTGTCCTCAGGATTTTGTCGAAGGGGAAGGTTATCGGCTGATGTGGCAGAATGCGATGCATTGGCTTGCAAAACGATGATAGAATGACTTCATAGGAAGTTGTAATCTAATACCGTAAGGAAGCTATTATCATGCAAAACACCGCCCACCTCATCGCCCTAATCCATGAACAGATGTTCAACTATGAAAGGGGTAATCCAGAACGTATTGCTCACCTAACCAAGGTCCACGACTATGCCAGGACGATTGGTTTGCTTG
>NZ_JBFXGH010000102.1:0-8118 GCF_050178175.1 Sphaerochaeta sp.
ACACGCTATTTTCAAAAACCGAGAAAACCGCCTTGTACCTTTTAGCGAAAACAACCCGTCTGTATTTTCCGCTGGGTAATCCAAGATCCTCTTCCAGTTGGAATTGGAAGGGATTATCCTTCAACGCAACAAGAACAGAACAGAACTCATTTCTCAATACTTTGGCAGCAGGGATGCTCACTTGGGCAAGGAATCTTACGTGACTGACAAGCATTTCATCGGCTTTTCTGGAGACAATAACTTCATACCCCATATTTGGCTTCAGCCTCTGCCACAATCAAGTCAAAATCCTTAAGTATTTCATCTCCACTTCTGCCGACATACCCGTTTATACGTTCATCTTCTGCAACAAGCAAATCTGCATACAATGAATTCTCGGAAGCCAGAGACAAACTCAATGGCACTGACTTTTCCCTCACAATCTGATGAAGGAGCATGTTGAAGGTTCCATTCAGTGTCATTCCAAGTTGATTGAGGATTTCCTCGGCCTGAGCCTTGAGTTCCGTATCCGTTCTTAAACTGATTGTTGTACTAGCCATAGAGTTTCTCCCTGCTGAAATTCTATCATTTCCAAGTAATGTAGGCAATACAATGCACATACATTGCATAGAGTCATCAGCCTATCAATACCGAAGATCAAGCAAATCCCATAATCATCTGCAACTGATTGCTGGTTAGGCTTTGATTGGTCGATCATTCCCGAGCGAGTGCAGGGAAAGCAAGGTGAAATACCCGTCCCTTGGGGCGGAAAAGGAGGCAACGCCTCCTGGGTTCTGAAGTATTGATACCTTTCATTTGCTGTGATCCTTGCTCAAGACATAGCAGAAAAACCTTCTGTTTTGAATATTGTCTCTCCCTTAGAAGGTAACTAAAGAAAATTTACCTTCTTAGGAAGTGCTCTATGGAGAAAAGGGTTTCAGGGTAGAGTTTCTTAATCTCATTTTTGGGTTACATGTGTATGGGTATATGTAGAGGATGTTGGTATAGAATCGAAAAAATCGTAAATATATCGAAAATATATATAGATAGTTACATATAAGTGTATTATACTATATATGAAAACGAAAAAATCGAAAGGTATGATAATATGCTTATACAATTTATAGTAGATAACTTTCTTTCCTTTGGTAGCAGACAAGAGTTTTCCTTGTTCGCTGGAAAAACTCGTGCTCATCAAGATCGCGTTGAACAAGTCCAGGGAAAAAGCCTGCTCAAGTTTGCAGCACTTTTTGGGGCTAATGCCTCAGGAAAATCCAATCTAACACAAGCTATGGCCTTCATGGACAAGACGATTGAACAAGGGAGATTGCCGAGGAATTGTTTCCAAAGCTATTGTCGTACGAAGGCTGAAAATACAGATCGTGTATCATATTTTGAAACAATCTTGGTTCTGAACAATTCATTCTACTCCTATGGTTTTGAAGCTCTGCTTTCAAAGGGAACTTTTACATCAGAATGGCTGGTTCAGATTGATCAAAAGGGAAAAGAAATACCGCTCTTTACCCGCAATCTGATTTCCGGTGAGACCGATATTGCTTGGAATCTCTCAAACCAGTCCAAACAGCGGTTAGTCATGTATGCAGAAGATTTGCGAAAGGATAAGACTACACTCTTGTTGTCGATGATGAACACAGGGAAAAAAGAGTTGTACAAGGATTATCCTGAATTGATGGTTCTTCGTGATACATATCAGTGGTTCTCGAAAACATTCAATGCAAGCAAGCCTTTTGAACCCATCACAAGTGGTAATCGGTATCTGATTGATGAAAAGCTCCAGGAACTTACGAGCTTACTGGAGAGGTTTGATACTGATATCCATGGCATTGAGAAAATTGACATGCAGATTGTTGACCTTCCTACCTATTTGCATAAGGCTGTTGAAAATGCCAAACAAGACATTTTGGAAATGATTGCCAAAAAACCTCAGACAAATGGAATGAGTATTCTTCTAAGGGATGCACAGAGCTTCCTATGTATCTCGAAAAGTAACAATGAGGAAAATTTCTCTCTTAAAAAAATTGTATTCCGTCACACTGATGGCCAAATGTATTCGATTGGTGAAGAATCAGACGGTACGGTCAGAATTATGGATCTAGCAGAGGTGTTGCTCACGACTGAGCCACGGGTATTCGTAATCGATGAACTCGATAGATGTTTGCATCCACAGCTGAGTTACCGATTCATTCAAAGAGTACTTTCACATATTGCCAAGTATCCAATTCAGGTAATTGTCACTTCTCATGAATCAAGATTATTGAATTTGGATCTCCTTAGAAGAGACGAGATATGGTTTGTACAGAAACGAAAGGGGGAGACTTCACTCTATTCACTTGAAGAGTTCAATGAACGTAGCGACAGGAAAATTGATAAAGCGTATCTAGATGGGAGATACGGAGGTGTTCCTCTGTTTGTTGATAAAGAAGAAGTATAAGAACCCTACCAGTTCCCGCCGGGAACCAGTATGGTTTCTTTCATGTGATTATCCCTTCCCCCCACCAAACATCAAGCTTGAGACGAAGTGTCTCTGCTAATTTGTAAGAAAGGAGAATACTGATTTGAATCAATACCGGTCCCAGAATGGTGGTTCATCGTGCTTGCCTGGGATGTAGATCCTATCAGAGTGGACTGCACTGAAGACCAGGGGAACGAAGAGAATATCGCCATAGCGGAAAGGGTAGAGCATCTCTCCGAGGAAGTACACAGAGAGGATGACCATAAGGCTGAAAAGCAGCATTGAGGTAGGCAGCAGGCGGTAGAGGCTGAAGAGGATTGCCAGGAAGGGAATTGCAGCGAAGATCCCGAATGCTGCAATCATCCATAGGTATGAGTTTGGAAGGCCTTTGCGTGCCAGGAAGGACGGGGTGAACCCTGTAAGCAGTTTCCTGGGTGTCAGTTCATTCAGGAACCTTGTTGCTGCACTGAGTCTTCCTGTATTGGTAAACCCCAATTTTCCAAACTGGGAGTAGCGATAGAGGTGGGGAACAAGGAGAACCAGTGCTATGATGATCATGATCAAGGCAAGCAGAAGTGGGAGACGATAGTACTTCAGCCAGTGGGTTCCAGAATCGACATAGTAATAGGCAATGAAGCGAATGTTGATAATGATGATTACCACCAAAAACAACATTGATATGATGATCGCAGCCCGTCCTCTGGCACAGAAGGAGAGTACCACTGAAACAATGGCCGGCCAGATGGCTGGTCGGTATCGTTTGTTGTAGAAGTCCGAGATATAGAGCAACCCCTCTCCCAGGAACATGATGCTTGCTATGTATGTAAGGGGAGCCTTTTTGATGCCTCTCAAAGTGGGTAGGTCTATCGTGGTCGTACAGACTGCGACGGCAAGTAGCACCGAGGTGATGATGAAGAAAATCCGGAAGGTTTTCTTGGACCAGCTGGAGTATACAAGCAGTATGCCGATACTGAAGCCTGCCAGTGAGTAACCCAATCCACTCAGGAGGGATACCCCTTGTCCTTGGGTGACCTTTCCATAGATCAGGAGAAGTACCAACATACCACCCATAAGATAGTCAACCAATTCCATGGCTTTCCGTTGGGTTACCATAGTAATGATGGTACACAGGGAAGCGAGCATGAAAGAGATGATCGCTATATTGGGGATAGTGAAAATAATATCAAGCAACAGTAGCAATAGATAGGAGGGAAGCAACACCTGTAGCAGCAAGGGAGTAGAGGGAAGTGTGTTCTCGGGTTCCTGCATCAACAGTCTGTATTTCATGCACGCTCTCCTGTTCCCTCCTCTCCTGAGGAGGGACAGTGTATCTTTAACGGGATGAAGCTTTCGTCAACAGCTTGACTTCTCGACCACTCCCATTACCGGACATGAGTGCAGTCAGGGCCTTGTCGTGTGCCTTGATAGCTTGTCGCTCCTGATAGGAGGGTTTCCCTGCAATATTGTTCAGGACAACACCAGAGAGAGGCAGGTCGCAGAGTCCAAAGGTGTGAAGCAGTGCCTTGAGCATCTTACGCGACCCTACAAAGCTACGGATGTTCAGGATCAATCCATTGGTGGCTCTAGAAACTGCAAGCAGATTCGAGGCAGAGCGGAAGGTTGGTCCGTCGATAAGTACCACATCAAAGACAGCGGAAACACTGCCAAGGTACTCAACAAACTGTGGGCTGTTGAGGATCTGTCCCAACTCCTTTGGGCTTGCATCCATTGATGCAATGGTAAGTTCAGGGTCTTCCCCAGCAGGTTTACACGGCTTATCGAGGGAGAAAGTTTTGAGGTGGGCCGCTGAAGCGATTTCCACATGGTTGGTAATCTTTGCGTAGAGGCGTTGGTAGTTCATTCCCTCATTCGCAGTACCAATGACAAGAACCTTCTTTCCGCTCTTCACCATGGAGAGTGCTGTATTGAGTGTGGTATAGGAAGTGCCTTCCCCATAACTCAAGCTTCCCAGGGTAAACACATTGGTATTCGGGGTATACATCATAATACCTGCAAGGTGAGTGTATGCGCTTCCTGCAGCCGAATCAGGATGTTCGAGAATTTCCATCTCGGTATTGATATCCTTGCTTCCCGGGGGGATGGTGATAAGCAGCTTTCCCTCCTTGCCCAGAATCCTGGTGAGGGACTGTTCGTCATCAATCGTGTCAGAGAGGTATTCCGCAAGCAGGGTTGCGAGCAGAGCAAGTGCTGCTCCCAGCAGTACACCCACTGCCAGGATAAGGAGGTTGTTGGATTCCCCATCCTCATTCACCAGCTTCACTGGTTCCACTACCTGTATGGCAGTACGCTCTGAGGCAAGGAATGAGTCGAGGGAGCGTATCTGGGAAGTTAAACTTACGGAAGTACTGGTCTCCCTGGAAACCTCATTACGGAGTTCTGAGTATTCGAGCTGGAGGTCGGTCACCGTTTTCAGTTTGTTCAGGTACTCACTCTCCAGACTGCTGAGAATGGTATATTTCACACTCGATGTGATGATACGAGTTTTCTCTAGAGCATCAAGTTCATCTAACCCTTGAGAGAGGAAAAGCTCAGAGAATTGGGCTTCCAAGTCCGTGAGTGCAAGTTCCAGTTCCGGATTACGTACTATAGTCTCTTCAGGTGTATTTGATTGTACCAGCAATCGAGCGATTTCATCATATAGATATTGTCTATAAGCATCTGAATACTGAGAGGTCAAAAGAAGGGTTTGCTTATCCTGTACCCCAAGAGATTGGAGAGTTCCCTCCAAAGATGTTTCAGGAGCAATTTCAGCAACCTCACCAAGCTGGAGCTGAATAAGGGAGAGAATTCGCTGATATGCCGATTTATTTGCTTCCAAAGAGAGAATGTCCGTCTCTTCCTGGAAAGCAGCTAATGCTGCCTTGCTTGATTCAAGAAGAGTAGTACTCTCTTCCAACTGCCTATCCAAAGCATCATGCTGCAAGGTAAGGTCAGTATTTGCAAAGGCAAGGAGGGATGCAGAAAATTCACTGGTAAGAGCATTCAGAAAATCTTGGGCAAATACTGGGTTGGAGTGTTCAAGAGAGATGGAGAGGGAATTGGTGTCCTTTATCTCACTGGTGGTGATTGCTTCCTGCAGACCTTTGAATTTCTTCTTGTCAGTGAGCAGGTCTTCATAGGTGGAGCCATCCTTCCTCTGGTAGGAGGCAAGGTTCAGTCTTTCCAAGGCACTACGTACTGTTTCATCACGCTTGAGAAACTGCAGTTCAGTAGTTATGTTCCTGATATCACCTCTGGAAGTATTCCAGGCAGTGAGGTTCTTGATCGACTCCACGCTTACCGTGGTTGTTGCGGTATAGGTGGGATCATTCATCAAGATATATCCCACACAGGCAAGGACGATGATGCCAAATACAATCAGAAGCAGTTTAACATGCTTCAATACAATGCCAATAAGCTCACTTATGCTGATTCCTTCGTCCTCGTACAACGTTTCTTCCATACCTGGGTCCCCATTTTCCTATGCAAAAATTTGTGAGACAATCTCGCTTTCCCGACGAAATTCTCTCTTGTGCAAGAATTGCTCTGCCAACAAGCATACTTGGGTGAACGGTACGAAGGTGTGCATAGTAACCTGTTGTTAGAGTGATTTCTTAAACTCTTAGACCATACCATGTACAGGGGTGAAAGTAAATATAGATTAGAAAAACGATTAGTTGCCAAAATGCTGAAAATGTATAGCTTTGTATTGGAAAACCACCCTGAAAGATTAGTAAGGTGCTTCCAGCCAAGAAGCGCAAAACACTATTGACCGGCATGCTTTCTCCCCTCACAATGCTAGGCATGAAGAAGTGGAAAACCCCAGAGAAGAAATCATTCCGCCAGGCCTTGAGGGAGAAAGATAGTACGCGCATCGTGCACTTTGTCCTACGTTTCATTGTTGTCTTGGTACTGGTCGCCCAGCTCTTCAATCGCAATTATGAGAATGTTTTCCTTTGTGTGCTTACCCTTATTCTGTTTGCTATTCCTTCCCTGATAGAAACCAATACCCGTATCGACATACCGGACACCTTGGAGAACATCATCCTCTTCTTCATTTTTGCAGCCGAGATACTCGGGGAGATGCGCTCCTACTATGTGACCTTCCCCTTCTGGGATACGCTACTGCACACCTTCAACGGATTCTTAGCCGCAGCAATCGGGTTTTCCCTGGTGGATATACTCAACCAGAATGAACGGTTCTCCATCCGGCTCTCTCCCCTTTTCGTTTCCATTGTTGCTTTCTGCTTCTCCATGACCATCGGAGTAATCTGGGAGTTCTTTGAGTTCTTCATGGATGTGGTCTTTCGCTTGGACATGCAAAAGGATACCGTTCTTACCACCATTCGCTCCGTCTCCCTGGACCAGACAAACAGCCAGAGGGTTATCACCTTAAGCGGTATCGAAGAGGTTGTGGTCAATGGAAAGCCATTGGGGGTAGGTGGGTATCTGGATATTGGGCTCTTCGACACCATGGAAGACTTAATCGTTAATTTTATTGGGGCACTTGCCTTCAGTATTGCCGGCTATTTTTATGTAAAGTACCGGTCCAAGAAAGCTGGATTTCTTAAACACTTCGTACCTACATTGGGGGAGAAGGAAGAGCCCAGGTAGAGACGGTTCAGCTGTTTCTCAGTTTCCTGATCGAACGGTTGAGCTTTGGCCGGAGTATCAGTTTGTAGGTCAGGCAGTGTGTTCTTTGCTCTGCTTCAGGATAGGTGCTGAAAAAGGAATCTGGGTCATTGAAGGTGTGCAGGCTCTCCCTGATTGCCTTGCTCTGGATCTCTGTCTCCTCTTCCTCCCAACTGATCGGGGGGTTCCGGAAGTGGGTCACGGCTATCCCGTAGCCATAAAAGCTTCCGATGAAGTTGGCAAACTTCTGTTGGAGCTTTTCCAGATAGGGGCGGTCAACAATATGTCCTCCGACCTCAATCCACTGGTCTTGGTAATATAATTCTACCCACGTATGGTGCAGATGTCGTGGACTGAAAAGGAAAGAGACCTCACCAAGTAATCCACGGTGAATGACCTTGCTGATCATGGCTGCCTTCAGCCGGCAAGGGACTCCCACTGCACGAAGCAGTGCCATCAGGAGCGTGGTCTTTGTAAGGCAGTTTCCCATACCTTGGGCAAGCACCTGTGAAGCAGGCACAGCAAAGTGTTCACCATACCCAAAGGGGATGGCATCACGCACAAAGGTATACACTGCGGCAATACGACTACCGAGAATAGGAAGGGTAAGCCAGCCCTGCTGTTTGATGAGTGCTGCGATAGTGGGATGTGTATAATCAAGGAGTGCTGTCTGTTCTGTATATCGTTGCTCGTCTATTTCCATGTATATTTTCTCTTGGGTACCAATATAAGACTATGAACGAATAGTTACCAGACATGAGTATACAATGGGTATTGGGTATAAGCATTAGACAGAAAGGTAAAGCTGTACTACGATACAGAGGAGGAGATTGCAATGGATACACTACATGCACTGATGAAGGGACCGCTCCCTTCACTGTTTTTCTGCATTGGCAACCCGGTGGTGGGAAACCCCACCCAATATATGATGGAGAAAGCCTTTTTGGATATGGACTTTCCTGGTCAATACATCACCTGTGAGGTGGAGAGTGACCAGCTGCAAACAGCACTGGAGGGGTTGAAAGCCCTGCATG
>NZ_JBFXGH010000103.1:0-8099 GCF_050178175.1 Sphaerochaeta sp.
TGGAATTACCTTTACAGACAAAGGCAATGAGTTAGGATATGTAAAGGGTACGATAACAGGAACAGTGTATGATCGTAGCACAGAAACTAGTGAATATGATGGAGATGAATATTCGCTTGATTTCGATCTTGCAGTAAAAATATTTGATGGTAATCCACCACCAGAGAGTGAGGAATAAATTGCATGTTTGTCCATAGACCCACCAACTGGTGGGTCCTATTATGTATTCACTGTCATTAATTTTGCTATTGGTACTTAATCACCCTACTCAAACAACTCTTGATACTCCTTCCCTACCTGCTTGAAGGAAGTCTTCTTATCAAGCAATTGCTTGAGGTTCTCTGGAATGGGTACCTCGGTATTTAGCAGTGGTTCTACTACCTGCTCAAACTTTGCAGGGTGGGCAGTAGAAATGACAATGGTGGGTTTTCCACTGAATTGGTCTCTTCTTACTCGCTCTCCGGTAGCTGTATGGGGGCACATAATATACCCTGACTCATCATACACTTCCTTGATCGTCTTCCTGATAGTCTCATCATCCACAGACCAAGCACTTACCATCTTTCGCATGGTATCGATATCTGGATAAAGATCGAAGAGACGCTCCATATTGCTGGGTGCCCCAACATCCATGGCATTGGCCAAGGTAGCTACAGAGGGACGCTTCTCATAGTTGCCGGAGAAGAGATAGTCAGGGATTGTCTTGTTCGCATTTACTGAAAGTACAATCCTTTCAATGGGCGCTCCCATACTTAGAGCCCAGTAGGCACCACAACTGTTGCCCACATTCCCGCTTGGGATGATGAAGGTTGGTTTCTTCCCAGTAGCCTGGTAGTAGAGGTGGGATGCATAGACATAGTACACACTCTGGGGAAGCAGTCTTCCCAGGTTAATACTGTTTGCACTGCTCAGTCCCCACTTGGTGGCAATCTCCTGGTCCATGAACGCATCCTTGACCATTTTCTGACAGTCATCGAAATTGCCATCGACCTCATAGGCCTCAATATTACCACCCCAACAGGTCAGCTGGGTCTGCTGGCGCTTGCTCACCCTTCCCTTGGGGAAGAGCACCTTTACATCAATACCCTTTCGCCCTGCAAAAGCGGCTGCCACTGCCCCACCGGTATCACCACTGGTTGCAACCAGAATAGTGAGTTTCCTGTGTTGCTTCTCCAGGATCTTCTCCATGCTCGCAGCAAGGAATCGTGCACCGAAGTCCTTGAATGCAGCAGTCGGTCCATGATAGAGCTCGAGGACCATCTCTTCGCCCCTGAGGGGAACCAAGGGGACCGGAAAATTGAAAGCATCCATGCATATCTGAGCCAGATCCTCTTTCAGAGGGTCGTCCTCAAAGAAGGGAGCAAGCACTTCATATGCCAGTTCCGGGTATGATGAGATCTCATGCACATTCAGATGGGAAAGGGAGGGAAATGACTCAGGCACATACAAGCCGCCATCAGGGGCAAGCCCTTGCAGAATTGCCTCGCTGGCACTCACCTTGGGAGCTTTCTTCCTTGTTGATACAAACTTCATCGTTACGTCCTCCTAGATTCTGGCCCCAAGATAGGCTGCCAATCGAAGAATATCAGAGAATACACCACCGGCGGTAACTTCCCTTCCTGCTCCCGGTCCCTTGATCACCAGAGGTTGGCTCAAGTATCGGTCGGTGGTAAAACAGATTACATTATCAGTACCGCTTGCCTGGGCAAAAGGATGGTCACTCGCATAGCTCCTCAAGGAAGCACTACAGTTGCCTTCTTCATCAACAATCCCGACATAGCGGAGTTTCTCTCCCTTCGCTGCAGCATCTTTGTATGCTTTTTCAATAATAGGATCGATTGCTTCCAATCTTTCCATAAACTCACTCGGGGAGCAACCATCGAGAGACTCAGGAACCAGACTCTGGATGGGAATATCTTCCACTTCCAGGGAATGCCCCAACTCCCTTGCCAGGATGACCGTCTTTCTGCCTACATCCATGCCTGAAAGATCATCTCGTGGATCAGGCTCGGTATAGCCCATCTCCTTTGCCTGTCTCACCAGTGAACTGAAGGGAACACTACCATCATAGCTGGAGAAGAGCCAGGCAAGCGTGCCGCTGACTATCCCCTCAATGCGGTGTACGGTGTCCCCTGTCTGGACCAGGTCTTTCAGGGTCCAGATAATGGGGAGCCCTGCACCAACAGTGGTCTCATAAAGGAAACGCTTTCCAGTACGCATGGAAGTCTCCAGCAAACGCTGATAGTACTCCATGGGAGCAGTCCCTGCCTTCTTGTTCGGGGTAATGACATGGATCCCTGACTCCAGCCATGAAACATACTGCTCAGCAAGCTTGCTGCTGGTCGTACAGTCTATGATCAGGGAGTGCGGAAAATAGGTGGCACCAATGTGTCGGGTAAAGAGATCCTCGTCGAGTTCAACAGCTTCCTTTTCAAAGCGTTCCTTCCAGTCTCCTGGATCGATACCATCCTGGTCAAGCAACATTTTTCGTGAGTTGGCAATACCACGAATATGAATATCGAGCCCAAACTGTTCTTTCAGTCTGGTGGTCTCCTTTGCAATCTGCTGCAGCAACGTACCCCCAATATTCCCTGGGCCAAGCAATCCAACAGAAATTGCCCGCTTGGAAAGGAAGAACCTTGCATGCAGTGCCCGTAAGGCCTTCTTGCTGTCACTTCCCTTGATAACTGCACTGATGTTTGTCTCACTCGAACCCTGTGCAATGGCAATGACATTTACCCCTGCCTTGCCCAAGGAAGAGAAAAACTTGCCGGCTACTCCTGCCTGGCCGGTCATTTGCTCACCAACAGCGGCTAGGACAGCAAGCCCGGTTTCGGCCTCAATACTCTGAATGGAGGCAGCCTCAAGCTCGGGAGCGAACTCCTTCCTTGCAGTGGCGCAGGCGCGCTCTGCCTCCCTCTCAGGGACAGCAAAACAAATGGAGTACTCACTGGAAGCCTGACTGATAAGGACAACTGATATGGAAGCCTTTCTCATGGCTGAAAAGAGCCGGCTTGCGATGCCAATGACACCACTCATTCCAGCTCCTTCCACATTTATAAGGGCAATATCATGGATAATGGAAAATCCCTTCACCCTATTTGGTTCCTTCTGGTCTCCATGCTTGCTGATAACGGTCCCTGGGTCTTCCTCGTCTTTCCAACAGCGGAGCTGCACATCCAGGGAGGCAGCAATGGCAGGGACAAGTGCATGGGAGTGAATAATGGGAGCACCGAAGAAGCTAAGCTCCGTTGCCTCTGCATAGGAAAGGGAGCGGATGACCAGTGCAGAAGGGACTTCCCTGTGGTCAGCATTGTGAAGCAAGGAACTATTGTTCCAGAACGTTACCCCAACCGCCTCTAGCTGCGCAGCAAGGGATGCTGCAGCGTATTCGCTTTGGCCATCCTTTACCGCTCCATAGATAAACAGGGCCGATTCATCAACACTCTGCTTCTTCAGGGAATCGGCATAACTGAGGAGATCGGCTGGAAGATTATGCAAATTGGCCCAATGGCAGGCAAGGTCAGCAACCCAACTGTCACAGAGTGTGCTTGTATAGCGCTCAACCCCTTCACTGATCTCCTGGACCAACCATATAGAACGAAGGATATCTTCCAGGTCTGCAAATCCTTGCTTGATCCTGCCAAGAACCTTGCTACCAGCAGGCACTGCAAGCAGGTCTTCCACCAAGGTTGTCCAACGGGTGAAACGTTGTTCCTGCATGGACCAGAGCCTCTCATCACGTTGCATAGCCAGGTGCAAGAGGTTGGTGAGTTCAAGGTTTTCATCAGTGAATGGGGCAAGCACCACTACTTGGTGTGTTTCTCCGGAGGTGCGAAGAATTCGGATGAGCTTTTCCAAACCATCCTGTGAAACTAGATTGCTGCTTTCTACTGCGTGTACCCGTATGTCGTTCATTACCACCACCTCCGAGAAAAATTCAACATAGTGAACAAAGCACTGAAAATATATCTTGCAAAATTATACAAAAAGAGCCCAATGTTGGGCTCTTCTGGTAATCGAGATGACGTACGTATGATTATACGAGCTTCTCGACCTTACCGCTCCGCAAGCAACGTGTGCAAACCTTAATGGTACGGGGAGTTCCATTGACCAAAGTTTTCACAGACACGATGTTTGGGCGGAATACGCGCTTTGTGGTAACACCAATGTGTTGACCAACACCGCCATGCTTCTTGGCTTGTCCTTTTCTCGGAACACTATTTCCTGCAACCGTTCCTTTTCCGCAAATCTCACATCTACGAGCCATAGCTATATCCACCTTATCCTTAATAATTCATTCGTTGGCCGAACCAGGGCCTGTCGAAATCACGCATCACCTTGTCCAGGCAAGCCCTTGCCCGTGAGCAGTAGTACAAGGGTGTCGTACAAATAGACTTCAACCTTAGCCAAATTACCAGATAACAGCTTTTGTGTAAAGACAAAGGCATCATCTTTTCTGTTTTTTCCCTTGCTGAGGCCTATCTCCTTCAGTATGCTACACCCATGGAGAACTATTACATCCTTCGATTTGGCAAGGAGCTGAGAAGAAACCTGAAACTATTCAGGGACAGTTTATACAAACAGCATGGAAACCCCAGTTTGCTTGCACTGGAAGCATGCATCATTCTTGGCCCGGCTGACAAGCAGGAGGCCCTACCTTTTGTCGATTGCCCACATCTTCCTCTCTCTACACTCGGCGCAGCATCCTACCAATATGGACACCTGTATCTTCCCATTCCAGACACACCGTTTACAAAGATTCGCGAACAGCTGGGAACAAATTTCCCCTATGATGGTATCTATCTTGGTGAAATAGATACAGCCTTCCCTGTTGAACCGATCATGATCAGGGATGTATCACTAGCCATTCTCACAATCCAGAGAGATGGAGAACTCATCACTTGGAATGTTTCTTCAGAAAAGCATCTCGACTCGGGCAGACATCACTGAACGGACAATCCTCACAACTTGGTTTCTTTGCATGACAGGTTGTTCTCCCAAACAGGTTGGCTGTCATGGAAAAGCGATAATGAAAGCGTGGCTCCAGGAGTGAAGCCACTTCCCTCTCAATTTTCTCCGGGTCTTTCGTTGAAACCAACCCAAGCCGGTTCACGACCCTTCCAAAATGGGTGTCGACAATAATGGCCGGCTTTCCATAGATATCACCCAGCACACAGCTGGCTGTCTTTCTTCCCACTCCAGGAAGCTTGACCAACTCTTCCATGGTCTCGGGAAGCCCGCCATCTCCAAGGGCCTGTGCACAGGCAATGATATTCTTTGCCTTGTTTCGATAGAAACCGGTAGGAAAGATGATCTCTTCCACATCCTCCCTCTTTGCCTTGGCAAGGGAGGGGGCGTCGGGATACACAGCAAATAAGGTTCGCACTACTGCGTTGACTGTCCGGTCTGTTGTCTGGGCCGAAAGGATGACACTGATAAGGAATCTGAAGGGGTCACGCTGCTCCAGAAACTGAATATCTTTTGGTAGGAGCGTGTCCAAACGTTCATATATCAAGCTTGCGTATGTATTCTTATCCATATTTCTGTATCCTACCCCCTTGACGCTTCCAAGCTCAAGTGCGTATACTCCAAAAAGTTTCGGGGCGTAGCCCAGTGGCTAGGGCACCTGCTTTGGGAGCAGGATATCGAAGGTTCGAGTCCTTTCGCCCCGATCAAAATTGGACGGATTGAGCTTCTCAGTTCGTCCTTTTTTATGCACTGAGACCAACTCAGAGAGCAGTCTTCACTAACCATATTCACACAGAATAAATTGCTTCAATTTGTTTCAGCATGTAGAATAGATAAACACAATATATTCCTTACAGTTGCTTCATAATCCATTGATCAAGAAACTCCAATTGCTCAGGAGTATGAAACCAATGCTCCCCTTCTTCATAGACGGTGAGTGCTGCCTCATGTGCACTGATGAAAGGAATAGACGGTTTCCCTGGAGGCCAAGGTATCGTGTCCTGCATAGAGCACAGAGGTCGATAGTTCCCAATTGATGGGGTTATTTTGAACATTTGGCTAAGAGCCAGGACGAAATTGAATTTTAAAGTTCGTATTTGGTTTTCTGCTTTCGGTTCAAGCCATTCTCTTACAGCAAGTGTCACATACCCAAACGGTAAACATATCAAAGGGATGTTGTGGTATGTGTATAGGTTTGGTCGATCAACAATGACATGAAAAAAGGCACACAGCCGTTAGACCGCATGCCCTATGTATTTTGCTTCTGGCTTTTATGCCGCATTGTTGGAAGAGAGAATCTTTGCAATGATCCTTCCGATGGTCTTGCCAAACTGTACGTCGTAGTCCAGTGTAGCATTGTATACATCCACTTCCTTCTGCTTTTGCAAGCTCAGGAAGTACTGATGGTCACAAATCTCAAAGAACAGGTCTGCTTTCCTTCTACCGGGGAAACTCAGCTGGGTTGCCCAGTTTTCCATTACTTGGCTGATCGGCTGGTAGATATTACTCATCCAGGAGTAGGTTGCCTCATCCCAGGTAATTGGCATGGAAAGGTTCTTTCCAAGGAAGTAGCGGTGTCCCTCAATGTGTGAAGCGAGACGTTCATAGTCTGCGTCCAGGAACATGTCCGAGTTCTTGATCATGTACTCAATGCTTTGTCTTTTCTGTATATCGTGGTTATCCATATAGGTCTCCTTGTCCTTGTTCTGTATCATGGCTATATTCTACTGAATTACTATTCGATAATCAAGTACTGATAGACTAATGTATTTGCATTGTTCCGCTCTCTTTTTGTATTTTACCGATGTCAATTATTCATTATTTAGTTTTTGTATATCTGTAAAGCTTTATGGAGACAGAGACCTTTGCAAAACGACCCCCCTGAACCAGGGGGGTCGTGAAGAGTACAATACGTCTATGAAAGGAGTTTCAGATAGTCTTCTTCTACCTTTGCCCAATCAAGAACATTCCAAATAGCGTTCAGGTAGTCTGCCCTAAGGTTCTTGTATTTCAAGTAGTATGCATGCTCCCAAACATCGATACCAAGAATGGGTACCCCACCCTTCTTGTCCATCAAGGGTGTATCCTGGTTCGGGGTATTTACCACTGCCAGTGATCCGTCAGAATGTGCAACAAGGAATGCCCAGCCGGAACCAAATCTTCCTGCTGCCTGACTGTTCAGTGTGTCTTTCAAGGCATCAAGGCTTCCGAAATCTTTCTTGATTCTATCGAGTAATGAGCCTTTAGGTGCATGAGCGGCTGATGGACTGAGAATTGAAAAATAGAGATTATGGTTTGCATACCCTCCCCCATTATTTCTCACAGCGGTTCTGAGCTTCTCGTCTGAGATAGAATCGAGGTTTTTGAGTATGTTTTCAATGGAGCGATCTTTCAGGCTTGGATCCTTCTCTACCGCAGCATTGAGATTCTTTGTATATCCAGCATGGTGTTTCGTGTAGTGGGTCACCATGGTTAATTCATCGATATGCGGTTCCAACGCATCAAAACCGTAGGAAAGTTCAACTTGCTTAAACATGAAATACCTCCTATGTATCGTATGTTTATTTCCTAGTCTTTAACTAGGTATTAGTAAGTATACATAGAATTTCCCCATTAGGCAAGTCAAAATACAATGGAACACGATTATATTTCACGCATTAAACAATTTTTCCAACCATCTTTACCTTTTTTTATTTTTGCGTTACTGTTTGCTCGTTTCAGGGACGTAAGACCTGTAAGCGATGCGCCAATAGCTCAGTTGGATAGAGCAACTGCCTTCTAAGCAGTAGGTCAGAGGTTCGAGACCTCTTTGGCGTAAAACAAAAACAATCCACTACAAAGAAAGAAGATACTAGCAAATAAGCTGGTATCTTTTTTTTCTATCCTACTCTCCTACCTCAGACATACATCTGGATCTACGTCAAGACATACCCAGGAGAGCCATATCTTCCTTTGCACTCGGTGATTTTGGTAAGCAAGCACACTCAAAACATACGTAGTAAAAAAAAGGAAGAGTTCAGAGACTTTCATAACAGAGCCTTGGTTATTGAGCCAAGGCTTTGTCTTTATTAGGAGGAAGCTAATGAGTCCTGTATACGTCTAAGGGGTGTAACATGGAACAATAGAGA
>NZ_JBFXGH010000104.1:0-8069 GCF_050178175.1 Sphaerochaeta sp.
CGAATTGGGCTACCTGGGTGATGCTGCTTACACCCAAATTCCCCATTTCCTCCTCATCATCAGTATGTTGATAATCAAAATAACATCCATCGGTATTGGGGCACATGATCACCTCATGTCCTCGCTCACTTGCTTCAATACCTCCGGCAACACCTCTCCAGGACATCACGATCAAATCCTTGGGAAGACCAAGGGACTCGGTACCCTCAAGGACCTCATCCCAGCCGATAGGACGTTTGCCTGCTTTGTTTACCATTGCACATATTTTACTGGTCATCCAACTCTGGAGTTCCTTTTCCTTGGATAATCCCTCTTCTTGCATTCTCTTCTGGCATTTGGGGCAGGATTCCCAGGCAGTGTGAGGACACTCATCCCCACCTATGTGGATATAGGGATCGCTGAACAGAGCAGCTATCTGGGTAATGGCATCTTCGAGGAACTCCAGCACCTGGTCGTTTCCTGCACAGAGTACTTCGTCAAATATTCCCCAGTGATCTTGTACTTCATACGGTCCTCCAGTGCAGCCAAAATGGGGATATGCTGCAAGGAGGGAGGAGACATGCCCTGGGGTCTCAATCTCCGGTACCACGATCATATGGCGGGCATGGGCGTAGGCTTGGACCTCCAGTATCTCCTCTTTGGTGTAAAGCCGCCCGTATGTTCGTCCGTCCGTGTATTGCAGGAGTGTTCTCTTGCTTGCCACCTCCTCCAATTGCGGCCAACCTTCCAAGGGAATTCTCCAACCTTGGTCGTCGCTCAAGTGCCAATGGAAACGGTTGAGATGATACAGTGAGGCCGCATCGATCAGTTTCTTGAGGAATGCAGGGCTGAAGTAGTGCCTGCTGCAGTCAATCATGAACCCCCTCCAGGTAAAGGAAGGGGCGTCCTCAATAAAGCAGCAGGGGAGCCTATGGTCGGAGGTATAGGTAAGGTTCCTTAGGGTAGAGATCCCACGGAATGCCCCTTCCTCATCGCTTGCCTTGATAACTACCTGCTTCTTGCCGATGGCAAGGCTGTATCCTTCCCTTGGAAAGCCCTCTTGTCGCTTTACCAGGATGTCTTCTCCGCCTCGTTGTACCTGCAGGAGTGCAGGGGCAGTCTCGATGAGGGATGTAAACGCTGGATCGACTGCGATGGTAATCCCATCGTGGAAGCGAAAGAATCCTTCTGTATCTTCAACGGTTCGAGGAAGGGGAAACAAGATTTCACTTGCTTTTACTGTATTTGTTTTGGTCATGGTCTTGTCCTACCACGACTGCAAGCTGAAGTCAAGTACAAGGGTTGTACAAACTCGTTGAAATAGTGCTTGACAGCTGGAAGGGGTGGTGTTACGCTTAGTTTGTACAGAGAGCGAACAAACAAATTTATACGCATGTACCTGGAGTATACAGAACCGGCATGAGAATCAACAACAACAATTTTCAGAAAAATGCAAATACTTCCTTGGTTGCACAGCTGATCTGGAAAAGCCCCGGTATCAGCAGGGTCGATATTGCCAGGGAACTGAACCTCTATCGTTCCACCGTTACCAATATCATCAGTGCACTCATTGATGATGAGGTGGTCTATGAGGGGGAAGAGGGAAGTGGCGTAAGCAGGGGGGGACGGAAGCCGATCCGCCTGAGGCTGAATGAACGCTTTGGCTGTGTGGTCGGTTTCGATATCCAGCCTTCGCACTATAGGGCGGTCATCATGGATATAACCGGTGGATTGCTTTACCAGAGCAAAGGGAAACTACCGGAAGTTGGATTTGATGAGATCCTTATCTTCCTGATGGACCTGGTGCTGACAGAGATAGAGAAGCTCTCCATCCCATTGCTTGCCGTCATTGCTGGAATCCCCGGTATTGTGAATGCAGAAGATGGCATCATCATGTATGCAGAACCCTTTGGTCTCAAGGACTATGATTTCTATGATTTCTTTGCAAAACGCTATGACGTAATGGTCTTTGTGGAGAATGATGCCAACTGCACGGCTTGGTTGGAGATGACGATCAACAGGAATGTGAATCTGGGTGATTTCATGTGCATGATTGCAGACTACCATGAAGGGAATTACCAGTTTGGGGACCGTGCAGGTATCGGTGTTGGTATCGGGCTCTCCATTGGGGGAAAAGTATATCATGGCTCCCATCACAGCAGCGGTGAAATCTGCACGCTGAGTTGGAGGGAGCATAACAAGGGACAGACTGGTTTGCCGGAAGAGCTGCTGATCAAGTCTGTCTCTGACGAAAACGCATGGAAGACATTCATGAAAGATCTGTTCGGATCCCTCGTTCCCATCCTTTCCGTACTGGATCCCCGTGTGTTCTTTGTCCATGGGAAACCGTTCAGTGATGAAGGAAGGATCAGGGAGTTCCTCCAGGGGGAGTGTCCGCAATTCCTTGCTGTCATGGACAAGATTGGATGCAAGTTGCTCTTCGATACCAAGGATGAGTTTGTGGTAGCAAAGGGAGCAGCGACCATGTTCTTGCAGAAATTGTTTGCAGTTCCTGAGCTCTCTGAAATTGAAAGTCGTACCCATTTCGATTGGGAGGATGTAATCGATCAAGCATATCCTATGAAGAAAACGTATAAAAAACCCAGGTTGGAGGTTACGCATGCCTAAAACGCATACGCTGGCAGATGCGAAGCGAGAGCAGAAAAGGGCTTATTGGACCTTGGTGCTTCCCGGCTTTCTCATCTATATATCGGTCATGGCATTCCCGACTCTCTTTTCGATCTATCTCAGTGTAAGCGATTATAGTGGAGGAAAACTCTTTGGTGGCAAGCCGGTACATCTGGTCGGCTTCAAGTGGTATCAGAATCTCTTCGCTGATGAGTATTTCTACCTGGCATTGAAGAACAACATGTGGATTGTCTTTGTATCTGTGTTTGGACAGATACCCCTCGGATTCTTTTTAGCCTACGTGCTGTACCGAGGAATTGTGAAGTTTGCAGATTTCTTCCAGACCATGATCTATCTTCCCACCGTCATATCAACCGTTGTCATCGGTATTCTCTGGAAATCATTCTTTGCCCCCTACGGTGCATTCCCTGAACTGGTGCGGTTATTTAATCCACAGTATGAGTATGGGATAAGCAATCACCCAATGCTGCCTGTTCTCTTTGTAATCCTCTGGATGTATACCGGCATGTATTTGATCATTTTCATTGCCAATCTGCAGAAAATTGACAGTGCCGTCATTGAAGCAGCCCGAATCGATGGTGCAACCGAGGGGCAAACGCTTCGCTACGTCATTCTTCCTGCCCTCTCAGGGGTGCTGGTTACCACAGCGATTCTCGCTATCAGTGGGTCGTTGAAGAGTTTTGACCTCATTTATGTTATGACTGCCGGTGGACCGGCAAACCGCACCAGTGTGCTCTCCATCTACATGTTCGACAAGGCCTTCAAGGGAGCCCCGCGATACCCTCTGGCCAATGCAATCAGCACGGTGATGGTCGTGATCAGTTTCATGCTTATCGGCCTGACCAAGTGGGTTGAGAAAAAGTTCGGGGGGAGGGAGTAACCATGCGTGATGTGAAAGATACCCGCTCAACCCGGGCAAAAATCAATCTTGGGTTGATCTATGCTGTCATGATTTTCTTTACGGTCATGGCTATCTATCCTCTGCTATGGCTTGTGATGAACTCCTTCAAGACCACTACTGAGTTCCAGTTGAATAAGCTGGGTATACCGCAGGATTGGGTCCTGATCAACTATCAGGATGCCTGGGTCAGGGGAAAATTCCCCACTCTGATACTCAACAGTATCATCTACACAGGTATTACCACGGTGGCAACACTGGTGTTTTCCTTCATGGCAGGCTTTGCATTCGCAAAGATTCCCCATAAGGCTACCAAGTATATCCATGGCTCCTTTGTCATTGGATTGCTGTTAACCCTCCAGTCAATCATGGTCCCGCTCTTCCTGATCATCAACTGGGTGGGATTGTACAACTCCCGCCTTGGTGTCCTTATTCCCTATATCGGGATAGCAATGCCGATGGGCATCTATCTTGGCACTGAGTATATCAAGTCCATTCCCACTGCCTTGGTTGAGTCTGCACGTATCGATGGGGCGACCTATATGAAGATATTCATCTCAATTATTGTCCCGATGGCAGCCCCTGTCGGAGTGACGGTTGCTATCCTTACAGTCACCGGTACTTGGAATGAGTTTATGTTGATCAATATCCTGACCAGTAGTGATGCTCTCAAGAGCCTGCCGGTAGGAGTACAGAAGTTTGCAGGAGCTCTGAGCAGTGACTTCGGGAAACAATTCGCTGCATTGGTGATTGGACTGATGCCGATGTTGCTCTTCTATATGTTCTTCCGCAAGGAGATTACAAAGGGTGTTGCTGCCGGCGCTGTGAAAGGCTAGCAGGTGAAACTGTTTGACAGCTGGTGGTTGTGATGGCAGTATTAGTTTGTACAAAGTATGAACTAAAAGATAGGGATTGCTTCACACCTGCAACAGGGTGTGGTGAAACAAGAACCGAGCGGATGGGGAGTCCAACCGCAGGAATGTAAGAAGAAGTCATTAGGAGGTAAAAATGACTGGTTTTAAGAAAATTTCCGTATTGGCGCTTGCGCTGCTGATGGTAGTAACATCAGTTTTTGCTCAAGGTACCAAGGAAGATGCTAGTGCATCTGGGCAAGTAGAGCTTACCGTGTTGAACTACATTGACATGTCCGAGCCAAACAGTGCCAATGAGATCAAGATGGTATGGGACAAGTTTGAGGAAGAGAATCCAGACATCAAGCTGGTCCGTGAGGATCTGTTCAATGAGCCTTTCCACCAGAAGACCGAAGCCTACGTTGCGAGTGGCCAGGTGCCTGATGTGTTGTACATGTGGCCCAGTGGTCGTTCCACCAGCCTTCACACTACCCATAGCGTGAAAGACCTGATGCCGTTCCTCGAGAAAGATGGTCTGGTTGACGATTACAATCCAGCAACCATTGCTCCACAGTTCGCAGGATATCTTGCTGAACTTCCCAATGGTGTCACCACCACACACATGCTCTATGTGAATGCAAAGGTGCTCCGTGAGAATGGTTTTGATATTCCCAAGAGCTATGACGAGATGAAAGCAATGGTCAAGCCATTGAAGGCAAAAGGCATTGATCTGATTGCCATGGATAACATGGATGCGTGGGTCATGCAGAGCTGTCTCTTTTCCATGGTCGTTGGACGTTACGGTGGAGTTGACTGGTATGACCAGCTTGTTGCCGGTAAAATCGACTTTACTGATGATTGGTTCGTGAAGTCCCTTGAGTTGATCGATGACATGTATAGCTCTGGAATGATCAATAGAAACAGCCTGAGCAGCCCCTACGGTTCCTCTCGTGGTAGTTTCGCAAGCGGGAAAGCTGCCTTCTACATTGATGGCGACTGGTCCACTGCATCCTTCCAGACTGATATCACCACCGGCAAGGCTCTGATCAGCCCGGAATCCCAGCAGAACGATTTTGAGCTCATGGTCATTCCCAACCTTCCTGGCGAAGTCATCAAGAACTCCAATAGTGGTGTTGTAGGAACTGGCTGGGGAATGAGTGCCAATATTCCTGCTGGTTCCGCCAAGGAAGCTGCTGCCTGGAGATTGATCAAGTACTTGCAGGGCGTGTATGTACAGACGTATCGCCTGACCACTGGTGCTTCCTTCCCTTCCAACCTCAATGTCGATGTCGAGAAGGTCGTGGAAGAGAAGAATCTTGAGCCGTTCATTGCCAAGAGGGCCGCCTACTATACCGCATACACCCCGATTACCCCGGTTATCGACGGTGTCTTGCACAGTGATGTCTACAATGTCATCAACACCGGTTTGCAGGAAATCGGTCTTGGGGACAAGACTCCCGCGCAGGTTGCCTCTGAAGTACAGAAAGCCTGGGACAGCTGGAAGAAGAACCAGTAAGTTCAAACAGGCATAACAATGAATGGGGGAGCCGTGAGGCTCCCCTGATTTGTGCATTTCCATCTCATGAAAATTTCTCAACATATACAAAGAGAGATACTTCCATCGAGCAATCTAAGCTGATTGCCCTTAGTGGCTGCTTCCCCAAAGATCATATATCTTCAGTTGCTTCTTGAAATCTTCCAGGCTGACTTCTTCTCTCGGCTTGAAGGTGACCACTTTCTGTGCGGTAGGACGGATTGCAAACAGATTGTCACTGAATACCCCACTGATGCCTTCAGCTTCCAGTGCGACCTCGAAAGCAGGATAGGTACAGCTTACAGTAACGGAGAATCCTCCAGCTGTTTTTGAAACCTCGCTCTTTATCCCAGGATTCTTCAGGTTGCTCCGCTTCGGCTTCTCCAACATCAGTTGATTCTCGATGTAAAGATCATCGCTTTTCAGTTTCAGATAGATGAAGGTGTTCTCCCGATCAATCTTGCGTTTCTTGTGAAGGTTGATGGTGCACATATGGGAGCTGCTTCTAGCCTTGCAGTCCATATGGTATTCCATCTTGTTCAGCTTCTTGCCTTCATAGGTACAGAACTTGACCGAGAGTTTTGCATCCTTGATCTCTTTTGGCCCGTCATTTACCACGTAGACCTCTACGATGCCGTCTTCCTTCATGTAGGCGATCGGGAGGGCGGGACTGTAGAACCGTTTTGCTGCATAGTGAAGCAGTTTCCAGTTGCCGTGGTAGTCGATGGAGGACCAGGAGGCAACAGGCCAGTTGTCATTCAGCTGCCAGTACAGTGCTCCCATGCAGTGAGGCATGGTGGTTCTCCAGTACTCGATCGCCATCTTCATCGCCTTGGCCTGTTGTACCTGCGAGAGGTAGAGCATTTGGGCGAAAGAAGAGGGGAAGCGGTAGTATCTGGTAAAGTTTTCCATGATGATGGAGTTGCCGCGAGGATTTTTCTGGTGATGTTCCATCACCTTGCTGGTAAGATTCCACATCTCTTCTGTGGCGTAGCTTTTCACTGTGTCCAGGAGCGGAAAACTCTGGAAGCCGAACTCACTCACAAACCGTGGGTTGATGGAGTAGTACTCCTCAAAGCTTTTCCCTTCATGCCAGACCGACCAGAAGTGCATGTCGCCCTTGCTGTCATCATGCCAGTTGTCCGAGTAATCATTCTCTCCAGCACTTGGGCTGCTAGGCCACCACTGCCTGCCCGGGTCAAGTTCCTTGATGACCCTTCCTACCACACCCTCATTGAGTCGGTCGTAGTCGATGACATAGCGGATATGATTCTTTCTCGACTCCTCGTACCAGGAGATGGCACCCAGATCCTCATTGTTCCCACACCAAAGGGCAAGGCTCGGATGATCCTTCAGCCGCGGTACCTGGTAACGGAGCTCTGCCTCCACACTGGCGAGGAACTCAGCATTGGTTGGGTACATTGAGCAGCTGAACATGCAGTCCTGCCACACAAGCAGTCCCTTCTCATCGCAAAGGTCATAGAACACATCTTTCTCGTAGAGGCCACCTCCCCAGACGCGGATCATATTCATGTTTGCATCAACACAGGACTGCAACAAATACTCATAACGATCGGGGGTCAACCGACCGGGGAGGGCATCGAGAGGAATCCAGTTGGTACCTTTTGCAAAGATATCACGTCCATTGACGTTGAATACCAGGGGCTTGCCGCCATCTGGTTCAGCTTCGGTGCGTAAAAGCAAGGTCCTGAACCCGATGCGTTTTTCTGTCTGTTGGCTTCCAACGCTCAGTTGCAAAGGATAGAGCGTTGCCTTTCCTTCTCCATGGGGCCACCATCGTTTCACCTGTTTGCACTGAAGGCGGAACTCTATCTTGTTGAGCCCTTGCTTCATATGCACCGTCCCTTCTTGCTCTGAGCCAGCCAGCATAAGACGGCAATCAAGGCTCTGTTCCTGTCTTGCGTTGTAGATTACCCGCACTACAGCGTCCCATTGGTCTTTCCCCATCTCAATGGTATCGCAGGTCAATTCCTCGATGATACCTTCATCGATGAATGAGAGCTCAATCGGTTCATATACACCCATGGCGAGAATGCAAGGACCCCAGTCCCAACCACTGTGGCACTGACTCTTGCGTACCAGGTTGCGGTGCTTTGCACTTACGGGATACTCAGAGTAGGGGATCGGATAGGGAAGG
>NZ_JBFXGH010000105.1:0-7895 GCF_050178175.1 Sphaerochaeta sp.
TTTTACTCTCTCCTGATATTTTCCGATGTGTTATGCATGGAATCGTTATTCCCCATATAGAAAGTTGCAATCATTCAAACGCTTCAATCTCTACCATCCAATCAGTCTCTGGCCCATAATATCGATATGCTTCATGCACTGGAGCTCCCCAGGAATCATCTCCCCCAACCCCACTCTGTCCCTCGAGAATCCTCACATGCAATTTTCCAGTCTCTGGGAGCTCATGGATATACCTTGCTTGTTCCAGCTCATGGCAACTGTAGGGCAAGAGAGAACATTCAAAGCATCTATTGGACCTGATTCTCAGTCCCTGATCATGATTGTCTGTAAGTGTCAGGCTTCTCACATCAATCCTGTTCCCATACTCCTGAGGATGGAGATAGGATTTCTGGTCCTCATAGGGATTGAACTCAACATATCGCAGTACATTGCCACCTTTGCGGTCTTGATAGCTTTCCATCATTTCATTTCCGTAGTATGCAACATTCCGATAACGGCTATCCACCGAAAAGGTAATCCCAAAGCAAGGAATCGGGGAAGAGAATCTTGGTGGTTCTATCTTCATGATCACCTTATTCCCTGAGAACCAATAGGAGACCTTCACCAAAGTGGAGCCACATCGAATCCCTGCAGAGAACACATTGTTTTCTCTGTTGAAATACTCAGCCACTTGGTACAATGATGCCAGTTTATACTCCATGGCGGGAAGGAGCGGATTGACACCGATGTCATTATCCGTTGGTGCACGCCAGAACTCCAACTTCACCGCGCTCTGTAGAATATTTCGCATCTTGTGTTGTATTGCGACAATTTCTCCATGGTGATGATCGATCAAGAAGGAGAAATTGCCACTGCGATGACCCGTATGCATATCCCCTTCGATCAGGGCATCAGCTGCTTCAGGTGGCACCATTTGGGTGGATTCATAACAGAGGACCTGACCAACACGTACAATGACATGCCCTCTCCTTGCCCAAGGGGTATCATGCTTTTGCACTACGCTCACTATCAGTTGGAGCTCTCCCTCCATGCAAGAGCGCTCATCAGGCACTGCCGGCCTTTCCACTGCGAGGGAGGGAATAGGATAGGTGTTTTTCTCGAGCGGCCCCAGTGAAACACGCAGATATCCTGATGCTATCTCTTTGCCATCCAGCGTATAGGTGTATAAGAACTCATACCCATCGGTATTGATGAACGCATGCTTGTTTCGTATCTGTATCTCATATGGTTGTTCTTCCTTACAGGACACATTTCCTATGAATTTGATTGTTACAGGACTATAGGAATATGCAACCTGCTGGAGTTTAGCAGATATATTGCGCTCTCCGTCAACAAGCCCGTTGATGCAGAAATAGCCGTCAGTCGGGCTACTGAAACCCAGCCCGCAAAGCTCCTTGCCATCCTGTATAAGACTCTGGTCGACAAAATCCCAGATGAATCCCCCCCCGTATGCTTCAGATTCATCCTCGAGGGCAATATATTCATCAAGGTTGCCGACACTATTGCCCATGGCGTGTGCGTATTCACAGAGCAGGAAAGGTTTCTCTCCCTGGTCCAGGTATTCCTGAATCTCCGGAATCCTGGCATACATCCTACTCTCAACATCACTGGTGGAATCATAGCGCCTGTCATGGAAAATCCCTTCATAGTGAACAAGATGATTATCACCCAGGCTCCTGAAATATGCAGCCACCTCTGCGATGATCGGGCCACCAAAGCTCTCATTACCACATGAATAAAAGAGAATGGAGGGGTGGTTCTTGTCTCGCATAGCCATTGATTGTGCCCGATCAAGTACCGCATCCCGCCACTGCACCTTATCATCGGGGATTGTATGGGGTTTCCTCTCCGCCCTACCGGCAACCATCCAAGTACCATGGGTTTCCAAATTCATTTCATCCATGACATAGATACCCAATTGATCACAAAGATCATAGACATGTGGATGGTTGGGATAATGACTGGTTCTCAGTGCATTGATATTATGCTGCTTCATCAGCAATATGTCTTTCTCAATCAATGTTTCATCGATAGCTCTCCCCTTCCGGGGATCAAACTCATGCCGGTTTACCCCGCGGAGGATGAGCCTTTTCCCGTTAAGATAGATTGTCCGTCCCCTGATCTCTATCTCCCTGAAACCAAAATGCCCTTTCACTGCATCAAGTACAAGATTATCCTGTTTAAGAACCAGGGTATAATCATATAGATTGGGAACCTCTGCGCTCCAGAGCAAAGGATTCTTGAGAGACAACTTCAATCCAGGGTATCTTTGATCATTGATAAGTACTTCATACGCATACCTACCTTCTTTTGAAGGAGTTACCTCAAAGACCACCTCTCCTGAGTGGTAATCGTCACTGAGCGTTGGGCGGACAAACACATCCACTATCCTGATCGGTTTACAGATCAATAGCCTAACTGAACGAAATATCCCAGGGATCCGCCAGAAGTCCTGATCCTCAAGCCAACTTCCCGTAGAGAATCGCAGCACCATCACTGAGATGAGATTCTCCCCCCGCTTGAGAAATGGGGAGATAAGAAACTCCCCAGGGGAGAAACTATCCTCCTTATACCCCACATACCGTCCATTCACATAGAGATACATTGCAGAGTCTACACCATCAAAGCGAATGAGTATATCATTCTCAAGATACTCATCAGTGATGGTGACTGTTTTTGCATAACACCCTGTAGGATTCAAATCAGGGATGGCAGGTGGACGTATTGCATGCAGTCCATCCCATGGATACACCGTATTCGTATACTGCGCTACACCATACCCTTTCAGGGGGAGATGGGAGGGAACCTCAATACGTTCCATAGCCGGAAGCTGTGCACTATCCAAGAAATGGGGAGTAGCCTCTGAAGGAGCCTCAAAATAGGAGAAATGCCAATCCCCATTCAGGCTGATTTCTTTCACTGCTTGCTGCTGGGTAAAGAGAGCATGAGGAGGGAGTCGGTTTTCTTGAAAAACGGTTGGGTCAAGCGATTGGTTGCATTGCATGTTGTCACCTACTTACTGTTTGACTGAACCTACCATGCCCTGCACAAATTGCTTCTGGAAGGCAAAGAATACAATGATGACAGGAAGTGTAGCCAAGGCAATGCCTGTCATAATCACCCCATAGTCAGGTGTGTACGATGAAGACAATGAAGAGATGAGAAGCGTTGATGTCCGCTTGTCATTCGATTGCAATACGATGAGTGGCCAGATATATGCATTCCAACTTGTCATGAAGGCATAGATGGCACCTGCAGCATAGGTACTCTTCATACTGGGAAAAAAGATGGTGAAGAAAATTCTCAACTCACCTGCACCATCCACACGGGCAGCCTGCAGAATCTCTGTCTGGTAATTAACGAAACTTTGCCGGAAAAAGAAAATCATGAATACGCTGATGCTCCCTACCAGGATAATGGCGGTATGGGAGTTCAGGAGACGCAACACCACGATGATCTGGAAGAGGGGAATCATCAGGGATGCAAAGGGAATCATCATGGTAAGCAAGAAAAATGAATAGGTCTTCTCCTTCACCCTTGATTTGTACATCTGGAATCCATATGCAGCCATGCTGGTCACCAGGAGGGAAAGCAGCACAGTGAGGACCGCGATCTTTGCTGAATTGAACAGCGCCCTACCCATATCAGCCTGACCAAACAGATTCTTCAGATTAACACCCAACTGATCACCAAATGAGAGTTTGCCTGTTTGGATATCCACCGCACTATTGGTTGAACCCAGAACTATCCAGATGAAAGGAAATATGGAAAGAAATGCTGAAACAGATAAAAACAAGTAGAGAAAAAATGTACCAAGACCTTTCTTCATGTTCATTTTGATGCTCCTCTCTGTAGTTTTCTCTCTGCTCGATCCAGTTTCTTCTGCATGGTTTCATCCTTGTCACTGCTCACCTTGAACTGCACAAGGGTCAATAATGCAATAATGACCAGAATTGCATAGCTCACCGTGGCAGCATAGCCAAAGTTAGGAGTGTATTTGAAACAGAGGTTATAGATATACACACTCAGCGTAAGAAAACAGTTATCAGGACCTATCATGCTTGCAGTGGTCCCTCCCTGTGACAGGTTCATCGGTTCATCGAACAATTGCAGCGTCCCTATTGTGGACATGACCGTAGTAAAGAGAATAATCGGCTTTAAAAGCGGTAGCGTGATGGTGAAAAAACTCTGTATTTTCGTCGATCCATCAATGGAAGCGGCTTCATACAGGTCGTCAGAGATATTTTGCATTGCGGAAAGATAGAAAATCATATTATAGCCGGTCCATCGCCAGATCATGGCGATGATCAGGACAAAGGTTGCAAGCCTCGGAACACTCATCCACTGCAGGGGAATATCGATGATGTGCAACTTGAGAAGGGCGTTGTTTATCAGTCCCTCATAGCTGAACAGCATCTTGAACAGGATGGAATAGGCAATCAATGATGTGACAGAGGGAAGAAAGAGCGCCGTTCTAAAGAAGCCCCTGAACCTGATGTTCTTATTGTTCAGAATAGCTGCGAAGGTTATGGCCAGCACCAACATAATCGGGACCTGAAGAAACAAGAGTCTGAATGTATTCTTCAATGCCAGGAAAAACATCGGGTCATTGAACATCCTGATATAATTTTTCACCCCGACAAATTCACTTACAATCCCCTTTGTTGAGGTAAAGGAGAGATAGAGTGAGTAAAATATTGGATATACAATAAAACCAGCCAACAATATCGAAGCCGGGATGATAAAATACCAACCAACTCTATCAAGTCGCTTTTCAGTAGCCATAGAATACACTCCCCCATGAGCAGGAATTGGGGCAGCAACCCCAATTTTTCATCCCTCGCCGATATAACTGGCGATTCAATCAAACGACATATCTCATTCCAGCGCCATTGGGTACATTCTCTGTACTATTACCCAATCACCTATTATTGTTACATGCACCTTTTAAAAAAGCAGGAGGCATGACCTCCTGCTTCTCAGGATCAAAAATTACTTATTGAATTGAATTCTTCAGCTGATTCTCAGCGGCTTTGATAGCCTCTTCGAGTGTTGACCTGCCGGTATAGTAATCTTCCATAACAGCCATTACTGCAGCATCAGCCTCATAGGTATACTGACCAACGTTCACCTTCGGAACCATGGATGCCCATTCACTCAGGTCTTTGTAGATTGCCTTGTTCCCAAAGAACTCATCCTTTGTTTCGAAAGCGTCTCCACTGAAGGCTGGGATATAGGAACCGATGGCACCATTGTTCATCAGGATGGTCTGGTAGAACTCCTTATCGTTGCCATAAATCTCTTTCATGAATTCAATTGCCTTGTCTCGGTTGGCACCATTCTCAAGGACGAACCAGGAGGAACCCCCCAGATTGGATGCATTGACTGAGTTGGGAAGGTCAAGTCGTGGGGTTGGAGCTACCGCCCATAGCCCACTCTGATCAGCAGCAGCCTTGATTGAACCAATAATCCATACACCTGTGGTTACAGAAGCAACTTTTCCTGAGTTGAATGCACCAACCCACTCATTCCATCCATTTGAAGGGAATGCGAGGTCTTCTGATACAAAGCGTTTGTATAGTTTCATCGCTTCCTCAAGTGCTGCATTGTTGACAAGAGCTGGGTTCCCTTCATTATCAAAATACCAGCTTCCTGCACTTTGGAGCATGATTCTGAACAGGCCACCATCACTCTTGTCATTGGCGAGCATGTACTGGCCGGTTTTTGCCTTGTACTCTTTTGCAATATCGGCAAATTCATTCCAGGTGATGTTCTCAAGGTCCTCTGCTTCAAAACCTGCTTTCTTGAGCAGATCAGTGCGATAGAAGAAGCCGGAAACGCCAGAATCGAAAGGAACGCCGTAGTATTTGCCATCCAATTTCATGACATCAGCCTTATAGTCTACAAAATCGCCATAATTGAATGCATCACTCAGGTCCGCAAACTGGCCGGGGTAACTGGTCAGGTATTTCTGTACATTGTAGTCCTCGATGAGTACGATGTCAGGCAACCCCTGGGTTGTACGGGATGCCAAATTGGTATGGAGTTTCTGTTCAACATCTGCCTTTGCAAGTTCAACAATCTCAAACGTTGCATCAGGATGTTTTTCCTGATACCGGCTGACTGCCTCATTCATGATTGAGATATTGAAGTTTGGATCCCAAGCCCAGATGGTGATTGGACCAGCCTCCTTTGCTTCACTCGTCCCTGCCGCAAATAATGGTGTCATAAAAACCAAGAGCACCAAAAAAATAGTTACGCTTTTTCTCATTCCTTTCTCTCCTTTTCTCATAGCAGTATCCCTGCCTGTTGTCTTCAGCTTACGTTGCACCAGACCAACTGTCAAGAATAATTTTACTATTTTTTTACTATAATTTTATCAACTAAAATCACACACCATGCAAAGCGTATCGATACATCTCAGCACTGATGACCATATTTTTTAAAATACATTTCAATTATTCAGATTTGGTGGTAGGATACTAGTAAACTTTTACTTGAAGATGAAAGAAAGGAAAACCTGTGTCTACTATTACGGATATTGCGAAGAAAGCGAAAGTCTCCATTACCACTGTTTCAAGAATCCTGAACCATGATGATACCCTCAGCGTCTCTGACGAAACAAAACTGAGAGTCCTTGTTGCTGCAAAGGAATTGGAATATGTCACACTCCAACAAAGAAAACAGAGAAAAAAGGCAGGGAAAAAGCTCACCTTTGCAATTGTGGAATGGTATGATTATCCTGCATTGATCGAAGATCCGTATTACCTGTATTTGATGACTACTGTTGAGAAGCAGCTTGCCAGAGAGAATATCAACACGGTGAAATTCATCAATATAGATGGGGAATTTGTTCCCTCTGTAGATACACCGATAGACGCCATCATCGCCATTGGGAGGTTCAATCTCAACCAGATCGAGAAGATATCAACTTTCTCTCCTTATATCGTATTCCTGGATTCCTGCCCTGATGCCACCCGCTTTGATTCTGTGCTCATCAACACGGAACTCGGAACACGGCTTGCTTTACAGCATTTGTACGACCTGGGGCACCGTAGGATTGCCTATATTGGCGGAAAAGTAATCGGGGATACGGGTGGACAAGGGAGAGATATGCGAAAAACCGCGTATTGTGAATTCATGCAGGAAAACACCATCTTTGACGAAGCGCTCATCTTTGAAGGTGAGAGGCTTTCCTACACTGAAGGATATACACTTGCTATGTCAGCCATGGCGTTGCAGGATCGCCCAACTGCCTTGTTCTGTGCAAACGACTCCACAGCAACAGGGGTCCTTGCAAGACTCCATCAGAGCAAGATAACCGTACCTGATGATATCAGTGTTGTGGGCTTCAACGACCAAAGTTCGGTGCAGTTCCTCTCCCCGCCACTGACAACGGTCAACATACCAATGCAGTTCATCGCACAAAATACCGTGGATATCCTGAAGAACAGAATAAGTGGCCAATACAGGCTCCCGATCAAGATTTATGTGCCTACCTCACTGACCATCCGTGAAAGTACAAAAAAACTGGGTTAGTTCTACTGTATTCTCAGACCATGGCAAAAGAGGACACCACTGGCATCCTCCTTTTCTTGGTATATGACTGATTCCCTTTCTGTACAAGGAGGAATACCAGGGACACCCCTTCCAAAAATCCCTACAGGAAATCCTTGACTCCCTTGGCTGCAATCTCTCCTGCATTCTGATAGCCATTACCCTTTCGCTCTTGCTCAGCCTTCACCAAAGTTCGGGCAGTATAGCTTAGTGCATTCATGGTGGCACTGTTGATCTTGGACCGTTGGATTGCTGTATCCAGATCTGGCCCTAGAATAAAATAGGTATCACTCGGCTCATGGTGCACCACCTCAATGGCATAGAAGAGCTCTCGCCCA
>NZ_JBFXGH010000106.1:0-7751 GCF_050178175.1 Sphaerochaeta sp.
CCAATGAAATACATCCCAAAGATGAAGAGCATCAGGAGGAAGGTACGAAGGAGAAGCTTTCGTACATCCAGCGCCCCATCCTCCTTGAGATAGGTTTCTTTCCTGAACAGGGATCTCAACCACAGGGGCATCTTCATACCAGTAGATCCTTGAATGTCTTGAGCAGGATAAGCCCCTCGCCTGTTCCCACTCCTTGGTAGAGAGGAGGCTTTCCACCTCCCTTTCCGGCAATGGTTGAAAGCAGGTTCTGCCGTTGCTTGGGGAAATCCAACAAGAATTCCGCTTTCCCAACCAGGGCAATGAGCCAGAGAACCTGCTCTCCATTTTGCTGTACGGCACAGAGCGCCAGGTTTTCAAACGCAGTGGCAGCCTTGCCGATGTCCTTGAGAGAGAGGCCCTCCTCCACTTCCCAAAGTACAACTGGCGTTCCTTTTTCCCCAGGTGCTCCTGCAACGCGTTTCTCCAACTCCAGAAGTGCCAGCCGTTCATTGCACTTCTTCAGTGCACTCTTATCAGAAGAAGCCTGGGTGACGGCCTTACTTGCTGTCTCAACCAATTCTTCCACGGGGGAAGAGAAGAGAGCACCAAGCTGTTCTATGATACGCTCCTTCCCCCGGATCTCTTCCCGGGCGATTGCCCCAATGGTGAAGATGAGTCTGACATGGCCCCTGATCATCTCCTGTCCTTCATAGTGGAAGAGATCTATTTCCTTGGTGTTTGCAACATGAAGCCCTCCGCAGGCAACCGTGTCGATATCTTCAACGACCACCAGTCTTACCCCGTCCCCTTCAACTTTGATCGATCTTCTCAGGTCCAGGGCCTGTGCGCTTTGCTGGGTATGTACTTCATAAGAGACAGGCTTTGCCTCGCGTACACTCTGGTTCACCAGATCCTCCAATGCATAACAGACAGTGAGTGGAATTTCCTTCCTATCGGTCTCTATGGTGAGAACTCTCTCTCCCTGATGCACGCTGACGGTACCTATTGAGAAGTGGTGGAACAACAATCCACTGGCCACATGCTGGGCTGTATGCATCTGCATATAGTGGTAACGGTGTTCCCAGTCAAGGACAATATCCACAGTGTCCCCAACGGAGAAGTCTGGGTTCTCCACCTGATGGTAGATGGTATGTTCATCATCCTTGATGGTATCAAGGAGGGGCTTTCCTGCAATGGTGCCCCTGTCTCCTGCCTGGCCTCCCCCCTCTGGGTAGCAGATGGTCTTGTCCAAGACTACTCCCTTTTCTGTGATGGAGGTGACAACGGCCTGAAGTGTCCGCTGATAGGGTTCTTCATAATAGATAGGCTTTGAATGCATGTTCAGTCCTTTTGATTTCAATGGAGTGCTTGCCCGTCGTCCACCGGCAAGGCAGTCTTTGCCACGGGAAGGTGGAAGTTGTACCTGATCGCAACGATGCGAATCAGGAAGACTACACTACTCGCTATGATGAATTTGCTCAAGAGTCCGAGTCCCGTCAACTCGAGTGCCAAGTAGAGAATACCTCCGATAAGGCTGGCTGTCGCGTAAAAGTCACTGGTAAGTACGGTTGGAATTGAGCGGCTCATGACATCGCGAACCACTCCTCCTCCGACTGCAGAAAAGACACCACAAAGCAACTGGCCCACCGGCCCAATGCCAAACATAGCCCCTTTCGCAACGCCGAGGGCAGTGAAGACTCCCAGACCGAGAGAATCGGCAAAGAGGATGACTCTCCAACGCCCGATAAACTTGGGAGCAAGGAAGAAAACAGCCAGACCAGTACCGACACAGATGAGTATATAGGCACTGTTGGAAAAGGCCGCCACCGGGGTTGCCCCGATTGCTGCATCCCTGAGCATGCCTCCCCCACAACCGACTGTGCAGGCAAATACGACAACCCCCAGGATGTCCAACTTGAGCCGTACACCTTTTACTGCACCGGTTATGGCAAAGATAAAGGTTCCCAGCAGGTCAAAGATATAGATGATGTTTTGCTCCAGTTCCATGGGTTGAGGGTACCACCAAACCATGACTTGTCCAAGATGGAGAACTGTACTATCTTTACTAAGGTCTAGAGGAGAATGTTATGGCAATAATCAAATCTGCATGGGAACTGGCCATGGAGAAGACGGAAAACTTACAGGCCGACCCGAAGAAAATCAAGAAAGAGCAGCTCGTCAAGGAGGGCAGACAACTTGCAGCAACCTTCCTCATGGATATAGATGCCACCAAGGAAGGAACTGTAAAGCAGTATGCTTCCTATGCGGGTGAAGAGAGAGACTCAGTCAAGGAAGGAATGGTCATCACATTCCTGTCCAACCTATCCCTGCCACGCAGTGCTGCCTATAAGGAATCCTTTTCCAAGGTCCTTGAACTGGGAGAAATTATCGGTGATGGAAATGAGGAACTGAAAGAGATGCTTGGACAACTGGAGGGCTTCTTCAGCCAATATCTGGAGAATCAGGAAGACCTGATAGAAAGGATGAAACAGCAGTTTGCTCCCCATCTCCAGCAAAAACAGGCCCAGTTGCAACAACAGTACGGTCCAAATTTCACACTCCGTCCAGAGCAGGATCCTGAATTCATGAAGCTTCTGGACAAGCAACTTGGCCAGCTGGATGAGCAGTATACCAATATCCTGAACCAGGTGAAGGACCAGATCAAACAGATTCTGGGCGTCGAGTAAAACTTGAAAAAAGCCTGATAGAGAGAGCCTTCCGCTGGTCGGGAGGCTTTTTGTCGTTCATACATAAAGGAGAGGCCACCCACCTGCAACGCATGAGAGTGGCCTCCATATATGAAAAAGTGTGTATGAAGATCCTAGTTCCAGTACTTCTCCATCCGCTTAACCAGGCTCTTTCTATAGCCTTCCCAGTCTGTGATGGGTTTCTCGGCCAATCCTTCCTCACAGGCAGCCTTGGCGACAGCAACAGCCTCCCATTCAATGACACGAGGGTCAAAAGGCTTGGGAACAATGTAGTTACGGCCGAAGCTGAACTTCTGGCCACCGTAGGCCTTCTCTACCGAGGCAGGAACAGGTTCCTTTGCCAGAGCAGCCAAGGCCTTTGCTGCTGCCATCTTCATTCCTTCGCTGATAACCACTGAACGGACATCCAGAGCACCACGGAAGATGAAGGGGAAACCAAGCACGTTGTTGATCTGGTTCGGATAGTCACTCCTACCAGTTGCCATGATCAGGTCATCCCTGGTCTCCATCGCCAGCTCGTAGGCAATTTCAGGATTTGGATTGCTCATTGCGAAAACCACAGGATCCTTTGCCATGGAAAGCAACATCTGGGGGGTTACGCAATCTGCAACAGAAAGTCCCATAAGTACATCTGCATCCACCAATGCCTCTGCAAGGGTTCTTGCAGGCAGATCGGTTGCAAATTCTTCCTTCTCAGGAGTCATACCTGCGGCTCTTCCCCTGTAGATGACACCCTTGCTGTCGCACATGAGAATATTCTCTCTCTTCACCCCTGCAGCAATAAACATCTTTCCACAAGAGATACCAGCTGCACCTGCACCGTTGACCACAACCTTGACCTCTTCCAATTTCTTGCCGACAATCTCACAACTGTTCATCAAGCCAGCGGTTGCAATAATTGCGGTTCCATGCTGGTCATCATGGAAGATGGGAATGTTGCAGCTCTTGATCAACTCCTGCTCAATACGGAAGCATTCAGGTCCCTTGATATCCTCAAGATTTACACCACCGAAGGTAGGACTCATGGTCTTCACGATATCAATGATCTTATCGGGATCCTTGGTGTCGAGCTCGATGTCAAAGACGTCGATATCCGCAAATCTCTTGAACAGCACCCCCTTGCCTTCCATAACGGGCTTGCTCGCCAATGCTCCGCGATCCCCAAGACCGAGGATGGCGGTTCCGTTGGAAATAACTGCCACGAGGTTACCCTTCGAGGTGTACTTGTATGCATCCTCCGGGTTCTCTGCAATGGCCAGTACCGGCTTGGCAACTCCCGGGGTGTATGCCAGACCCAGTTCATCGGCAGTCTGACAGGGCTTGGAGGGAACTACGGATACCTTTCCAGGAACTCCGTCTTTCATATGGTAATCGAGTGCGCGCTTGGTCAAATCATCTTGCATAGTGATAACTCCTGTTTATTTTTCGAAATCCCACTGATAGTCCATCTTGAACCGGTCACGAAGGGTGGTCATGACCTTCTGGAGGCTTGGAGGAACCGGGCATCCATGTTCCTTCCTATATTGGTACGCCAGGTACTCTTTCTCTCCTGCTGTGAAGATGTAATCTTCCCCAGGTGCCTTCTTGCTGGCTCGAAGCTCACGACAGATGGTTCCAGCAATGCGCTTGAAGGTTTCCAATCCCATGAAGAACTCTGGATTGATGGCGATGAAGAAGTGCCCAAGTGGATACGGGATGGGCTTATGCTCTTCATCAAATCCGTTGAGAGCCTTCATCCAGGAACCATCCTGCAAAGCAGCTGAGAGAATCTCAACCACGGTTGCATAGCCGAAACCCTTATAGCCTCCTGTGGTCTCCCCAATTCCGCCGAGCGGAGTGAGGGCAGCCATGCCGGTGGTCAGGTCCTTGAGCACCTGCTGCGTATCGGTTCTGGTCTTTCCTTCATGGTCGATTACCCAACCTGCAGGCAATTCCTTTCCTGCACGGCCATATACTTCAATCTTTCCTCGCTGGGAGACGCTGGTTGCACAATCCAGTACGAAGGGGAACTCCTCATCGGTTGGGATACCGAAGGTAAGCGGGTTGGTCCCGAGCATATTCTCTACACCATGGGTTGGAGCAATGGAGGGACGGGCATTGGTACCGGTGATTCCGATCATTCCGGCATCGGTCGCCATGGTGGCATAGTAGCCAGCAATTCCGTAGTGGTTGGAGTTGCGCACAGCAACCATACCAAGACCATACTTCCTTGCCTTCTCGATTGCCATTTCCATTGCCTTATAACCGGCAACATGTCCCATTCCATTGTGGGCATCGAGGACTGCGGTTGCTGCCTGATCCTTCAAGACCTCGATCTCTGTGACAGGGTTCATGATCCCGATGTCAATGCGGTCGATGTAGATCGGCTTCAGTCTTCCAATTCCATGGCTGTCAATTCCACGTTTGTCGCTTTCGATCAGTACATCGCCGATGATCTTTGCATCATCTTTGGGTACTCCTGCATGTACCAATACTTCTTCCATGAACTTTTCCAATTCACCGAAAGGGATCCATGCACAATCTTCATACTGCTCTGCATACTCATCCATATACTTCATACGGCACTCCTTGTGTTGGTTGCTACGATAATTTCCAGACTCTCTGGAATCTCCATTTGCTGTACTATTTCTGCTCCCTTTTCGTCTGTTACCAAGGCATCGACCTGGTCAAGGGAGACAGTCTTGAAGTTTGACACCACCCCGATCTTGTTGCTTGCTGCAACGACAAATACCTTACCTACCGTGTGCTCTATCATGGCCCTGGTGGTCTCAGCCTCTTCCAGGATTGGAGTGGTGAGCCCTGCAGATGGGGAAAACCCATCCACACCTATGATGGCTTTGTTTGCATGTATTTGGCTTACGATCAGGGAAGAGAGGGAACCTGAAACTGAATGACTTCGATTCCGGTATATGCCACCGGCAAGAATGAGCCTGAGGTGTTCACTCTCCTTACAGAGGTAGACTGCATCGATATTGTTGGTGACGATGGTTACGCGCTTCCCCAGGGACGCTACGGCCCTGATTACTTCAAATGTAGTGGAACCGCTATTGATATAGAGGGTATCGCCTTCTTCCACGAAGGAAGCCACAGTCTCTGCGATTGCAGCTTTCTCCTGGGGGTATTCACTTGCTTTCTGCAGGTAGTCAGGTTCCACTGGAAGATTTCTCCTGGCTGTTGCCCCTCCATGGGTACGTTCTACCAAGCCCTTCTTTGCAAGGTGGTCCAAATCTCGTCTGATGGTTAGTTCACTGACTGAAAACTGTTCCGCGAGCAAGCTGACCGTCACACTCCCCTCCTGGCGGATGAGGTTGAGAATATCATGCTGTCTGCTTGCTGGTATGTTTGACATGAACGCTTCCTTGAATGTTTTTGAACTTTTAACCTGCTATATGCCTAGAATACAATCATAAACGTTCATTTGTCAATGGATGATTGAAAGAAACATATCAAACAAACTGCTCAGACCCAAGAAAGAATCCGATCCTACTTGATTATCGCCCGAAAACCTGTTATGTTCATCATGCAATGAGCATTGGTGCCATACCCAAGTGGTAAGGGAAAGGTCTGCAAAACCTTGATGCATCGGTTCGAATCCGATTGGCACCTCTCTGGCAGCCGCTGAACAATTCAGCGGCTGTTTCTCTGTCTTGAGCTGCTTTCACAACCCGTCTACCCAGGCATCACTCCTACTATTATAAAGAGATCAACGCTAACCTCCACAGGGTATTGGTTTCATAATCAGAACAGGTACATACTGTAGACTGTATATTTCCTGGGTATTTACTCACAGAAAATCTTAATTGACCAAAAATACTGGTTATTGTTGAATAAATATTCAAGTCAACCAAACAAACCCTCACAATCCTTCCTACGTACTTATAACGTAAGTAGAGCATTTGCACTTCAGTTTGTCCTTACATAGGAACCCAACAAAAAGCAAGAACTATGGAATTGCCATACACAGCATACCCATTTGTCACAAGTTGGAATAAGATGAATATCTTATAATTCTTTATATTACAGTTATATATAAATATTTATAAATTTTCTAAAAATTTTTCAAACTTTTTTCTATTTAGTATTGACATAAGTCTTCTTTCTTATTATCATACAGACAAGCTTAGGGAAAAGAGCTTAATAACTTGCACAAGGGCAAAGCCCTTAAAGGAAGAATAAAATGAAAAAGACTATTGCAATCTTGTTGGTACTGGTAATCGGAATGGCTGGTGTGTTTGCTGCAAACAACAGCACCGCTGATTTGGCGTTGAAAACCAATGTTCCTGGTAAATACGGATTAAAAATTGCCAGCAGAGCAGTTGAAGGTGCTACTTTAGGCGCTAAGGTTACTGATTTCAATGATAATCTTACAGGAGAATTGCTGGTAGGTGAAGTTCCATTTACAGATCAAGATCTTACAGAAACGCTCTACATGAACTATTTGTCCAATCAAAAGGTTAAAGCAACGGTTACTACTACCATGAACCCTATGGCATCCGGGTCTGTTTCCACTAAAATCGGCTACAGCGTTGCTGTAGCCGGTGCAACAGCTCCTGTAGAAGTTGGTTCGGGAGATAGTTCTGTTCCCATTACATTCATTGACGAAGGTTCTGTAGTTAATGGAATGCGCGTTGAAAGCAAAGCATTTACTATCACGATGGATAGTGACGAGTGGTTGGCAGCTTCAGCCGCTACAGATTACTCTACTACTTGGACTGTCACCTTAGCTACTATTTAAGATACAACGAAATCTTATAGTCCATAAAAGAGCTGGCCAAATGGTCAGCTTTTTTTGCCCAGCATGGGCAATACTACAAGAAAGAATATCGATTCGCTGCTATGCCTTCTGATAAATACATTGCATTAAGCTTTCCAGTGATGTTCAGTCTTCTCTATTTTGGGGATGATTTCCTTGCATCAAACCATAACGAAAAGATCTCTGGATTAATCCACTCTCTCTCAAACAGCCTCCCCTATTCCGGGAGGCTGTAATACATTTGTACAATTGATCTCTACTCTCAGACCCTCTTACAAGGCCTTGCTTCTATATATCCTCGATACCCCAAT
>NZ_JBFXGH010000107.1:0-7713 GCF_050178175.1 Sphaerochaeta sp.
CAGCAAATACGTGTTATCTTCCTGCATGAGAGCGGTTCTCCTTGATCTGTTAGTTTTGCGATTACAAATCATAGGCGTTTCCGCTCTCTTTTTCTACTTTTTACACGCTGAAAATTTCAGACCCAAAATTGATACCTGAGGGGGGAGATCATCTTGCCATACCCGCTTTAAGGCAACCGAAAGCGTATCAAGCTCGCGATTCACTGCCTGGTAGGCAAGCTGGCTACTCTCATACGCCTGGCGGCTGATAAGACCTTCATCCAAAATATCTTTGGCCCTCTTCCTTGCAGTATCAGCCAAGGTGACGCGTTCTGAAAGGATATATCGGTTCTCCAGCAAACTCTGACGGAGCAAGAGGAGGTGAATATTCTGCAGAATGAGCGCACGCTGCAGTCCATCCTTGGAGTAGATGGCATCAGAGAGAGCGATACTGTTTGTTCCTCACGATATCGTCGGGAAAGATTGTCGAGTAGAGGCCATCCCCAGGGCAACGGTAAACGGCGAGGAGCATCTTCTCCACCACCGGGCCGACTTCTGCCGTGTACCTCCTGCCTCGCTCCCGGGAAAACGCATACTCACCCGGTCCCAGGCACTTGCGGCACACGATCCCGCCGTTGCCCTTCCTCAAGGATGGATGGCAACTGTCTTGAACTTAATCATGAACGGTGTTACTGTTTTCATGGTTGTTGATGAAGAGGAAGTCTTTGAAAGTGCTAACAAACAAACAAAGGGCTTCCTCTTCTCTCCTCCTTCGGGGATCCTCTCCCCAGTCCTTCCCCCATTAAACCACAGCTTTCCCCCTACTGGAATATTTCATTTGCGGTATGAGTGGGAGTTTTCATATTCGGGCCAGTGTCCCATAATCCGAATTAAGGACATTGCTTGCAGTTTATGAAGGATTCCTGTATACTTATTTTCATACATATCAACATATCACCTGATTTGATACCCTGTATCTGTCCTATACGTAGGACCATAAACGGTGGTCACGGGCGAATGAACGCCATGAATGATATCCACAATTACTTTATATGAGCAACAAGAAACAAGAACTACGGTTACTACGGGTGACTACCATCGTTTGCCTCGGATTCGGCATACTCTCTCTGGTGGTCTCCATTGTCGCCAACTCAAACTCAATGCTTCTCGATGGACTTTATTCCCTGATCCAAAGCATGTTCATCATCGGCTCAGGAAGGGTGGTGACCCTTCTCTTCAAGGAAGATGATGACCGGTTCCCCTTCGGCTATGGAGCCTTTGAACCATTTTTCCTGGTCTTGCGAAGTCTGGTCCTGCTTACCATGGTCGTAACCATTGGAACCATGGCAGGTATTGCCATGACCCGTGGTGGGTATGCCATTACATTCTCTATTGCCTTTCCTGTCTCGGTGTTCTCCCTGGTCGTCTGTTTTGTTGTTTGGCTTGCCCTTGCAAACAAGGCCAAAAAACTGAGCAGCCCGACCCTCCGCTCGGAAAGCAAGGCATGGTTGCTGGATACCCTCCTCTCCCTTGCCTCAGTGCTTGCAATCGGGATGGTGGGACTGATCAAGCAAACCCGTTTTGCATACCTGGGCAACTACATAGACCCGGCTCTCACTGTTCTTTTCCTGGCTTTCCTCAGCCCAGTGCTTATAAAGGACCTGGTAGTCTACAGCAGGGAACTTCTGGGAGCAGCGCCGACGATTTCGGTACAGGCAACACTGGAGAAAATCACCAACCGCTTTGTGAAAAAATATGCCTTCCGCAAGGCAGAGGTCTATGCATTGAAACGGGGACGTTCCCTGATGGTTGTCATCTATGTCTATCTCTCCGAGGAACGACCGGTGAAGCAACTTGATGCAATCCGACTGGAGATGATCAAGGCGATGTACTCCTATTCAAACTTCTGTGACACCGATATCGTATTCACACTCGATGACAGGTGGGTGGAATACCAGACACCATTTGCCATTGCAGGACAGAAAGCCTGATCAGAGAGGCAGCCACATCAGCACACGTTTCAGTGCCTTGTCCCAGGACTTCCAGGTATGCCCTTCCGGGTGCTGGTCATAGATTACATCATGGGTCTCTTGCAATGTCTCCACAAATCGTAGGTTATCCTGCAGCAGTGCATCCTCATCACCACAGGCAACATAGAATGACGGCTTGGGAGAGAGTTCCTTCCTAGACAATGCCATCAGGTCATGTTCACTGCCTTTCACTTCATAGAAGCCGAAGGTATTCTCCCATTCATACGGGAAAATCTTCACTGAGTCCCCGAGTGTATTGGCTAGCGCTACCAAATCCAAGGCTCCACTCATGCTTGCAGCCCTGCTGTATAGGTCCGGGCGTGTGAGTGCCGCCTTGAATGCCCCATACCCGCCCATCGACAGTCCTGCGATAAAGGTATCCTCACGTTTGGTGCTGATGGTGAAAACTGAGGAGAGAAACCGTGGAAGCTCTTCACTCAGGAAGGTGAAAAGGGGTAACCTCGTTCCTGGTCGGTGTAGAAACTTCTTCCAACCGATGGCATCACCACCACCAGGGGAAGATTCCTCACAGACTGTTCAATTGCCGAATTTCGCACATAGCTCTGTTCATTCTGCTTGATCCCATGCAACCGGTAGAGCACCTTATAAGGACCACCTGGAATATCAGGTGAGCGGTCACATCGCTGGGGATAGATGACGGTAACAGAAACATCCAGTTGGAGGGTATCAGAAAAAAGGGAGATATCGAGTAAGGCCATAAACGCGCCTTCTTGGGAGGTACTTTACCCCATTTGAGGAAAAGTTTCCATTCGATTTCTTTTGTAATCTTTCCTCTTCTCCTTTGTTATTATTATGGATACACTGAATCTGTTTGGAGGGGTTCAATGAGGCTGCGCTCTCGCCTAGTACAGTTTGTAGTCATCTGCTTGCTTTTGGGTACCATTGCACTGGTATCCAGTTGTGGTGTCTACAGCAAGACCCCTGCCATAAACCCTGATGAAGAACACTGGGAAGGCCCTCTCCTTGAGGGGACGGAAATGGAAGATGTCCAGATCACCATCAAACCCCAACAGAAAGCCATTGTCATCAATCTAGAGGATCTGGATGTGGATCCTGCAGTACTGATGCAATACCTTAGTGCAAAAGAATCACAATACCACTCCTTCACAGTGGAGGATTCCGATTCATATGTCCTGGTGATCAGGAAGCAGGACCTTGAACCTGAATCAGAGTGACGGTTCTATCTTGATGGCCAACAACACCCATCTTTCATCTTCACCACGATTCCAGACCATGGTACCCCACCGGTAATCTGGCTCATGTACACAGAACGGCACCTCATACAGATCTGAGCGAACCACCGCCCTTCCCACCTGCACTTGCTTTGCAGGCAACAGGGAGAGCAACTGTTGGTCATAGGTATTGGTGAATGCCCTTCTCAGCACCGCACTGACATACTGCTCAAGCCATGCTGGTCCATAGGACGCCATCAATGCTTGTCTGGTAATTGCTTCTGCACTACCTTCCTCGCCCCTGACAATCTGGCCGATCGAAGCATCGCTTGGGAGCTGCGCTTCATACGCATCAGGAAACGACAAGGTCTCATTTGCCGAAAGGGTGACCACACAGAACATTGCTATGATTAGGAGAGAAATGCATTCTTTCATACTTTTTATATGATGCATTTCTTTTACAATGTCAAAGGATTTAATTTTTTCTGGACTTTTTGGACATCCATGATAAAGTGTAACAAGTCTGAAAGCAAAACGGAAAAAAAGGAGACTCGCAACATGAAGATGGGAAAAGTTCCAATTCTCGAGACGATCAACAAGATTCCTGGTGGATTGATGGTAGTACCTTTGGTACTCGGTGTATTGACCAATACATTCTTTCCTGCAGCATTGGAGATTGGTAGTTTTACCACGGCTTTCTTCAAGTCAGGTGCACTTACCTTGATTGCATTGCTCTTTTTCTGCAGTGGAGCACAGATTCAGTTCAGAACTGCCGGTATGTCACTCTATAAAGGAGTGGTCCTCAATTCCAGCAAGGTTCTCTTCGGTGTAAGTTTCGGCGTTATCTTCGCAAAACTTGCCGGTCCTGAAGCTGCATTCCTCGGTGTCACACCGCTTGCCATGATCAGTGCCATGTCCAACAGTAATGGTGGACTTTATACGGCACTTGCTTCAAAATATGGTGATGAGTCCGATGTTGGTGCCATCGCCGTCATCTCCTCCAATGATGGACCTTTCTTCGAAATGGCTTTCATGGGTGTTGCCGGAGTTGCAAACATTCCACTCATGAGTCTTGTAGCAGTCATCGTTCCCATCATTGTTGGTATGATCCTTGGAAACCTTGATGAGAGAATCAGGGAGTTCCTCAAGCCCGGTATGTTCATTGCTATCTTCACCTTCTCATTTCCTCTTGGTGCAGGACTGAGTCTGCAGACGATCATTGAAGCCGGCCTTCCCGGTATCGTCCTTGGACTGATGACCCTTATCCTCACCGGTGTTCCTTCCTACTTCATCTTCAAGTGGTTGGTTCCCAGGAAGTCAAGGAGAACTGCTGCCGTAGGTGCTGCCGTCGGTACCTCTGCCGGCAACTCAATTGCCACCCCGGCTGCCATTGCATTGGTGGACCCAGCTTGGGCCCCATTCGCAGACAAGGCAACCGTACAGGTAGCTGCATCGATCATCGTTACCGCCTTGCTGGTTCCTTTCCTGGTCGATTTCTTCTACAGGTGGGATTTGAAGCGGGGACTTGTCAACGAGCATCCTACCACCAGCGCTGAACCTGCGGTTGACGCAAAGGGCCAACAGTTATAAGCTGGGAGCGCACGTTTTGTATACAATTATCAAGAAAGACGGGCAAACGCTCGTCTTTCTTTGCTAAAGGAGTCAATCATGCTGGTACATAACCCGATAGACAGCCAAGGAAAGAAACTAGAACTTCCCGAACATACCACAGTGTATGCAATGAAGGCACCAAAGGCACTCAGTGATCCAAAACAAGCGGTTTCTGAGGCACTGGCCAATCCCATTGCATCTGACAGCTTCCAGAGCATTGCCAAAGCCAAGCTTGATGCCAACCCACAAGCAAAGGCGGTAATTGTCATCTCTGACAATACCCGTCCCGTCCCCTACAAAGGAGAGGGAAATATCTTGGTACCCCTGCTCGAGGTACTTCTTGAAACCGGCTATAAGAAAGAGAATCTTACGGTACTCATTGCTACAGGAACCCACCGCCCGATGACCGATGACGAGATAGAACGCATCATCGATCCCTGGGTATTCGAGCATGGCATTGCCATCATCAACCATGATTGCAAAGAGGATGACAACCTCACCTACCTAGGAAAGACTGATCGTGGCAGTGAGGTAAAGATCAACAGCCTCTATATGCAAGCCGACCTGAAGATCCTCACTGGATTGGTGGAAAGCCACTTCATGGCAGGGGTCAGTGGGGGACGAAAGTCTGTATGTCCCGGTCTGATCAGTGAACATGGCACCTTCCTCTTCCACGGTGCGGACCTGATGGGCCATAAGAACAGCTGCGACTTGCTCCTCGACGGCAATCCGGTTCATGAGGAGTCCCTCGCTTTTGCGAAGATGGCTGGGGTTGATTTCATCATCAATGTCACCCTCGACCATGCCTTCAATATCACCGGTGTGTTTGCCGGCGACCTGGAGGCAGCCCATCAGGAAGCCTTTGAAATGGTCAAGGGATATGCAAAGATACCCATCAAGGAAGAGGCCGATATCGTCATAACCCATGGCGGATTTGTCGGGATCAACCACTACCAGAGTGCAAAGGCAGCCTTTGCTGCAATCGGCGCAATAAAGAAGGATGGATACCTGATCAGCATCTCCAACTTCACAGACAAGAAAGATGTCGTGGGTTCGGTAATGTACAAGACCGTACTCAGTATCCTGGCGCTTACCAGCGCAGAGGAACTGGTGACTCTCCTGCACAGCAAGGATTGGCCGTTCATGCCGGACCAGTGGCAGGTACAGAAGTGGGCTTCGGTATTCGAGAAGATTCCCTTGGACCACTACTACTATTATGCCCCACAGATTGCGGGAAAGAACAACAGCGGCCTTCCAGGAATCGATGTCTCCTCTCTTACACAGAGCACTGACTACAGCGAAGTGATCAGGAAAGCCATTGAGCAGATTGAGAAGAGAGAGCAAAGAAAGGACCTCAAGGTTCTCTATCTAAGCGATGGGCCTTATGCCATTCCCTATGTGGAGCAATGATAGGGACAGGGGTGTTGGATCGAGAGAGAAAGAGGAGGTGTTGCCTCCTCTTTCCTTGTTTCTAGAGCCTCTTTCCGATCTCTATTGCCTCGAGCAGGCTTTTCTCACTTGCAATCAGCTTTCCGGCAATATCGAACGCGGTACCGTGGTCAACAGATGTTCTGATGACGTCCAAACCAACGGTAATATTCACTCCGTTCTCGAAGCTGAGCATCTTCAGGGGGATATGTCCCTGGTCGTGATACATGGCCACCACGATATCCCAGGAACCCTGCAAGGCTTTCAGGAAGACCGTATCAGGGGGAATCGGGCCACTGACATCCAGACCTTCAGCTTTTGCTTCCTGGATGGCTGGAATGATTTCCCTGATCTCCTCATCACCAAAAATGCCATTCTCCCCTGCGTGGGGATTCAATCCGGCGACAGCAATCCTAGGATTGTCATAACCGATCTTTACAAGTGTCTCATGGGCCAGGTGAATGACTTCAAGTACCCTTTTTTTCTTGCACAGGTCACAGGCATTCCGCAAAGAAACATGGGTTGAGACGTGGATTACCTTCAGTTTCTCGCTGTACAGCAACATTGCATACCGCTCCCCTTTGGTGAACGCACCAAAGATCTCGGTATGACCGGCGTAGGGGAAACCAGCAAGGTGGAGCGCTTCCTTGTTGAGCGGAGCTGTAACCACTGAGGAGATATCCTTCCGTAAGGCAAATTCGATTGCCGATCGTACACTTTCAAAGGCAATGGTACCTCCCAGTGAGGTTACTACCCCAATCTCAATCTGGGAGAAGTCCACCGGATGTGGATCATATACATTGATCGCCGAGTCATCCCAGTCATCCATCTTCTGGATTGAGTTGAACCTCATTTCATACCCAAGCAGCGAGTTGTAATATTCCAACAGCGAACGGGTCCCAAACAGGAGAGCACTCCTGTGGTACTCCTTCCTGGCGTGCAATGCCTTGAGGGTGATCTCAGGACCAATGCCACAGGGATCCCCAAGTGTAATCCCAAACTTTTTTTCTTTCATCACGTTCTCCTCCTACCGTTCTTGCAAAACCCTCAAACTATACGCTATTGCTTGATCATTACCGAAAGCACCCGCCTTCGTGACAATTCTCATTGATGCATACCCTCCAGTGGGTACTTCAAGGAGGGGGATACCTCCCTGTACTTCCCTGACTATTTCCACCTCATGGATTCCCAGGACCTCCAATAGACCGAAAGCGGTATCACCACCTGTGAGGAATAAACCAGAAATCTCACACTGCTCTACCAAGGCCTTTCCCAAAAGGCTGAAGGAGTCCCTGATTGTTGCTGCAACCGCATCAGAGGAAAGCCCCTGTTGTGCACCTTCCTCCAAGGAACGGATGAATGCAGATTCATCAAGGACTGAGGAGACCACGACAAGGGCAGGCTTGCTTTGGGAGATGGCTTCCTTGACCCGTTTGATGATCGGATAAGGGTCTACCTCCCCAAGGAGAGAC
>NZ_JBFXGH010000108.1:0-7606 GCF_050178175.1 Sphaerochaeta sp.
ACCAAGTGAAGAGGATGCAAAGATTGCCTATCAGGCACTGTATGATGTGGGTTTGGCAAACTATGCAGAGAGGCATATCACTACCTTGAGCGGAGGAGAACATCAGTTGTTGCTGCTTGCAAGGGCCATTGCTCAACAGAGTTCCATGTTCTTGCTCGATGAACCAACAAGTGCATTGGACCCTGCAAACCGAAAACGGGTGCTTACCATCCTGAAACAGCTGCATGCGAAAGGGAAAACCCTTCTGTTTACCACGCATGACGCAAACCTTGCCTACGAACTGGCCAGCCATGTTGCGATGGTAAAAAAAGGCTCACTGCTTTGTTATGGGCCAAAAGAAGAGGTGGTCAACAGTGCCATGCTGACCACCCTCTATGATACCGAGCTAACCGTTGCCAAAGTCGGCACAAAGACGCTTATCTATTGAGCTCCAGAGGGACAAAGCTGAAACTTCTCACATCAAACAACCCCATATCGGTGAGCTTATAGGCAGGGATAACCGGCAAGGACATGAAACAGAGTGTCATGAATGGATCGATTTCCTTACTGATATGCAGGGATTCCTGCGCAATATGATGAAGGTTGTCCAACTGCTCAGCAATAACTGAGCCTGCCTCGTAGCTCATCAAACCAGCAACGTTCTGTACAAAGGAAGCCAGTATGTTCTTCCGCTTCACAATCACCATACCGCCACCGATGGAGATCAAGTGCTCTACAGCCATGGCCATATCCTCATCATCATCCCCTGCCACAATGATGTTGTGTGAATCATGGGCAACGGATGTAGCCATTGCCCCACCCTGCAAGCCATACCCACGCAAGAGTGCAACAGCCACATTCCCTGTTCCTGTGTGACGCTCAACCACAGCAAGCTTGATGATATCCTGACTCTTATCATGGACCCATTCTCCGTTTTCCACCATCACGTCAGCCTCTCCTGCTCCAGTGACCACCCCGCCTGGGATGATATCAATGACCCGAACATGGGATCTGGAAAGAGGCAGCCTAAGACGATCGATGGAAAAATCCTTGACATGCATCATGCCAGAGACTCGATCGTCATGCTTTACCTTTGCAACCTTGCGAATAACCCCATCTTCAGCTACCAATTCTCCCGCCACATATACCTGATGCATAAAGAACTCTTTCAGGTCATTGCAAAGCAGGAAATCCGCACGCTTTCCAGGTGCAATCGCACCCCGGTCAGTCAGGTGATAGCAATCTGTGCTGTTGACGGTGGCCATACAGATGGCCTCGATGGGATCGAGTCCATCCTGTACCGCAATACGTACGTTGTTGTTGATGTGTCCATCGGTGAGAATGCTTTTCGGTTGCCGGTCATCCGTACAGAAAACACAACGTCTACTGTTTTTTCCCGTCACTCCTCCCAGGAGCATCAAAACGTTTTTACACGCAGACCCCTCACGAAGCATGACATACATTCCACGACGGATGCGGTCATGCAGCTCTTGCTCGTTCTCACACTCATGGTCGGTCAGGATCCCTGTACTTGCATAGGCATCAAGCTCTGCTCCCCCGATCGCTGGGCTATGGCCATCGATCACCTTACAGAGATGCTTCGCCTCCATGATCTTGTCAAGGACCAGGTCTGTTCCGGCTATAACACCAGGAAAGTCCATCATCTCACCCAAGCCGAGAACTCTCTCCTGTTGCAAGGCCTCCTTGATATCTTTTGCTTCCAATACAGCCCCACTATGCTCAAAAGTAGTAGCCGGGACACAGGACGGCACCATAAAGAAAGCTTGCAACGCTGTCTCCTTAGATGCCTCCAGCATGTATGACAATCCATCAAGACCACATACATTGCAGATTTCATGGGGGTCTGCGATTACTGTGGTGGTTCCACAGGGAACCACGAGATTGGAGAACTCCTCCGGGGTGGCATGACTGGACTCGATATGCACATGACTGTCAATGAACCCTGGCAGGAGATATCGTCCCCCACCATCAACCACTGTTTCAGCTTCACCTTTGCCACACTCAGCAAATCCAGCTATATATCCGGACTGGACCAGAAGGTCAGCCTCAAACCACTCCTTGTTATATACATCCAATATTTGGGCATTGGTAATGCACAAGTCGGCTTTTTTCCGTCTTGCTGCAGTTTCTATCACTTCCTGCATTTTTTTCTTCGTAACCATATGAGCTCCTTCTGCAACATTTTGCAACGTCTTTCTATCAGTGTAGCACTTCACGATAATTCTTCAAGGGAAAATATTGGTTGTTGCAGGTATACAGTATAATTAATAATTTGTATTGATAGTGAAGCGCTTTTCTTCGCTATAGAGCAAATTTTCTCGAATTAATTTAGCCAGATTCCCAAAATTATACCCTATAATTTGGTTATATAACAAATGTAACGATTTTTCTGTACGATTTGATACAGATAGGGTAGAATGGTACCAACCAAAACATCTGCAAGGAGTGCATCGATGGAAAAGTTTTTCAAGCTCAAAGAACGAAAAACGACCGTCAAGACTGAAGTCATGGCAGGTATTACCACCTTCCTAACTATGGCTTACATTCTTGCCGTCAACCCAGGCATCCTTTCCGAATCCGGAATGGACTTCTCCAAAGTATTTGCTGCAACTGCAATTGCTGCATCAATCGCAACCTTGGTAATGGCCCTCTGGGCCAATCTGCCATTTGCTCTTGCCCCAGGCATGGGTCTGAACGCCTTCCTTACTTACACCGTCGTTTTCGGTATGGGTTACACATGGCAGTTCGCCCTCACGGCAGTATTCGTTGAAGGTATCATTTTCTTGATCCTCACCGCCGCCAATATCCGGGAGGCAATAGTCAACAGCATCCCAGCCAACCTAAAACGTGCAATCGGTGTTGGTATCGGTCTCTTCATTGCCTTCATTGGCATGCAGAATGCTGGTATCATCGTTGATGGAGCTACATTGGTTGCTCTGAATGCTGACTGGTTCATGGGAGCTCCCGGCCTTGCCATGATTGGTTTGGTCATCACCGGTATTCTCTTGGCCCACAAGGTAAATGGCGCCCTCCTGATTGGTATCATCGTCACTACGATTATTGGTATTCCTTTCGGAGTGACAAAGTATGCTGGCGGATCTTTCCTTCCCCCAGCCCCTTACTTCTTCCCGTTCGAGTTTACAAACATCATGAGTGTTGACTTCATCGTCGTTGTCTTCACCTTCCTGTTTGTAGATATGTTCGATACCGTTGGAACCCTGATAGGTTGTGCCACCAAGGCAGACATGATCCAGGATGATGGCTCCATCCCCAACTGTAAGGAAGCACTGTTCGCTGATGCAATCGGAACCACTGTAGGTGCAATCCTCGGGACCTCCACCGTCACCACATTTGTTGAATCCTCCAGTGGTGTTGTTGAAGGTGGACGTACTGGTTTGACCGCATTGACCGTGGCCATCCTCTTCGCTCTCTCCCTGTTCCTCGAACCGTTGTTCGGTTCCATTCCCAGTGCTGCTACAGCACCTGCCCTGATCATCGTCGGTGTTATGATGATGAGCCCGGTAAAGGATATTGAGTGGGACGAGATGACCGAAGCTATCCCGGCCTTCCTGACAATGATCTTCATGATCGTAGCTTACAGCATTGCAGATGGTATCATGTTTGGTATCCTCTCCTATGTGTTGCTCAAGCTCTTCACCAAGAAGACCAACGACATTTCAAAGATGACTTGGGTTGTTTTTGCTCTGTTCGTGATCAAGATTATTTTCGGCGCCCTCTAAGAGCTTCAGCTCTGTTCTTCTGGACCTCCTTTCTCAGGGGGTCCAATTTTTATCCCCTACCCATCACCCAGTTTCTACGGTACAATAGCACTCGTTGAGGAGAGCACTATGCGCGCAAATATGATGCGATTGGATACGAATAAAGTGTATTTGGTCACCGGGGTTGCCGGTTTTATTGGGTTTCATCTAAGCAAGCGATTGCTTGGGCTTGGATGCACGGTAATCGGTTTGGACAACCTGAACGATTATTATGAGGTGTCTCTCAAGGAAGAGCGACTGAGGATGTTGGCCTCAGAACAATTCATCTTCTATAAAGTTGATCTTGCTGACAGGAATGAGCTTGATGCAATCTTTGTCCGACACCAGGTAACCCATGTCATCAACCTTGCAGCCCAAGCGGGGGTGAGATACAGCATCGACAACCCGTATGCATACCTGCAATCGAATCTCGTGGGGTTTCTCAATATCCTGGAGTGCTGTCGTCATCATGCAGTAGAACATCTGGTGTACGCCAGCAGTAGCTCAGTCTATGGCTTGAACAGCAAGATACCCTACTCAACAGATGATAAAGCCGATAATCCTGTAAGTCTCTATGCAGCCACCAAGAAATCCAATGAGCTGATGGCCCACGCATACACGCACCTCTATCATATCCCGAGCACCGGACTGAGATTTTTCACGGTCTATGGACCGTATGGAAGGCCGGATATGGCATACTTCTCATTCAGCAAACGGATTATGGAAGGAAAAAGCATCAAGGTCTTCAACAATGGGGATATGTGGCGTGACTTCACCTATATCGATGACATCATCACCGCATTGGAGAACATCATTCCCAATATCCCTGAGGAGAATGAAGCAAAGGATCGCTACAAGGTCTACAATATCGGCAACAACAAACCAGTGAAATTGAAGCAGTTCATAGAGACACTGGAACAGTGTCTTGGTAAGGACGCTGAGAAGGAGTATCTTCCGATGCAACCTGGGGACGTATACCAGACCTATGCGGATGTCACTGACTTGATGAATGATTTTGATTTCAGACCCAATACTCCCCTTGAACAAGGGCTTGAGGCTTTTGTCTCGTGGTTCAAGCCATACTATGGATACTAGAAATACTCCCTATGATGTAGTGATTATTGGAGGAGGGGCCGCTGGGCTCTTTCTTGCTGCAAATCTACCCACTTCCAAGGCACTGTTGCTTGAACACAAGGAAGCAGCAGGCAAGAAAATCCTGATCACCGGTGGGGGCATGTGCAACCTTACCAATACCCAAGTGGAAGAGGATTTCCTGCAGCATTATGGAAGCAGAGCACAGCGCAACTTTCTGCTTCCCTCCTTCCAGGCTTTCCCTCCCTCAGCCATTATGCAATGGTTCGAGTCCAAGGGCGTTTCCCTTGTGACCAGGGAGGATGGGAAGGTTTTCCCTGCTTCACTGGATGCCCATGAGATCAGGGATGTGCTGGTCAGGGAGAGTAAAGCCAGCATAGTGTACAACTCCAAGATCTCTTCACTGAGCAAGGATGGAGAGTATTTCCATGTGCAAACCGATAAGGGGTCTTTTATCTGCAGGAATCTTGTATTGGCCACGGGAGGACTGAGTTATCCAATCACAGGAAGTGATGGGAGTGGGTATGGCCTGGCCAAAACGCTTGGGCACACCATCGTTCCTCCAAAGCCAGCGCTCGCTGCCATCATGGTGGATGCGTATCAGTGGATGCGCCTTGCAGGTAATGCAATACGCGATGCATATGCAGAGTTCCATCATCCAGGGGAGAAAAAACGGTTCCTGCAAGCGACGGGGGATATACTGTTCACCCACGACGGACTTTCCGGTCCCCTGATTCTTACAGCCAGTCGTGAGCTGAAGGCAGGCGATTCCATCACGTTCTCCCTGCTGCCGGTGAAAAACAAGCGAGCGGTTCAGGAAAATCTCCTTGCGCTCCTTTCATCCCAACCCAAGAAGCATGTTTCAACCATCCTCAAGGAATTCGGCCTTGTGGCATCCCTTGCTCAACAAGTCATCAAAGAACTGGATTTTGAAGCCACCATTACACCTGCCAATCTGAACAAACAGCAACGGCTGACCCTTATGAAAGCAGTCACGGAGAGACATTTCATCATCAAGGGTATTAAAGGTTTCAATGCTGCAATGGTTACCTCTGGTGGAGTAAACATCAAAGAGGTAGATAGGGGAAGCATGGAGTCAAAGGTGATGGACCACCTATACTTCTGTGGTGAAATTTTGGATGTTGATGGACAGAGTGGAGGATACAATCTCCAGGCAGCTTTCTCCACAGCATACTGTGTAGCTAATCATATTCAACTTCCTATGAGGTGACTCCGGCTGGGTACACATTTTCCCCTGTTTCTCTCATACTAATTCATTCCCAAACGGAACGAGAGGAAAGGAATCATCATGATATGGTTCCTCTCATGAGCGGGTGCAGTGAAAGCAAGGTGAGATACCCCGTTCCCTGGGGCGGAAAAGGAGGCGGTTCATCTCTTGCCCTGAGGTATCGATACCTTTCATTCTATCTAGTAGCTCCGTTGCTTATTTGCTCATAAAGGTGACAAGGGGCCATCACCCTATCATCTTACTTGTACGCTTCTGTTTCTAGATGGATTTTGCCATGATGTTTCCAGTCATCATCCCACAGATGAAACAGACGATTTCTCTCGCACAAGTTACTTTATCCACATTTGCATTCTTTCCTGCTCGTATCATCTTGTGGTACTTGTGGCGTATTCTAATGGTTTCACTGTCTTCATATATATTGACTTGCAAGTCTTCGTGATACCTGTCATCTGGGTCTTCCCCCTATGAAGTAAGAGAATGCCATAGCTGAGTGTGTGCCAATCCCACCAAAACAGTGTAATGATCCACCACATTCCCTCTTTATATTGGTCCACCGGGGTTGCAAATGTAAAAGAACGGAGCCATTTCCGATATTCTGGGCCCAGCTTGAACCCTCTTCCGGCTGGTGTTTCCCTTCCTGGGCAAGAAGAACCGGAGTTGTTGCTTAGCCTTCTTCAAGGATCCATTCCTGGCATCACCAATGTCTGTCTTTACCCTGTTTTTTTTTCGTAGCTGGTAGTATGGTCCAGCTTTTTTTTGCATTCACTTTCTATAAATGACGATCATCTTTGCGCTGCTTAGGGTAGTGATTTCACCAACAAAGGAATCTGTCCCATAGGGTGCCTAAGGCTTACGCATTATTGTGGACGTTGACGCCGATTATACGTATACTTGGTAAATTGGACATGATGTGATTTCTCTTTGCAGAATGTAAGGCATACGGTAATGTTAGGTATGACCACTGTAATGCCGGTTTTACAAAATCAATGGTCACATCATTGTGCTTATAAGGAGAAAATATGCAATATCTTTGGACAACAATTACTGTAGGGGATATGGAAGAGAGCCTGGCATTCTACCAAAATGTGCTTTCACTCCCGGTATCCAGCAGGATGAAAACACCTGCTGCTGAGATTGTGTTTTTGGGAGATGGGGAAACAAAAATTGAATTGATTTATCACGAAGGGAATACTCCATCACCCATCGGAAAAGACATCAGCATTGGATTGTCCGTAGAGAATCTCGATGCTTTCATGGAAATGCTCAAGCAAAAGGGTATTCCCATTGTAGAGGGCCCTTTCTCACCGAATCCATCAATTCGTTTCTGCTTTGTACATGACCCGAATGGTGTCCGCGTACAATTGGTGGAACGTTCCTGATAATCGGGTAGGAGGATGAGCCTTAATGGCTCATCCGACCTCCCACAGAACCGTACGTACCGTTCGGTATACGGCTCCTCGTCAGTTCACGCACTCTCGGGCATATAAGCCAGAGAACCATCGCCATC
>NZ_JBFXGH010000109.1:0-7357 GCF_050178175.1 Sphaerochaeta sp.
CTATTGGGAAATCCTACAAATATGGGATTCTGCATTGCTTGTTTCTATCGGGATATTGCAGGCTCGTTATCGTTGCATAGCGCCACTGCAGTGCAATATGCACGACCAGAGATCATTGGATTGCTGCTTGGTTCAATGATAATCAGCATGATAAGAAAGGAGTTCAAGCCAAGAGGTGGATCCAGTCCTCTGGTTCGCTTTGTTTTCTCTTTCTTTGTAATGATAGGCGCTCTGGTGTTCCTGGGCTGTCCTTTCAGGATGGTCTTGCGACTCGCCGGTGGTGATCTTAATGCCTTGGTGGCGTTGCCTGGGTTCATTGGTGGCATTATTGCAGGATCCATGTTTCTCAATCGTGGGTTTACCCTTGGCCGGAGCTATAAGCAGAATGTAGTGGAAGGCTCTGTGATACAAACCTTTTTCTTGTTCCTGTTGCTGTTTTTGGTGGCTATCCCATCGCTTCTCAAATTCAGTACAGAAGGACCGGGAAGCCTGAAGGCCCCTCTTGTAATCTCATTGGCAGGTGGTCTTATTGTTGGAGCTCTTGCGCAACGAAACCGATTTTGCATGGCCGGGGGTATCCGTGATGTGTTCCTCTTTCGGGATACTACATTGTTGACTGGGTTGATCATGGTTTTTGTTGCTGCTCTGGCCATGAATATTCTCACAGGAAATTTCATAGTGGGCTATAATGGACAAAGTGTTTCCCATACCGATTGGCTATGGAATTTTCTCGGTATGGCTTTGGTAGGGTATGGGTCGGTATTGCTTGGGGGATGTCCGCTCAGACAAACCATTCTTGCCGGAGAAGGGAATAGTGACAGTGCAATGAGTGTGTTGGGCATGTTGGTAGGTGCGGCATTTTCCCATAACTTTGGATTGGCTTCCTCTTCACAAGGGGCCACACTTGGCGGAAAGGTTGCCACAATATTGGGGTTTGTTCTTATAACAGGTATTGTACTTATGGTTATTTATAGACAAAAGAAGGAGTCGGTTCATGGAAATTGATGCACGGGGGTTGTCGTGTCCACAACCTGTTATTGAAACGAAAAAGGCAATTGACAAGAAGCATACACAACTGACTGTGCTTGTCGACAATGTGGCAGCAAAGGAAAATGTAAGCAGGTTTGCAACAGCGATGAAGTATTCCATCCAGGCAGAAGAAACCGACTATGGGTGGAAATTGTATTTGGAGAAGCGATGACACAATTCATAGCAACCTTTTTCAGTCAGTACGGTGCTGTTCAATTTTCAAAGAAGGCAAAGCAGAACAATATTGCCTGTACATTGGCCCCCGTACCGAGAGCCCTCTCCTCGTCATGTGGTACGTGTGCATTTTACACGAGTGATGATTGGGATCCTGGGTTTGCGATGCAGGATTTGGAGATTGTCTATCAGGCAACATCCGATGGTTATACCGTTGTTCATGCAGCTGAGGATATATAAACGAAGAGTATCGGCAGCCTCTCAGATGGGTGATGTCTCTGATTCTGCATCTGCTGAAATGACAACAAAGGAGCCCTCGCCATATCCTTGGCGAATGGCATCTATAGGCGCTTCCGGGAAAAGCGTCTGGATGGTTTCAGCATGTACAAAACCAGCGGAATGAAGAAGGTCCAGCACCTCCTTGGTTGCATAGAAGGTGGCATCCTTATAGAAAATACTTTCTTGTTTTCTTGCAAGGTAGGCCCTTCCCATTTCACTCTCGCGATCTACAAACCCAAGGATTATGGTCCCCTGTGGTTTCAACACCCTCCTGGCCTCTCTGAGCGACTGTTTGATATCACGTACAAAGCAGATGGTGGTAACCATGAGGACAAAGTCAAACTGATGGTTTGAAAAGGGAAGGTTTTCAGCAACTCCTTGTATTACCTGAACTCCTCTGTTTCGTGCCTTTTCGGCCATTTCTTCAGAGGGTTCTACCCCGATGCGTATACCGAGCGGGGCTGCAAACATTCCTGATCCCACTCCTATTTCCAGGCTTTCACCAGTTTTGGGAAGCAGGGAACGGATTGCTTTCAGTTCAGCGTTGTACAGAAGTTCATGCGCAGGAAACCATTGGTCATAGGTATCACTGTGAGTATCAAAGACAGAGGAAGTATTCATGCTTGCAGTATACAATAGATGGGAAATTAAATACAGTTTTGTTTGATACTTACGTAACGTAGGGATGCTTGCACTTCCTAAAGCTACCATCATGTAGGGTTACCCACTCGATTCAGCGAATAACCTTCTATATGACGATAAGGAAACCGCTATACCGTAGTGGTTACGGTGAACAACCTGGAAAAAGCGCTTGATGAGATGGTGTTCATGGAAACATATCTGACAATGCTGAATGTTCTGTAGGAAAGATCGTTGCATGTCCATATGCAAAAAAGCCGTTGCTTTCGCAACGACTTCTTTAGTGGAGGTAAGGGGAATTGAACCCCTGACCTTTTGAATGCCATTCAAACGCTCTAGCCAACTGAGCTACACCCCCAAGACAATAACAAAAAGTATCATACGAATTGACCCGTAATAAGTCAAGTATGTCCAGCAAATTTTCTCAAGGGCTGGATTGAGCGTTGACCTTTTCTGCGTAAAAGGGTATAAAATCTTATTATAAAACTAGTTAAATAAATGAAAAATACAAGAGGATTTGCATATGGAGGCGCTTAAAAAGGTGAAGGAAGTGGGGCTTTCCATCCTCCCTGTCCTCTTGCTGGTAACGTTGCTCCATTTCTTTGTGACTCCATTGAGTGAAGGGATGCTCTCTTCCTTTCTCATCGGCGGGGTGCTTATTATTCTCGGCCTTTCCCTATTCTTGCTTGGCACTGATATTGGTCTTATCCCGATTGGAGAGCGAATAGGTTCGGCGGTAACGAGAAAGAAGCGGCTCTCCCTGTTGTTGATAACTGCCCTACTGGTAGGTATGGCAATCATCTTTGCTGAACCGAATATCAGTGTGTTGCTCGAGCAAGTCTCGCTGGTAGCTCCCTCCATTTCTCCTCTCTCCATGCTTCTATCCATAGCTCTCGGTGTTGGCCTTTTCCTGATGATTGCCATGGTCCGTGTGATCCTGCATGTCGGGCTGAAGTGGATCTATGCAATCAGCTATCTTCTGCTGCTTGTACTTGGAATATTCAGCAAACCTGAATTCCTGGGTATTGCCTTTGACAGCGGTGGAGCTGCAACAGGTCCCCTTGCTGTTCCCTTTATCATGGCACTTGGGGTCGGTATTGCTCACGTACAGAAAAGCCAAACGGATGCAGACAACTTCGGCTACGTTTCCTTGGCCCTTATCGGCCCTACCATGGCCATGTTGGTGCTTTCCCTCTTCAGTGGAGATGGCAATACAGCAGTGCAGAGTACTTCATCAGTGCCGCAGATACAGCCATTCCTCTCGCTCTTTGCACCAAGTACACAACAGGTACTTTCCTCCTTGTTTCCACTGGTGGTGTTATGCATCCTCTACCAGATATTCCTGGTGAGAATGCCAGTCAGGCAGTTGATTCGTATGGCGTTTGGTTTGGTGTATGCCAGTCTTGGCCTTATCCTGTTTTTTGTTGGGGTGAATGGTGGTTTTATCCCGGTCGGTTATCAGATCGGTTATCAGCTTGGAAAGCTCAATGAGAGCCTACTGCTGGTGTTTGGGCTTGTTATTGGTGCGGTTACAGTACTCAGTGAGCCATCGGTAGCCGTTCTGATCGATCAGGTACAGGAGATAACCCAAGGTCATCTGAGAAAGCAAATAATGCTTGCAGCCCTCTCAATCGGAGTAGGGGGGAGCGGTCTGATGGCCATGTTCCGTATCATACACAGTCTTCCCATCTGGTACTTCCTGGTTCCGGTTTATGGCCTTGCCGTGCTGCTCTCATTCCGGGTCCCTGACCTTTTTGTTGGACTTTCGTTCGATAGTGGGAGCGTCAGCTCGGGGCCTTTGGCTTCTACGTTCATTCTCAGTTTTGCCATAGGGGCCTCTACCTCAGTGGGGGGAAACCCTGTCAGTGATGCATTCGGGATTATCATTTTTGTCTCCATGACACCGGTGGTGATAGTCCAGCTTTTAGGCTTGCTCTACAAACGAAAACAAGCCAAGCTGGAAAAAGGAGGAAAAGCGTAATGAGTAGCTTGTTGTTGGCTATCGTAGGAGCAGGAAAAGCGGATTCACTCATGCAACTTGCAAAAGAGTCAGGGAGCAGTGGGGGTACCATTCTCAGGGGACGTGGTACCGCCTCAAGTTCATTGCTATGCCTCCTGGGCCTAGGTGATTCTGACAAGGAAGTGCTTCTTACCTTGGTTGATGATGGGGTTGAACCCACTGTGTGGAATGCTCTATCAAATTTTCCCCATACCAGGGGCTTGCTTGCTGCTGTTCCTGCCAGCAGGGATGAAGACCACCCAATAGTGAAATCCAATACATGGGATTTGGTATACATTATTTGTGCCAGTGGCTTTGCTGACGACATTATGGCAGCAGCCCGTAAGGCAGGGGCTAAAGGAGGGACAATCCTTGAAGGAAGAGGCACTGCAACCGCCGATGATATCGCCTTTTTCTCAGCATCCTTGGTCCCCGAGAAAGAAATGCTCATGATCCTCTTGCATCATACAGAACGAGATTCGGTACTGGAAGCAGTATCCAAGCTTCCTTTCTTGCAGGAAAGGGGAAGCGGTATAGCCTTTAGTGTTCCAGTACAAAAGGTTGCTGCTCTCAGATAGAGGGTCTTGCTCTGTACATACATAAATAGTACCAGTACTATGCAAACACAAAAAAGGGTTCACTATCTTGAACTTTGTGTTAATATAATAACATTTTGTTAAAATAATCAAATAATTGTTACTAAACTATTGCATAAACTCTGAAAAATCAGTACCGTACTGATACATTAGTGAAGAAAACGGATACCAATCCGGTTAGGAGATCCCTCGATGGAGAAGAAAATTAAAGTTGCCGTAATGGGTGCCACAGGTGCAGTTGGACAGGTTTTTATGTGGATGCTAGCAGATCATCCTTGGTTTGAGCTCACGTATGCAACAGCATCAGCTTCTCGTGTCGGCTTGAAATATGCTTCCACAGTGCACTGGGTCATGCCATTTGAAATGCCCAAGAAAATCAGGGACGTGGAAGTAAAGGAATTCAACATTGAAGCAATGCAGGAAGAAGGGGTGCAGATTGTGTTTTCCGCCCTTCCCGCTGAGGTTGCCCGTGAAGCTGAACCACAGCTTCGAGATAATGGATTCTTCGTGTTCTCGAATGCGGCTTCCATGCGTTATGATCCCAATGTTCCCATTCTTATCCCGGAAACCAATATGGAACAGCTTGAACTTGTACAGGCGCAAGGATATCCCGAAAAGGGTTTTGTGGTGACCAATGCCAACTGCGTCACCACTGGGTTGGCAATGGCGCTGGCACCGCTACGCAAATATGGTATCAAGAATATCATGTTGCACAGCTACCAGAGCGTCAGTGGAGCAGGCTATCCAGGTCTCTCTTCCTTCGATATCACCGATAACTGTATTCCCTTCATCAGGGGAGAGGAAGAGAAGATCGAGAAAGAGATCAAGAAGATCCTTACCATTGATCCAGAGGTATACTGCTTCACCGTTCGGGTACCGGTCATGTTTGGACACCTTGAAGCTGTCTGGTTGGATCTGGAGCAGGATGTTGAGGTTGAGGACATCATCAAGGATTGGGCGGATTTCAAGAATGTACCCGACCTTCCTTCCACCGCAGCACAGCCTGTTGAATATGGTGCGGATCCCACCTTCCCGCAGCCCAAGTATGCTTTCTGGGGGAATCCCAGTGGAATGGTGGTGTACACCGGTCGCTTGAAGAAGAAGAATGGAAAAATCGGATTCCTCTTGATGGTCAACAACATCGTAAAGGGTGCAGCTGGTGGTTCAATCCAGAATGCTGAAGCCTTTGTGAAGAAGTTCGGCCTTATTTAAACAGCCCATCATGCATTCCAAGGGCTCCCGTTCTCCGCTGAGAATAGGGAGCCCTGCTCTTTCCCTTTACTTGCGGAAACCTTGAAGAGTTCCTACTATGCAACATAAGGAGACATCATGAAGGAATATTGGGATCTCTATGACCATGCAAGAAAGCCATTGGGAAGGACTCACCAGAGAGGGCTCCCCCTAGGTGAAGGTGAGTATCATGTTGTAGTCTCAGTGTGGACCGTGAATCAGGATGGGAAAATACTCATAACCCTACGTTCTGAAGAGAAGGAACTGTTTCCCGGGCATTGGGAGAATACGGCAGGATCGGTAATGAGAGGGGAGACCAGTTTGGATGCTGCGCTGAGGGAGCTACGGGAAGAGACCGGCATTGAGGTTTCCCCTGAAGAAATTACTTACTTGGGAACCGTGCTCAAGGTAGCTTCATTTGTCGATATCTTTCTGGTGAGAAAAATGCTTGATCCCGATTCCATTCACCTGCAGAAAGGAGAGACTACTGCCTACCGTTGGGTTTCCTACGATGAGCTGAAAGAGATGGACAGACAAGGCAAGCTTGCCTTTCCTCTTTTCTCCCCTTTCCAAGAGGCAATGGAAAACGAATGCTAAGCATTCACAACGGTAGTGATGCAATCCTCTACGATGACCCGGTACCGTTGGTTGTCACCCTTCACATACCATGATCCCCTATGAGGACATCCCTCACAGCTTAACCGAAGTGAGTCATGACGGAAACATGATCGACTGATGAAAAGCGGAGGACTGAATGCATCATCCACTCCAGTGGGAATGAATGGCCAGTACTCTGGATCTGTCTCTTTTCGTTCCATCCAAAGATAGCCACCCTCCATTTTCAATCCAAACGTGAGGGCTAGGTTTGCCGCCTCGCTGTTTGCCAAGTATAGGTAGATATCAAAGAAGCAAGGCAATTGATGGTCCCTGAAATATGCAATCTGACCCAAGTTGTTCAATCCAAAGGAGACTGAATCCAGGAGTTTCTCTTCCTTCATTCTGGCAACAACGTTATCCAAATCAGTGAAGAATGCGTCCTCATCGAACATGACCGGACTTAAGGGTACATAATAGTGATTCTCATGGTGGAAGAGCAAGGAAGCAAGTGGCTGCTGTGCATGTGAGAGCGTCTTCAATTCGAGGTAAGGGATTTTCTGTTCAGTGAGCAGCAGGGAACGGGGAGGCAGTGTGCTCATTTCCAGTTTCTCGGCAATGGGCTTACGAATTAGACGCTTGGTAAGTTCCTGGGCCAGCGTACGGTCAAGAAGATCATACCAGTCACGTCTGATCGTCTTCAGAACTGAGAGCGGTAGGAATATCTGCTCAAGCGGGAGCTGTGTTTTATTCACGAGGTTGATCGAGCCAAGGGTGAGAAAAGATGTATCACTTTGGCTGAAAATGGAGACAATAT
>NZ_JBFXGH010000110.1:0-7340 GCF_050178175.1 Sphaerochaeta sp.
GCAGACTGTTGATCGGAAGCCGATTGACCGAGGTGACCGACGGCTGTTGCCAAGCTTTGTGGTGAAGAAACAACGTATCCATACGAACCTTCCTTTGTGTTATTTGACCGAGCCGAGCACCCCTTCAACGAACCGTCTCTGCTGGGTAAAGAAGAGGATCAAGGTCGGCAGGGTCGTAATGGTGACAGAGAGCATCAGAATACCATAATCGGTAGTATACCCCGCAGTCAGGCCGGTGATCAGGAGAGGCATGGTCTGACTATCCTGACTTTGCATGATGATCAGAGGCCATAGGTAATTATTCCATGCATTCATGAATGTAACAATAGCGGCTGCTGCAAAGGTGGGAGCCATGATGGGCACATAGATCCTGAAAAAGATGCCAAACTCTCCCAGCCCATCCACCCGGGCAGCCTGCACAGTCTCAATGGGAAAGGATTCGCTGCTTTGACGGAAGAAGAAAATCAGGAAGGCGGTAGAGATTGTGGGAAGAATAAATCCCATGGTCGTATCAAGCAACTTTGCCTGGCTGAACATCCTGAAGAGGGGGACCATGAGGGCAGCGAAGGGAACCATCATAGAGAGCAGAAGCAACCCCATCAAGGTATCCTTTCCCTTGTCCCGATAAATCTGGAATCCATACCCAGCGAGGCTGCAGACCAGAAGGGCGGCTACCGTATTGGCTAAGGCATTACGTAATGAGTTCCAAAAAGCATTTCCCAGTCGAACGTTCGTAGCGAGAGTCCTGATATTCTCAAACAGGAAGGTTCCAAAGAAAAGCCTACCCTTTATGATATCCACACTCTTGTTGGTTGCACCGACCACCATAAAGTAGAACGGAAATACAGAGAACAGGCAGATGATAATCAGAAATACATATTTTGCTATGGATGCACCTTGTCGCTTGTTCATCGCTTACCTCCCACTTTGATCTGGACAAAGGAGAGTATGGCAACCATCACGAGGATTGCATAGGATACTGCTGCCGCATACCCAAATTGTGGGTTGTACATAAACGACAGGTTATAGATGTATTGGCTGATCGAGAGGGTGGCAATCCCTGGACCTCCGTTGGTCAGGGTACGCACCTCATCGAAGAGCTGTAATGTCCCATTGGTGGACATGATAGTAGTCAAGAGAATCACCGGCTTGAGCAGTGGGATGGTTATGGAGAAGAACTGCCTGCCCGCCGAGGCTCCATCGATACGTGCAGCCTCATATACGTTCCGGTTGATATTCTGGAGTCCTGCAAGATAGAACACGGTGTTATACCCGGTCCATCTCCAGGTAATGGTAAGAATGATGACAAATTTCGCCCAGACAGGATGAGTAAGCCAGCTGATCGGCTCAGAAAGTATGCCAATGCCGACCAGGGCTGTATTCATGATTCCATCAATGGAGAACAATGATTTGAAAATCATGGCCGAGGAAACCAAACTGGTCGCACACGGCAGAAAAATCATAGTCCTGAAAATTCCCCTGCCTTTGAGCTTGGAATCGTTCAGCATGGTGGCTAGGACCAATGCAAACAACAGCATAATGGGGACTTGGATCACAAGATAGGTGACAACGTTTCCTACTGAGGTGAGAAACATCTCATCCTCAAACAGGCGCGCGTAGTTCTTCAATCCTGCAAATTTCAGGTTATTCCCCCTTCCTGATTGCAACGAGAGCAGGAATGCACTGATCATAGGATAGAAGTTCAGGATAAAGATGAATAGTGCTGCAGGAATGACGAACAACCAGCCGTACAGGTTGATCTTTCGACTCAGATTACTTTTTGCCATGACGTTTTCCCTTATCTATTTCGTTACAAATCCGATACCGCCAGTATACAGCGGTATCGGATATCGATGTGGACTAAAACTACTCGCTCATCAGGAATTCGACATTCTTCTGTGCAGTCCCAAGAGCTGCATCAATGTTCGTTCCCTGCATTACTTCGCTCAATGCTCGGGCGATGGCATCTCGGGCTTCATAGTTGAAAACACCGTACTTGACGTTGGGAACCTTGCCTGCAAACTCTACCAGATCCTCATAAACCTTCTGACCGCCAAAGAACTCAATGGGGGTTGAATAGACTGGGCTTTCTGCGGCAGGAAGCCAGGTTGCAATCGCTCCACTGGTTGGCAGAATGGTCTCATACAGTTCGGCGCTTCCTCCAAAGGTCTTTGCCAGGAAATCGATGGCAACATCAGGATGTTTGGAGTTTGCCATGACCATCCAACCTGAACCACCCTGGCTGGAGTAGTTCACAGAGCTGCTGATATTTGCAAACCTAGGAGTATTTGCAACAGCCCACAGGCCATTCTGGGATTTTTCAGCCTGGATGGATCCAATGATCCAACAGCCGTTGATGGTGGAAGCAACTGTTCCGTTGTTCAGCGTTGCAATATAGGCATTCCAATCTGGCACAAGCAGACAAACACCACTCTCAACCATCTCCTTGGTTATGCGGAGTGCTTCCTTGAGGACAGGATTATCCTTGATATAGGCACTTCCATCCTCATTGAACATCCACGTGCCTGCACTTTGCAGCATCAACATGGGGAAATCAGGCTCATTGGCAACCGTGCTGATCATAGACACACCGGTTTTCTGCTTGACAATCTTGCCCAACTCGATGAAACGTTCCCAAGTGATGTCATTGAAATCACTTACCTTGAGACCAGCTTTCTCGATAATGTCTCTCCTGATGAATGTACCAGTTGCCCCATTGTCAAAGGGAACTCCATAATGATTTCCATCAATGGTTCCCACATCGACCTTGAACTGGGCAAACTGGCTAAGGTCAATCTTACCATTGAGGGGTACAAAGGCTTCAGGATAGGTCATTACGTTCTTCTGAATTGCGTTATCTTGCATCAGGATGATGTCCGGAAGATTCTCGGTGGCATTGGCACTGAGACTGGTGATCAACTTCTGCTGCAGATCATTCCAGGGTGTCTCAACCACATTGATGGTGACATTTGGCTTGATGTCCTTGTAAATCTTTGCCGCTTCCTCCATGGCATAGATGTTGAACATCGGATCCCAGCACCATACCGTCAGGGTGATAGGGGCATTGGGGTCTACAACCTCAGCCTTCTTCTCTTCAGCACCACCAGCAAATAGCATGGTTGATCCCAGGACCAATACCAATAGCACATACAACATTTTCCTCATTGCATTCCTCCTTGTTGTTCTTTGAACAAGCTAGCTACGTTTTCTATTGTTTTATGATAGGGTCAGGCCTGTTAGAACGAAAGTGACAAGAATACTGAAAACATCTTTTTTTTTAGCCTTCTTCCGGTACAAAAATACTGACTCTCATCCTCCTTATGGTATACTGTCCCCAATGGTTGAAAGTGAACGATCCAGAAGAAAGACACCCTTTGAGCGTGCCCTGTATGGGTACGCAGGATTTCTTCTTGCCCTCGGTCTTGTAGAGTTTCTCCTTACCTATGGATTCAACAGCGGAGAGAGTACCCGAGCGTTTGAGTTCTATCGTACTTTTTTTATCTTCTTCGCTTTCTACTGTTTTTTTATCTTCCTGCTTACCCAATCGCGTAATCTTCTGGCAATTCTTCTGCTGATTTTTCTCTCCCTTACCGCCCTATGGGTTATTGGATACTCATTAAACGATTTTCTTACCATTCGCCTCTCACTCTTCCTTGCTTTCCAGAGTGTACTGCTCGGCTGTTGCTCCTTCCCCATCAGTCTGGTTCTCTGCCCGATACTTTCCACCACTGGAGTAGTTTTATTGCAACTGCCCATGCTCCTTGGGGAGAATGAACTGAATCTCGCGCTCAGGAGTGCAGAAATTCCTGAGCTTTGGGCATTCTTTGCTATCTCATTAAGTGCTGCATTCTTGCAAGTAGGACTTACACAGTACCGACAACTATATCTAAAGGGACAAGAACAAATCGTAATCCTGAATACCACAATTACCAAGCTCACTGTCTTCAGCCAGAGCCTGCAATCCTACGCAAGAACTGCGGAGATTGAGGCCGCAAAAAAGGAACGCTTTCGTATCAGTCGGGAAATCCATGACATCAGTGGGTATATGTTCACCAATATCATTGCAATGATGGATGCCATTGTCTCAACTGGATGTAGAAACAGCGAGAAAACCAGTGAGATGTGTTCAGCTGCACGTAGTCAAGCGCAAGAAGGATTGACAGAAACCAGGAAAGCTCTTCACTTGCTCAGGACCAATGAACAGGATCGGGAGACGGGAATCAAGGCAATCTACAAGATCAAGAAAATTTTCGAGGGGACTACCGGGGTTACCGTGGATATTGAGGCAGGGAATCTACCTGCCTCCTTCGGTGATGAGATTGATCTGGTCTTGTATAGAGTGGTACAAGAAGGACTGACCAACGCCCTAAGACATGGACATGCAACGCAGGTCAGGATGCTCTTCTGGATTATCTCAGACCAGGTACAAGTCATCATCCTGGACAATGGTAGCGGAGCAAAGAAAATTGTTAAAGGTATTGGACTTGCCGGTATGGAAGAGCGAATCAGTAAGCTCGGCGGTACAGTCCATGCAGAGAATGCCCCGGAGGGAGGCTTCCAACTAACCGTTACTATCCCACTGCAAAAGGAGCACACGCATGATTCGAATTCTATTGGTTGACGACCAGCAACTCTTCGTCCAGAGCTTAAGAATGAGCTTAGAGAGCTATGTGGACGATTTCCAGGTAATAGGAATCGCTAAGAACGGAAACAGCGCCATCCAGATGGCCCTGGAGGAAGCACCCGATGTCATACTGATGGATGTCCATCTTCCTGATATCAACGGGGTGGAAGCTACCCGGGAAATCCTCAAGCAAAACTCTTCTATCAAAGTGGTCATGCTTTCCACCTATGATGAGGATGAGTATGTGAGGGAAGCCTTGCGAATTGGGTCAGCTGGGTATCTCCTGAAGGATATATCCCCTACTGAATTGATTGCCGCCATCAGGGCGTTGCAATCTGGACTGGTACAGATTTCCCCAAAGATTGCTGCCAAATTAATCAATACTATGTACGATGGAACCAGTCCGAAAATCCCTGAGATATCCGGTAGTTTTGAATGGTTCGATACCCTTACATCACGTGAGAAGGAAATCTTTGGACTTATCGCCACCGGCTATGACAACCAACAAATTGCAGACCGCCTTTTTCTTGCTGAGCAGACGGTACGTAACAATATCAGCTCCATCTACGCAAAATTGGAGGTAAAAGATCGCTTTGAGATCATACGCTTGGCCAATACCATTCACTATCACTAGACATTTTATCAAATTTGTCATCCTGCAGGCTCGTGCTTGTTCTCACAGTATGAGAAACTGAATGCAGAGAAGCCTACTATGAAACGTTCTCCTATATTATTACTTGCGCTTGTTGTGTCACCTGGACCGCTCTCCGCTCGGGAAAACAGCGTTGCAATCGGCGTACAACTGGGGTTCACCACCAGTGGGGTTGTTGCTGATGTAGGTCTGGGGGACCTCTACCTCCAGGCAGGCATCAACTATCCTCTTGGAATAACATACATTGCGTCCACCACCGACTCAAGTGAAAAATTCTTCGACATTTATACCTTCAACGCCGATATCAGCCAAGCATTCGCACTCAGCGATTCCTTCGACCTGAAAATCGGGGTGGGAACCACCGCCTTCACCAATTTCGGTCCGGTGTTGACCGGCTTTGCAGGCCCAGTCGTAAAGGGAGAGTACTGGATTCCTGACAAGAAGACAGGAATATTCCAGTGATGGCCTATGGAATAATTGAGGATGATGAGACATTCGGCGGTGGCGTTTTGTTTGATCCCCTCTTCCCACTTGTAGGCTTGTTCACCTCTACCGTCGGCGTGTTGTATGCATTCTAGAATTCTGTGCTGAACAGCATACAGGAGAAGGCTGGGCCTCTCTCTTTTTTTGGTTCCTTCCACCAGATTACCTGTACAACTTGTTTACATTGCAAGAAAAGAGCAAGAGAAAAACATCCTTTCTATATTAGTTTTTGTCGTTTTATTGCAGTAATATCAAAAACATGTTATAATGGCTTTATCCAATACAAGAATAGTTGCCATTTTATCGGAGCAATCATTCGACCACAGACCTTCTGTGTGCCTAGGGAATTCTTTACCTTTGGAATATCACCAGAAGAGAACCGTACAGGAAAAAGACCCATGCAATTTACCGATTCAGAACAGCAGATAGTAGACCGTTTCGACACTGATGTCAGCAGAGAACGCTGGCGTGACTGGAAATGGCAGCTCAAGCATTGCATCAAGGATGTTGCAACGTTTGAGAAACTGCTTGACTATACTTTCCCTGAAGCAAAACGAAAGGACATTGAGGCAACTATTGCAAAGTTTCCCATGGCCATCACACCCTACTATCTCTCGCTCATCGATACCGACAATGTGGAGAACGATCCAATTTTCAAGCAGTCGTTCCCCGATGTCCGGGAGTTGGATATTGCAGACTATGACATGGAAGATCCCTTGCACGAGGATGCAGACAGCCCGGTTACCGGTATTACGCACCGTTATCCAGACCGTGTGCTCTTCTTGATCAGCAATACCTGTGCAATGTATTGCCGTCACTGCACCAGGAAAAGAAAGGTCGGCGATGTGGACAGTATCCCTGACCGCCAGCAGATCAAGGCTGGCCTCGATTACATCAGAAGCACCCCGCAGGTTCGCGATGTCCTGCTCAGTGGTGGAGACCCCTTGATGCTTTCTGATGAGTACCTTGAATGGATTATCTCAGAGTTGAGAGCGATTAAACATGTCGAGATCATCAGGATCGGGACCAGGATTCCTGTGGTACTTCCCTACCGGGTGAACGAGAAACTGGTGAATATGCTGAAGAAGTACCACCCCCTATGGATCAACACCCAGTTCAACCACCCGCGTGAACTTACCAAATCCTCGCGCAGGGCGGTGGAAATGCTCGCTGATGCAGGAATCCCCATGGGCAACCAGTCTGTCCTGCTTAATGACGTGAACGACTGTCCCAGAATCATGAAAAAACTCGTCCAGAAACTGACCTATAGCAGGGTAAGACCCTACTACCTCTACCAGTGTGACCTCTCTGAGGGACTCACCCACTTCAGGACCTCAGTCGGCAAAGGTATCGAGATCATGGAGAGCCTCAGGGGCCATACCAGTGGTTTCTGTGTACCCACGTATGTCATCGATGCACCAGGCGGTGGTGGAAAGATTCCCATCATGCCCAACTACATTCTCTCCTGGTCCACGAACAAGGTAATTCTTCGTAACTTCGAGGGTGTCATCACTACCTATCGTGAACCAGACAGTTACTCATCCGTCATGTGCAATCGTAATTGTGAAAAATGCACCCTTG
>NZ_JBFXGH010000111.1:0-2810 GCF_050178175.1 Sphaerochaeta sp.
AGGTCCTTTTTTCTTGGTTACCCTCTTTTGGTATCCTAATACAGGACGGTCTCAACCCCTTCCAGTCCACTAAGCTCCTGATACGCTTTCCCAAAACCGGCAAGTACATCATCACACCCGCTTTTCATCATCGAGACAAAGAGCCGATCTTCATCCAGGCCAAGGTTGCCCGTGGTCCCAATACTGCTTCTGTTCATGATGGTCTGCAGGGGATCAGCCTTAGCGACCTCCTCCAGATGCAGCCCTACATCCTTGTAGGTATCACGGAAGTTCTTTCCTTCAAGCACTCCCTGGAGAACCACATCGGTGGCATACAGCTCAGGGGTACATCCTGCAATCAAGGCATCCTCATTGACTTGCAGTCCATCCATCATCCTGCCGAAAATCTGTACCAACTGCCATGTGGCCTTTGTCCCAGCCAGCAAAGGCTCCTTGGTATCCTGGAAATCACGGTTGTAGCCGGAAGGGAGGCTCCTGATAATCGATTTGACCCTTGCGGCGCAGCTGGAGACCACTGAGGAACGACTTCGTGCAAGCTCAAGTCCATCAGGATTTTTCTTCTGCGGCATGATGGAAGAACCTGTACAGAGCTCCTTGGGAAGGGAAAAATACCCGAACTCAGGAAGGGTGAACAGGATCAAATCCTGGGCAAGCTTGCTCAGGGTAAGTGCAATATAATCACAACCATCGAGCAGGATTGCCTCAAACTTACCCCTGCTGTTGTTTGCATACAGTACATTGTTTTGCACACGGGTGAAACCCATCTGCTCGGCAGTGAATTGTCTGTCCAGCGGCAAAGGAACTCCATAACTGGCCGCTGAGCCGAGAGGGCTTTGGTCGAACAGCCAAGAGAGGTGCATCAGATGCTGTGCCTCATCATAAAGCTCCTCAGCATAGCTTGCTGCCCAGAGGCCAAGGGAAGATGGCATGGCAATCTGCATATGGGTGCGCCCCGGCATGGGAACCTCTGCATACTTTTCTGCAAAGGAGAGCAGCGTCTCACAGAGCTCTCCGGTAGCCCTGCAGAGCTTCAGGGTGAATTCACGCATCCAAATCCTCAGGGCTGTCTGTACCTGGTCGTTCCTGCTCCGTCCTGTATGAATTTTCTTCCCCACCTCACCATACTCTTCAGTCAGGAATCCCTCGATAGCCGTATGGCAATCCTCATTTTCCTTGGTAATGGGAAATGAGTCTTCCATTTTGAGGGAAATGACTCTTTTCAAGCCCTCTTCCAGGGATGCAAGTTCCTCTGCATCCAGGATTCCTATATGATGCAATCCTCGTGCATGAGCGATGGACCCCAGGCAATCGGCGATAACCAATTGCTGGTCCAGAATGTAATCGTTGCCGACGGTGAATTCCTCCATCAAGGAATCGAGTGAATAATCTTTCTGCCAAAGCTTGGACATGTGTGTGCAGCCTCCATGAATGAGGAAAGTCTATTGGCTATCACCATGCCTGTCAATTGAAGCAAAGACACATCATTCCCGACTTCAGTACCATGAGATATTTTGTACTTGCCATATTACTTACCATGTTTCTCTGTATTGGATGTGGGTGCGACCACCAGGGGCCTAGCCCCATCAATCTATTGAGTGCAGTAGACAGTACGCCACCTACCCTGCTGGCAATCAGTTCTCTCGACCAGTATTCTGCACTTCTTCTCTTTGATGAACCCATTAATGAGCATGAAGTCCTCCTCCAAGCAAGAGGAAATGGGATTGCAAGCAAGCTGGTAGAACGTGCTTCCCTGACCATTACGTTCAAGGAGGCTATGAGCCTGGGTGAAGCGCTCCCACTGGAAGGAAGAGTCGAGGACTGCAGAGGCAACAGTGCCAGTTTCTCCCTTCTTCTCTGGGCAAAAAACACCAATCCCCCCTCCCTCCTGATCAACGAAATCTCTACCAAGGGGACCGAGAACAACCCTGACCGAGTGGAAATATTCGTGACCAAGCGGGGAAATTTAGGGGGGATCACCTTATTTGCAGGGACTGAGAAGGAGTATACAGACCGAATCATCTTCCCTGAGGTGTGGGTCGAGCGGGGTGATTACCTCGTGGTTGCCTTCTCCAAAGGAGAAATAGCTACTGGGACATACCGCTCGGAAAGCCAGGCAGGATTGAGTGCAAACAATGGATGCTTGACACTAGCGGTAAGTCCGCAGTGGGATGGGACTTTACTGGATGCGGCCATATGGGGGAACCATACCACACAAACCCATGAAGGGTTTGGATCAAGAACACTTCTAGAACAAGTACAGTATCTTGCAGAAAAAGGTCATTGGAACAGCAAGGATGCCGAAGGATCCATCAACAGCAGTAACAGCACAGCTACAAGAAGCATGTGCCGGGAACAACAGAGAGATACAAACAGCTTGGATGACTGGTATATCTGCGCTACACGTAACGCATCATTCGGGAGAAGGAATGCAGAGGAACGCTACCAGGATTGATGGGGGAGTTGCCTCCCCATCTCATTACAGATGTTGTTTGACAAATCCTTCAATTACGGAAAGGGAGGCCGCACCCATTCTCTGGTCAACCACCTCGCCATCCTTGAACAGCATCAAGGTGGGAATTGAATTTACATTGAACATGTTTGCAAGGCTTCCTGCCTCGTCCACGTTCACTTTTGCGACTTTCAGGGTATCGGCATACTTCTGTGCGAGCTGCGATACCGCTGGCCCGATCATTTTACAGGGGCCGCACCAAGGGGCCCAGAAATCCACCAATACCAACTTGTCAGCCTGGAGTATTTCTTCTTTGAAGTTGTCATCGGTTACGATTATTTCACTCATTGGTTTTGCTCCT
>NZ_JBFXGH010000111.1:2910-7248 GCF_050178175.1 Sphaerochaeta sp.
CTGTCATTGGACGACAAGCATGGAAAACCTTTTTCGCTTTCTTTGAATATGCATCTGGTACTATGAGTTTTGGAGTTCATCACTACCTCCAAGGATTCCACGATGCATCTTGCTCATGATACATCCATTGCACCCGAAAGAAAGGTATGATACAGCAGAATTTGCGTGCTACACTATAACAAGCTATGAGATACTGAGATTTGAGAGAAACAGATACTTGTAAACAAGCTCTACGCACTAAAGACTGGAACCAAGGAGCAAATACCGTGCCCAAGAAGACTGACACAAACAACAACGTGAAACGGACCAAGAAATCCACACGAACACAAAAAACAAAGGGAAAAGTGATAGAGGGCAACCTCTCTGTCCACGCAAAGGGATTCGGTTTCGTGCTCGTAAAGAAAGGAACTGATATCTTCATCCCTCTGGAACATATGCTGAATGCCATGGATGGGGATTATGTCGCAGTTGAGATCATAAAAAAGGTCCCAAAAAAGAATCCAGAAGGAAGAATTGTAAAAATCCTCACCTTGCAGGACAAAGAGATCATCGGTGTCTTCAAGAGCAGCAAGGAAGGGGGGTCGGTCATCCCAAGCGATGAGCGATACAACAATCCCATCATCATTCCAAAGGACTCTTTATCTTCGCCAAAAATTGGAAGAAAACCAAAGAATGGTGAGTTTGTCGTGATCATGAGAACGGGCTGGAACGAGAATGACCATACCGTAACAGGGAAGATCATCGATATCTTGGGAAAGCCGGAGAGCAAGGAGATGGACCTCCTCTTGGTTGCCCGGAACAACGACCTGACAATTCCATTCCCCGCCCAAGTGAACAAGGCACTGGCTGGGCTTCCTGAATTTGATCTGCAAAAAGAGCTGAAGAGCCGCGAAGATTTCCGTTCAGTTCCCTGTTTCACCATTGACCCGGAATCTGCAAAGGATTTTGATGATGCCATCTCGCTTGTCCAATTGGATAACGGCCGTTTCGAACTGGGGGTGCATATTGCAGATGTGTCCCATTATGTACGTGAGGGATCGGCAATTGACAAGGAAGCATATGAACGGGGAACCTCCGTCTATTTCGTCAACAACGTAATACCAATGCTTCCTGAGCGGCTTTCCAATGATCTTTGCAGCCTCAAGCCAAACACTGATCGCCTTGCTTTCTCTGTCATTATGGAAATCGATTCCCGCGGCATTGTGCAGAAATATAGGATCAGGGAAACCGTTATCAAAAGTGCTGCCCGATTCACCTATGAAGAGGTTGAAGCAATCATTGAAGGAAAGGAGCATCCACATGCGAAGACCATTCATCTCATGCTGATGCTCTCCCTTATCCTTCGAAGGGCGAGGGAAGAGATGGGCTCTATCGATTTCGACATCTCTGAAGCGGCAATCTCTCTTGATGAACAGGGAGTACCCTATTCGATCAGGCCACGCGAAAGAATTGAATCAAATCGGTTGGTAGAGGAGTTCATGCTTGTGGCAAACCGTATTGTTGCCAGCCATATTGCCAAGCAATCTACCAAAAGGAATCCGAAGCCATTTGTCTATCGAGTGCATGAAAAGCCGGACAAGGAGTCAATACAAAGCTTCCTTGACCTTCTTGAACGGTTGGGACTGAAATATCAACTCGACAAGGAAGTGCAATCGGATGATTACAGGAAAATCCTCGACATCATAGAAAACCTTGACTACAAGTACTTTATAGAGAAAGTTGCCCTCAGATCCATGACCAAAGCCTACTACAGCACAAAGAATGAAGGGCACTTTGGTTTGGCTTTTGATGCATACACCCATTTCACCTCCCCCATAAGAAGGTACCCCGATTTGGTGGTGCATCGTTTGTTGAAATACTATGCGAGCAAGGAAAAAGACAAGAAGGGAGCAACCAAAGGTGAAGCTGAGACCTTGTCCAAGAAGCTGGAATCCATCTGTGCGCACTGTTCAGAGCGGGAGATTCTCTCAACCCAGGCTGAACGTGAATTCATCAAGATCAAATCGATGGAGTTCCTCTCCTCAAAGGTGGGAGAGACGTACGAGGGAATCATCTCCGGTATGGCAAGCTTTGGAATGTTTGTAGAGCTGTCACACTATGTCATCGAGGGATTGGTGCATGTCTCCGAGCTCAAAGATGACCACTACGATTTTAATAAGGAGGAGTTCACCCTCACCGGGCGAAAGACTGGAAAGGTCTACCGCATGGGGGATGCGGTTACCATCAAGATCAAGAGTGTGTCCAAAGAGGAGAAACGGGCGGATTTTTTGCTTGTATGACTTCAAGCAACATCACGGGAACGATTCCTGTGATGTTGTTTCCAGCTCAACAACATCCACCTATCATCATTTGATTAGTAAGGACTGCATATACTCCTTTCATATTGTAGGATTTAACTGATGCACGGTATGGCTTGGATAACTCAAACCAAAATGGGAAGATACCAAATACACGATTGTAAGTATCAGGAAGGGAAAAACTGTCTTCCTGACGCGATGATGAAAAAACTGTGAATGCATGGAGATGAGGAAAGAGTGATGTTGCAGACAAAAAGACTCGCTCTTCGTCCTTGGACGGAGACGGATGCTGAGAGTTTATATGCATATGCCAAGGATCCTGATATTGGCCCGATTGCAGGATGGCCTGCCCATACAAGTGAAGAAGAGAGCCTGGATGCCATTAGAAATGTGCTTACCGGAGCAGAATGCTATGCAATCTGTAAAAAAGACAGTGATGAGGCAATTGGAGCCATAGAACTCAAACTGAATGGGCATACCGATATGACTGAACGTGATGATGAGTGTGAGCTGGGGTATTGGATTGGCAAACCCTTTTGGGGAAGGGGATATATACCTGAAGCTGCAACAGAACTGATTCGCCATGGGTTTGAAGATCTGGGAATCACCACAATCTGGTGTGGGTATTACGATGGAAACACTCAATCCAAGAGGGTTCAGGAGAAACTTGGTTTTATCTACCATCATACCTGTGATGAGGTACCGGTGCCCCTCATGAATGAGACAAGGATTGGTCATACAAACGTTATGACCAAGGAACAGTGGTCCAGAACGCAAAAGAGCTGAGGTTTCAATCCTAGTGGAAGACCAAAAAGGGAGAAGGTTCATGCAGTACTACCATGTTGATGTTTTTTCAAAAGGACCGCTGACAGGAAATGGACTGACCGTTTTGATTTGCGACCGATTCCCTGATAGTGAAACCATGCTTCTGATTACCCAGGAAATGAAGCAGTATGAGACGATTTTTCTCAAAAAGCTTTGGGACGACGAATATAGGGCAAGAATTTTCACGAAGGATGAGGAACTGGATTTCGCAGGGCACCCAATCCTTGGTGCAGCTGCGGTGATACATATGCTACACAATGATAATGATAAAGAAACGGAAGCAATCCAGTTCCATCTGAATGGTAAGGATGTGAAGGTCACCAGCGTTGCAATCGACCAAAGAAAGGAGTATCTCTGCAGCATGAACCAAGGTGTAGCAGAGACCATCGGACACATTCCCCCTGAAGACTATCCCCGGTTGATCGAACCGCTTGGACTCACCATGGACGATCTTGCTACAGCGTATCCTCTTCAGGTCATGACAACCGGCTTATCGTACCTGCTCGTACCCATTCACAGCGGAATTGAGAGAACCGGCATGTTTGCCAAGGATTATGAACCACTGCTCAACTCCTACGGTGCAAAGTTTGCCTATGTGTTTGATATTGATGCAAAAGAAGGCAGAACATTCGATTTTGATGGTTTGGAAGACGTTGCCACCGGCAGCGCAGCTGGACCAGTTGGAGCATACCTCTGTGCGCATGGCGTATGCAAGACAGGTGAAGAGATCATCATTCATCAAGGACGTTTTCTTGACCGACCTAGTGAACTTCATGTTCTACAAGAAAAAGATACAGGCTGTATCATGGTCAGTGGAAATGTATCCATCATTGCTGAGGGAACGTTTTATATCGAGGGTTAGGTAGGCGCTTACAAGGTGAAGTGAAAAGGGACCAAAAAGAAGTCTCTATTCATCCAGATTGATGAGATTATTCTAAATTCTTTGATAACCAAGAAATGCAGTTTTTCACATGCCAATGACCCACTCTATTGAAGACTCCTCCTGATGATTCCTGTTTGCCAGGAATGAGGGAGAATATTCAAAAGCCTCAGCAATGGATTTCGGTTGATATTATACACAAACCGTGGGCGATTGACCTGAAGGACCCGCAATGCCAAGCTTGCAATTGCTAGCGGTAGTACCGTATGCGATTCCACTCGGTCAACGATGCAACGGAATCGAGACGCATTGCAGGAATATAGTTCGGTTTTTTCA
>NZ_JBFXGH010000112.1:0-7162 GCF_050178175.1 Sphaerochaeta sp.
TACCTTGCTTCATCATAACGCGATATTCATCGGAAAGCGTCGCATCCCTTACGATAAGTCGAGTTGGTCCTTTTTCAATCGTTGATGCACTGTTCCTCGAATTATTGGCACTTCCAAACACCCTGCAAATCTGGCAATCAGCTTTTCCACAAGAACAGGGTCCTCCAGGCTTTTTGCTTTCCGTATCGATTTTACCCAATTTCCATTCCAAGAGAGAACGCATCTTGCCTTTTATAGAAGATCCTGGTATATAGGGTTCTCGATTGAGAGGATTCCTTATAATGGGATTGTCCATACCACCAATTTCGACCTTATCGTTTCCAGCTCCGATATGAAGACCTGTTTTCACCACAATTTTTCCTGTTATTTTCTTTTGTTCCAACTGTTTATATCCCATGATTTATCTCCTCTTTTGATTTAACTTCTGTTTGGGGCATGTTCATAATAGAACCCATAAACAGCTTCAAAAAGTGCCAGAAAAACCTCATAATCCTTCTGCTTTTGGATGCTGTCGATACCTTCAATCAAAAAATCTGACAAGGCTTTATAACAACCAATCTCATCACTGTTGCGCAGGTTTCTGGTTGACCTGGCAATGGTGTATCGTACTTTTGATTTAATCATCTTGATGTAGGGAAGCTGGATATCCCACATGGTTGTATCAAGCTGGAGTAGGTACTCAAACCGCTTCACTTCGTCGAATATTCGCCTGAGTTGGGTCCCGCTCACACCATTGATCACATCACGGCCGTTATACTCATTATGGCTGACCTTATACAATTTATTCGCAATTTCAAGCGCCTTGGAGTCGAATAAATCAGGTTTTACCCGACTTTCCCCATCCTCATAGAACCCACCAATCATCGAAGGGCCGTTTCCTTGTTTTGGCTGTGGCATTGTAAATCTCCTCCTAATATTCATTCACCTTATACTTACGATAGGTAATTGATTTTTTGATAAGATGATTTCGAGACAGACGACCAGATTGTAAATAAGTCTTTGAACTTCATTCAAGAGAAGGCTGTCCTCGATTTCCTTTGATTTTATCAATCCGATCTATCACGAACCTGATAGAGGGCATAACTTGCTGAAACCCGTGCCTCAACCATTTGTGAAGGCGATGCTCCAAATTGTTCAAACCAAGAACGGACCTCTCTCTGATTCTTGTCGATTGTCCTACTTAGTTGATACTGATAGTTACTGGCCCATAACAAATCTTTCAATTCTCCGTTTCCTACCCTTTCTGCACGATGAGAAAAATCAATGATTCTATATACTGTCGCTTTGGAGACAACATTGGCATCTATGTACTTCAACATCTGCTTGCCATTTGACAAGCTTCTCTGGAACGCTTCCCAAGACTGAGTGACTCCGAATATCGTAATACCGTCTTTAACAATGAGATTGCGTTCTTTCCTTTGCTTGGATGTTTCGAGTCCATTTTCTGCCATCGCTGCAAGGTTTTTAACAGGAAGCGAGCTGGATGCAAGAGCAATCCCCCCCGAAAGAGTGATGGCTTTGTTGTGGTTCGTGAATACATCTAACCGTTGACGAAAATCCAATGCAAATTCCATGACTACGTCCCAAGGACCAATCACACATAGGTCATCTCCTCCAGAGAATACGACGTAAATACTCTTCTTGTACTTCTCATTGCCTTGGATCATCTGTGCCAAGAAACTAGAAAAAAACTGTTGGAATTGATAGCTTAAATCAGAATAACGGGAGAGAGACCATCGATTCCCCAAGGAGGAACTGAAGAGCAACCCAAGGTTGTCAATGTCTGCCTTAAACATTGCGAGTTTCTTCTGCTTCTTTGTTTTGGAATTCATGGCTATTTCCTCAAAGCTCAGCAACCCCGTTTCTTCATCATCACGGTACGGAGCGAGGTACGGAAGGGTAATCATCGGCAATCCAGGTATATACTCCCTGTTCGTGTAGCCAAATACAGTGGAAGCGGAAGATTTTCTCACAACTTTTACCATCTCTTCAAAAGGCAAAAGTTCCTTAGCATCTATGACTATCCTTTTTGCTTGCATCAGAGTTCCTCCTATGGATATGAGAGAGGAACAACCTTTGCAATGTTCACTATTCGATTCTTTTGGGTTGATCTGGCATAAGGGACAATCTCCGTTCTTCTGAAGCTTCTCATATTCTTCATCAAGCATGTACCAGGTTTTATGTAGTCCAAGTTGGAACTTTTTCTTCTTGCTCTGAATCTCTTGGTTCTGCATGCGAAACTGAAGCTCGAGCCCTCTGGCTTTTGTAAGCTCAGAGGAATCATTTATATCTGTCTGGGAAAGTATGCACGCAAGCTGGCCGGAATATCCCTTGAGCATATACTCATCCAACAAAAATTGGAGATTCTTGACATGTTGTGAGGTTTTATCTGTTCTAGGAACAAGCAACATAAAACGCCCTCCAGCGAAGGTGATTATGTTCGCATCAGTCATCCCAAAAGTGTGGGTAGCAAACTTCGCGAAGGCAAAGCTAAGTGACCAAATCTGGAAACTTCTTGCACGCAAGATCTTCGCATTGTATTTCGAAGTGGGAAGATTGAAGATAAATTTCTGTATTCCCGACATATCTCCTTGAACGAAAGTATAGGGAGCATCTTTCTGGATAGTATTAATCCAATTCCCATGTTTAGCGGCATAGACAGCGATGCATGCTGCAAACGCAGCAGTTGTCTTTGCATGATGGAACAAACTGATATCTGGATCATCTATGGTGGAAGATGGGATGCACCAAGTATAGCGTTCTAATATGGTGAGCAGAGCCGCTAGAAACTCATCATATCCCAAACCTTTGAGTTTAAGAAAATCCTTCTCAAACTGGCTCCATTGCTGGAGATACTCGTTTTTAGAGATTTTTTTCTGGCCTTGTGTACCGATGGCATTCCCATCCAGTGGCCGAATTGGGAGATAACTCGCATCTGTTTTCAATGGTGCAGAGTTCTCCGTTTCCTTTATGCTCAGTGTGGATGCAATATTCAACATCGGCTGCTCATAGAATTGTCCCTGAGCTTCATATTCCAGTTCTTTGTCGCTAAATCTGTCCATACCACTGCTAAGCCTATCTGCAATGGTGATGATATGATGGTCTTCTTCTGAAGGGTTATGATGATAGGCTGCAAGATTTATAAGACGTCCAACATTGATGGAATCGGGAAAACAATCTTTCACTGTATCAAGATATCCCAATGTATATAGTACATGTTGGTGTGTATAATATCCCTGCTTTGTGGATCTACAGAGAATTCCTTCCATCGACTTGTCCTTGTATTCTGACATTCCCGCACGTTGGGCAAACTTCCCAATATCATGGAGCAAACCTGCAAGAACAATCTCCTGAATTGTTGCTGTTATCACGCATTTCCTCCTCTTTAGAAATACCTCCAGAAAGACATTTTTCCAAATCCAAAACTCGTATTTTTACCCGCTTGAAAAAGTTCATTGAAAGAGAGCAAATCCAATTCATATTGGGTAAACTCTCCTTTGAGTTCGATGTTTCCTACTACTCCACCTAGAAACATATTACGTCTTTGTCGTGTTGAGTAGTGAGGATATTCCTTCCACTCAGTTATTTGATGCAGGACCTCAAATTTTAGGGGGAGAACTTGTACTTCTTCAACAATTCCATATAAAAGGCAAAGGGTCTCCAATCGCCTCTTGAAACAGGAGAACAAGGAAAGACTTGTGAACGTATCAGCATATGCACCGTGATACTTGAATCTTAGTGGACTTTGAAAGCGAATAAAAAGAGACCCTTCATAGGTCCTATCCTGTTGTTGATTTGAAGGTACCCAATTCTTAATCGCAGTCTGGTAATTGAGGAAACCAGCATCTTCGAGGAGTTCCACCCCATCTGACGAGATAGACTCAATGGTATACCGAATCCGATCACGGCCAAATCCACGGAATTGTCCTCTAAGAAAAGCACCATAGATATACGACGTATAGGCTATGGCATTGCCAAGCAAAAGCACAGTGAATGTCAAAGTATCTTCTTTTGGCATGAACCAATTGTCCATGCGGAGAATAAAAGGGTGTGGCGCACGGTCCCGTCCATGATACATCTGATTGTCTTTTTGCAATATGGTATCAAAAACCTGTGCATATATACAACTTCCATTGTGTTCACATTCTGGACAGGTGTTTCTCTTAGCGATACAGCAGATGTCATGGAGATTCAACCCCAATATACTTCTGAGAATGAATGCAGGAGGAACCTCATATTCGACTGGCTTCTCAAAAGAAATTGTCAAGGTGAGAGGTATATATTGAATTTGTGGGAATGGTCTCATCGGTTAATTATATCACCTTTTGGTGATAATTGACTAATAATCTATTAAATTTTTTTGCTGAAGTACGCAGTAATATTAAACTAGTAGCTCGTAAAGTCTAATTCTTCAATTCAATAACAGGATAGAGGGCTTTGAGTTTTGTCCTTGCATCCTGTACAGTGAATTGCCAATCGATACCTTTTTGGTTGGCAGTCCTTGATACCGACCAGCTCAGAATTTCGGTTTTCAAGTCTTCTTCCATATTGTCGATTCTCCGGTGGGAGAGGCATTGGTTGGTCAAGGCCGATAACTCTATCTCAGCCATATCCAGCCAACTGCCATGCTTGGGGGTGAGAAGTGAATTTCCAATCTTTGCGACAGCCTGAAAGCTTCTTCAGGGGGGAACGCCTCATACAAGGAAGAGATGCTGTGGGTATTGAGGTTGTCCATGACAAGAACAACCTTTTCGGCATGGGGGTATTTCTCATCCAAGAGCCATTTGATCTCAGACGCCCAGACCTTCTTGGTCCTGCGTTTGCAGGCATGTGCTTCCCTCCAGCAACCAAGAGGTTCTGTGAACATGAAGATGCTGCAGGTACCGTTCCTTATGTATTCACTATCCTCGAGCTTGGTGTGGTTGGAGTCTGCGGCTTTCCGAGGTCTCCCAGCAGTCGGACCGGTTTCTCGTCCATACACACCTGGGGCCGTTTCTCATCATAGGGTCTTGCATATACCGACAGCACATCCTCCATCTTGGCTACAAAATCACTGTTTTGCTGCGGTGGAATGCACCAGCAGCGCTTCAGGTAAGGCTTAAACCTGTTTTTTTAGTGTTTTTCCCACTGTCGTATGGGAAATTGCGTCAATGTAATCCAATTCCACCATCCTGTCGGCAATGAGCCGGAGCGTCCATCTCCCATATCCGGCAGGCGGATTTGAGCAGGCAATGGCGATGATGTGGGCCTCGACACTGCCATCGATCTTGGCAGGGACCGGCGGGGTCACCCGCTTTTTCCGCTTGATCGAGTCCGTACCCTGAGGCTTTTGCAGGTAGTCCTTCTTGACCCGGCAGATCGTCTGGGGTGTGGTGCCCAACATGCGGGCTACCACGACATCCTTCATACGCTTGCGTCCTCCAGACTCATCGACGGCGAGAAGGATGTTTGCGCGCATGATCTCCTTTGCTTGAGCAGTGCCGTTGCACACAACCTTCTCGAATTCATTCCGTTCTTCTGTCGTCAACGTGATACGCAAGGATTGATACTTCATAGCTATCCCCAAATACACAGCTATTTGGAGGATAACACAAATATTTCAAAAATTAAAGTTTTTGTGTTTACAAGCTACTAGGTTTTTTTGCGTAGTTGAGTTATTCGGAAATTGGAGCCATACCGGGGGCAGTTCCCAGTTCCTGGTCTGCTGCATCGTGACTGTTCTCTTGCCTGGAACAACCAGTGATTTGAGAATATCCTTCTTCTCAGCCAGGCTCTTGGTCCTGTTCAGCAGCTTCCATGCCTCCCAGGTGATGTACAGCTCAGCATTCTTGGTCGCAAAGCAAGCCCTGCTGTGTGATTTTTCCGAAATTATGGAGTGTAATGCGTTCACCAGCTGCAGGTTGTACGGCCCTTTCCTGGATTCCTTCCTTGAATCAAGTGCAAAATGGGCCAGTCCCGTGCTCTCGGCATACTTGATGCCTCCCTTGCTCTTGTCGGTGACCAGGATGGACTGTTGGTCGAGCCTGGATGAGAATGCATGCTCCAGTCCCTCGCTGCTCACATCGCCCCTGCCTATCGGCTTGCCGATCACAAAAATTATACTTGACAAGAGATCACATCATATCAGATACACCACATCTGCATCTGTATAGTAGCGCTGGCCACCTTCTGAACGGGAGTTGGTTTTCAGCAACCCCAGGGACTCATAATATCTGATGGTCCGTGCGGTCACATTGCATTTCCTCGCCAATTCGCCGATACGATAGGTATGTTCCTGCATGCCTTAGTTGTACCACAGCTCTACCGAAGAGCTCAAGCAAACAACAGGCTTTTGCATCTTAACAGAGTATGAAATACCAAATAAACCAACAAACCGAACGACGAATCAAGGAGATGGCTGTCTGCGACCGGCCAAGGGAGCGGCTGATCCAGCGTGGGGCTGAGGCACTCAGTGATCAGGAACTTCTCTCCATCCTCATCGGGAGCGGAAATCGTGACCGCCCAGTGAACACAATTGCCAAGGATCTTCTGGAGCTCCTGGACCGAAAGCCTATGGCCAACAACGAAGACCTGATGGCCATAGGAGGACTTGGCATGGCGAAGGCCACGCTCATAGGGGCAGCCCTTGAGCTTGGAAGGAGAAGGCTCCCTGCCAAACGAAGACAAATTTCCACTCCAGGAGACATCTTTCCCCTGATCAGGCACTATGCAGGACGTATGCAGGAACACTTCCTGAGTATCTGTTTGAACGGAGCCCATGAGGTGCTCTCGGTGAATGTATGCTCCATAGGATTGGTGAACCGTACACTCGTACATCCCCGGGATGTCTTGACCTCACATTTGATACAATAATAATAGGGCAAAAAAGGCCAAAACCCCTCTAGAATGCGGCATTTTGAGGTTTTCTCAATACTGAGGAATCTGGCTTAAGGCTTTTCCAAGCCGAGAAAGCTAATAACTTCATTGCAATTGTGTAACTTGAAACCTTCGGGAACATGTATATAGGAAAAACTTAATTGTGCGACTTTTCCTTAATTATTGTCGTATTAGCATCGCGCTTATTAAAATTCCACACTCTCCCATAATTAGGCAACGCTACTAGTAAGTATAAGACACTAGCCGACAGGGAAGCTTGATGTCATACAATCGAACATAACCCTAA
>NZ_JBFXGH010000113.1:0-7097 GCF_050178175.1 Sphaerochaeta sp.
GGAAACCCCACCCAATATATGATGGAGAAAGCCTTTTTGGATATGGACTTTCCTGGTCAATACATCACCTGTGAGGTGGAGAGTGACCAGCTGCAAACAGCACTGGAGGGGTTGAAAGCCCTGCATGTTGCCGGAGGCAACGTCACCGCCCCCTTCAAGCAAAGGGTCTTTCCCTACCTGGACAGTTTCACTGAAAGTGCGCGACTCAGCAATGCGGTGAACTGTATCACCCTGCAAGCGGATGGTACCTACCAAGGAGACAATACCGATGGAAAGGGGTTCCTGCAGTCGCTGAAGGAGCAGGTCAGCAATCTCAGTGAGAGGCGCGTGGTACTCTTTGGCTCAGGTGGAGCCGCCTCAGCCATTGCCGTGGAGTTGGTCCTCTCTGAAGTGAAAGAAGTTGTGCTGGTAAACCGTACCAGAGAGAAAGCAGAAGCACTTGCTGAGCGTTTACAGGGCATCTCGAAGACCAAGGTATCTACCCAGCCTTGGGAAGGTACCTATCAGATTGAAGAAGATGGCTTGGTGGTGGTGCAGGCAACCAGTGTTGGGTTATTTGATGAGAATAGCTGTATCGATATTGCATTCTCCCAGGGACTACGGGATGTCATTGCCTGTGATGTGGTATTCAATCCCACCGATACGGCTTTCTTGAAGCGTGCAAGGCAAGCAGGGGCAGCTACCCTTGATGGACTGGGAATGTTGGTGAACCAAGGGGTACTTGGTATTGAGAATTGGACTGGAAAAGACGCTGATGCAGAGGTGATGAGAGCCGCACTGGAAAAGGCCTTTTCACTCTGATGACAAACAGATATCAAATACTGTACTATGGGCGACTATGAACTACTACTTCATTGCTTGCAGGACAGGACGAGAAGAATATGTGAAGGCTCATCTGCTCAAATTCTTCAGTCGGGAACTTGAAGAGGATGAAGTGATGGCCTTCATTCCCATGCGTCGGATGATCGACCGTCGTAAGGGGAAAAAGATCATGACTGACCATCCCATACTCCCTGGGTACCTGTTGCTCTCCTGTGATGTATCATTGCAGGATTTCAGTCGGGATGTACTGAAGCTACCTGGTTGTTATGGATTCCTGAGAAATCTGAACAAGACCATTGAGCTACAGGGCCCTGATTATGAGTATGCTGCTTGGATTATGCACAACAAGGGTACCATCAGGCCATCGAAAGTAGTCTATAAGAAGGGTGAGCCGATTAGAATTATCGACGGGCCGATGAAGGACTTCATGGGTACGATCGTGAAGGTCGATTATCGTCACAGCAGGGTCATGGTCGAGTTCCAGTTTGCAGAGGTGATCAGGCGTGTGAGTATGCCGGTAGAGTTTGTTGAGTCCAGTAGGTAGCTGGAAAGAGGGTTTTCTCTACGATTCATTTACAGGGCATGAGCGGCATGGTATAGTAGCGCTACCCGAGCTCCTGTGTCACAAGAAAATTTGTGCTACACGTTCTGCATGGGAGCAGAAGAAGATAGAGACCAGGGGTGATGTTGCATGAGTGGAATGGTGAAAAGTCGTTATATACGCTGGGTTGTCCTGATGGCAATGGATGCATTTTTTTTGTTTGCTGCCGGACTGCTGGCTTCCTGGGTGGTTTTTCAGACCTTGCCTTTCAATTTTGATTCATTGCTCTATTTTAATATTCTTGCCACCATCCTGCTCCTTTTTGCCGTTCGTTTTTACCATATCAGAATCAGTGAGAGCTCCCTCGACCTGCTCGGTCGTGGTTTGACCGCGTTTATTCCGGTAACCATCCTCGGGATACTCCTGATTGGCTTTTACCTTGGATTCCGTAGTGATTGGATCCCCTTTATAGTCAGTACCGACATCTTCGGCTTTCTCCTGGTGATGGGGTTTCGTGTTTTTTACCGGTCGGTCTTGGTGTTCAAAAATAAACAGAGCAACAACCAGCATCCTCGAGCTGTCATCTATGGGGCAGGGGAGTTGGGAAATACCTTGGTAAGACAGTACCAAAAAGGAAAGCTCCCCTACCATATTGTAGGATTTGTCGATGATGAAGTGCATCTCCACGGCACATACATGCTCGGGGTGAAGGTCTACGGGAGTGTGAAGGATTTGCCACAGGTGCTTCAGAACCTGAAAGCCAAGACGCTCATCATTGCCATTACCCAGATTGACCAGGAGAGAATGCTTCTGGCTGTCGATGCGGCAAAGGAAGCAGGTTGTGATATCAAGGTCATTCCTTCCCTCTTTGAGATGCAGGAGGGCCAGAAAGAGCTGGACCTCAGGAATCTTGACTATGCAGACCTTCTTGGTCGTCCCCTGATCAGCATCGACAAGGAGCCGATCAGGCAGATGGTTCGTGGGAAACGCGTTCTGGTAACGGGAGCAGGAGGGAGCATCGGCAGCGAGATCTGCCGGCAGTTGCTTACCTATGGTCCAGAGCAGCTCCTGCTGCTCGATGTTGATGAGACAGAGCTCCATGACCTCTCCCTGCGATTGCATAACTACCAGAAGGAGTGGAGTGACCTGGTCATTCCCATTGTCTGTGATATCAAGAACCGAAAGAAGATTGACCGTATCATGACCCAGTTCAAACCACAGTTGGTCTTCCACGCTGCAGCCTACAAGCATGTACCACTTCAGGAGCTGTATCCAGAAGAGGCCATCACAACCAATATCAATGGTTCTTATGCGGTACTCAAGAGTGCCAAGGAGCACCAGGTTGAGAAAGTCGTGGTCATCTCCACCGACAAGGCGGTGAACCCGACCAATGTAATGGGGGCTACCAAGCGGGTGGTTGAGTTAATGGCCGGCATGCTCAACAGCAAGGAGACAGAAATTGTCTGTGTGCGCTTTGGCAATGTCCTGGGAAGCCGGGGAAGTATGCTTCCGCTCTTCATGGACCAGATCAAGGCAGGGGTTCCCATAACCGTCACCCATAAGGACATTATCCGTTACTTCATGGCAATTCCTGAGGCAGTTGGCTTGGTGTTCAAGGCAGCCAGCATGGCAAAAGGTGGAGAGGTGATGGTCTTGGATATGGGTCAGCCGGTCAAGATCTATGACTTCGCAGAGAAGTTGGTGAAGTACTATGGGGATAGCAGAAGCCAAGTCATTGTCACCGGGCTTAGACCGGGTGAGAAGCTTTATGAGGAACTCCTTGCCAATAAGGACACCACCATTCCTACCGAGGAGAAGCTGGTGTTCAAGGCAAAGGTAAACAACCATACCATCAGTGAACTCTCCTTCCTCAATCACTATCTTACTGCCTTTGAGAAAAGTACTCCCGAAGAGATGCTGAAGATGCTTCATGAACTGGTTCCGGAGTTCAAGGGCCCAAAGATGTAGGGTGTTATGCAATAAGACTGTAACAGAATCTCAATCTTGTAGAACTGCACATGCTCTTCTACAAAGCAGGTAGACCTAAGTATTTGAGAGGGTATGTGTAGCACAGTGGGGAGTTCTCTGAAGACCAAGTATATGCACTGGATTGGGGGATGACGTTTCTCTTGGTTCCCCTGTAACACAATACCACCTTACAGAGCTTGCTATGATGCCCAGAAGATGGTGGAATGCTATCATTTGGATTTCCCCAGGGATTCAGTGAATGCTTTGAAGGAAATTGTTCAGGAAGTGGTCTTGCAAGTCCGAAGATACCAGCTAGTCTCTCGTGTAGCAAGATGAAAGGAGAAAAAGATTTTTCCGTTTCAAAATCTGTCTTGACTATCCATTCCACCTTAGATTACTTTTCATTTGTCTATGAGTTGCTTGATAAGAATGATAGATCAGAAAATACCTTGTCAAATAGAGAAAAGTTTTCATGGGGGTTGCCGAAGTTTGTTGAGGTCTGAGCGTGGGACATGACTTTGGGAGCCAGTCGAGAGAGATGTAGCAGAGGAAGAGGTTGCTGTCTGACTCTGTTTAGTTGTAGCAAATTTTTAATAATCTTATACATTATGGTAGGTTATTGGATATTCTTCTAGCTTACCCCGGGATTTGTAATAACAACTCATCGAGGGATACTTGGAAGCTACAATAGGTAGTGAAGGATACTAAAAAAGGTGATAGCATTGCATTTGCCGATTTATCTATTACCTGTGGCAGGGCTTGTCATAGGGATTCTGATTTCTTTAATGGGTGGAGGTGGAGGAATATTTTATGTTGGGATGCTGACAGGATTGTTTGCTGTTTCCATGGATCAGGCTGTGTCTGTATCTCTTGCAACAATTATCCCGACAACCCTTGCTGCTTCAATAAGTCACTATAGGGCAGGAAATGTAAAGCCAAAAATAGGATTTCTCCTGGTAGCAGGCGGAGTTATTGGAGTAGCTGCAGGTTCTTATCTTGTTACCATTATTCCCCTAAAAGTTCTTAAAATAATATTTGGGGTCTTTCTTCTTGTCATGGGAGCCGGAATGGTGATATCGAGAAAGAAAAAGCAAGTCAAAGAAGAAATATCAGAAAGCGAACAACTCTTAGAAGCTGACGCTCATGGAAGTAAGCCTATTTCAAAGCTTCTTATAGTAAAAGGCTCGGTATTTGGACTACTTGGCGGGCTAATGTCAGGTATGCTCGGTGCAAGCGGCACACCTCCAATCCTTGCAGGTCTGTATAGTATGGGTCTTTCCTCTTTGGAGGTAGTGGGTACATCAGTCATGGTGCTATTTTTTATAGCTGTTACAGGAGTGATAACCCATAGTGCATTTGGAACTCTGAATTGGCTACTGGTGATCTTGCTTGCATCCGGCACGATAACCGGTGCATTCCTTGGGCCTTTGTTGGGTAAGCGGATAGACAAAAAAGCTTTGGAAAAGTTTTATGGCCCGTTTTTTATTGTATTCATTATGGTAATGGCAATTTCAATGTTCTTCTAAAAGTTTGCTATAGTTGACAAGGTAGGTTTTGCAACCCAATATGTCACATAATCTTTTTCAGGTCACATGGTCTCGGCCAGGTATGATTGATTACTGCTTTTCGAACTTTGACAAATATAAGCCAATGGCGTATATAATAACCATATGGAATTCATCGAAACGAGTATATTAGCAAGCAAATTCAAGAATTCCTTGACGATGAATCTTATAGAGAATTGTAAAAACAGCAGGTTTATAGACCTGATGCTGGGGCTGTAATACCTGGTGCAGGAGGGCTGAGAAAAATTCGATGGTCAGGGAGTGGTCGTGGCAAACGTGGTGGTATACGGGTAATTTATTCCCCAATGGATTGAAAGGTTTTGTAGAGTTCTTCAACCAGGAAAGGATTCACCAAGGATTGGACTACCAAACACCAGATGAAGTGTATAAAGCAGGATGTTTCCCAGAAAGGGAAATCGATAATCAGGTAGCATAGAAATATTCGTTATTTTTCTTGATACCTGTCTTGACAGAGGGCTTAGCTCCTTCTGATGGACAGTTTCTGTTGTTGTATGCCTATGCAAAGAACGTTACAGAGAACATAACAGAAGCACAATTGCAGAAGCTCTCGGCATTGGTTAGGAAGGAGCTAGTATGAACGAGAAAGATTTTGAATTGTTGGTAGAGAGTATACAAGAAGGTGGAAAAATCCTGCGAAAGGAAAAAGAGCCTGCCCGTACTTTTGTATTCTCACCACCTGATATAAAAGGTATACGTAAAAACGTAAAGGCAACACAAATTGAATTTGCCTCAATGATTGGCGTCAGTGTAGCTATACTAAGGAATTGGGAACAGGGTAGGAGAACTCCAGAGGGGCCTGCTTTGGCCCTTCTAAAAGTAGCATCCGAGGATCCTCAATATATCAAGAAAATTCTGAACCGGTAAAAAAGATCCCAAGAGCTGCTTTTTGGGTTTATAGGTCTAGTGAAAGTACATAAGAGTAAAATGTAATTTCTGCCGTTTCATTCCTTCTGAAGCAGTACCTAAAGTCCTCCGTAATTCAGAGCATTTTCCATGGCAAGAAACCAGACAGAAGTAAAGAATTGTAGTAACCTTATTGTATGAAAACAAACATGCGTTCCTTCATGGTTTTGCTTGTTCTACTTGCCTCTCTTTTCACACCCTTGTTTGCAGAGGGAAGCGAGTATTCCCAGGCATTGGGAGTCCAGGTTGGGCGCTTGGCCGGGGTTGGTATAAGTTACCAGCGATGGCAGGAGCACATTGGCTACCAAGTAGCTGGTGGTTTGCTGTACCACCCAGAGATGGAGTATGGCAATGACCAACTGGTCTATAACATCGGGTTTGAGTTGCAATACCCCTTGGTGTACCACGAAGTGAACTCCTCTCTTGCCGGAACGCTTTATTTCGTAGGGGGAGTACACCACCAAGGGTATAGGGAAGCAAAACTTACTTCAGCTGACCCTGACGTATATAGTGCTGGACCTCTCATCCTCAACTTGGGCATTGGAGGCGGAATAGGCGTCGAGACCATCCTCTTCAAACATTTTGCTATCAGTACTGAATTTGTCTATATGGGTATGTATGAGCTCAACACCTCCACGCTTAATGTGGATATGTATCCTCAGGTAAGCCTCAGGTATCGGTTCTAATTCCTAAATACTAATGCAACGTGAGTGTTGCTAACACGCAAGAAAGCCGTACCATACTCTCCGTAAAAATGGTACACTGGCCTACATGGAAAAGCTTGTAGGAAGAGCTGACGTTGCAAAGGCAGCAGGGGTATCTGAGTCCACGGTCTCCCGTGCACTCAACGATTCCCCCCTTATCAGCGACAAGATCAAGAAGAAGGTACGTTTGGCCGCAGAACAGCTGGGCTATGTGCCCTCACGTACTGCTACGCTCTTTGCAAGCAATAGAAGCTTTGCCATTGGCTTTGTTGTTCCCTACTACAAGAAGATTTTACCCTTCACCCGTTCTTACTTTCCTGCATTGCTGGATGGGTTGTTGCTTGGAGCACTGCAGTACAACTACAATGTTGGCATCGTCTTTGAGAACTATCTGGGCAAGTACCGTAGTTACCGGGACCTCATTACCAGCCATAGCTATGATGGTTTGATCTTCGCTATCACCAAGGACCAGTTTCCTGAGATTGACCCTCTCATCGAGCACGACCTTCCCTTTGTACTGGTGAACAACTACCAAGAGGGTGCCGCAAGTATCTATGCACGTCCTGATGAGGG
>NZ_JBFXGH010000114.1:0-7032 GCF_050178175.1 Sphaerochaeta sp.
CAGTTCCAGGCCCTTCTGGGTTGACCAGTCAGCGAAGTCATAGTTTCTTCCACCGGCGAGGTTGACCAAAGAAGGTTCCTTCTGCATCTCGTCGAAGAATGCATTCATTCTCTCGCCATCGATTACAACAGGCATACCACCCATGGCAACATACTTGGTAAGGCCATGTTCCTTCATGTAATCTCTCACGAAGATACCGGAAACCTTTCCCATCTCAGAGTTGTTACCAGCAAGGTTGATGTAGCCGAAGGATGTATCGGTCAGACCACGGTCGACAACGATACACTTAACGCCGGAGTCGTGTGCTTCCTTTACCACAGGGGTAAGGGGAGCTGACTCATGAGGAAGGATTACCAGATAGTCCATGCCCCAGACCATGAGGTCCTCGACATCGGAGATCTGCTTTGCATACCCGTCAGCATGCAATACCTTGAACTCATACTTTCCAGGATATTGCTCCTTCAGTTCCTCGACAGCCTTGTCTGCCCACCAGCCGATACCTCCAGTCCAGCCGTGGTCAGGAGAGGGAACCGCAATACCGATCTTGGGAACATCAGCAGCGTCCTCAGAAACACCCTGGGCGAAGACCATACCGGCGGCAAAGACCATACAGAGAGCGATAATCAAAACTCTTCTCATTTCCAATCCTCCTTGATTGAACCTTTATTTGTTACCGTTGTTGTACTGCAAGAGTACCGCAACAATAATGACAAACCCTTTCACTGCCTGCTGCAGGAAGGCACTGATTCCTCCCATGACAAGCATGTTGTTGATGATTCCCAGCATCACCGCACCCATCATGGTGCCGATGATACTTCCCTTTCCTCCGCTCATCAGGGTTCCCCCGATGACCACAGCAGCAATGGCATCCATCTCATAGCCAGCACCGTCGCTTGGGTTGATGCAGTTGAGCCTGCTCGACCACATCACAGCGGTCATGCCTACTGTAAATCCCGTAATGATATAAGGGAGCCACTTCACTAGGGTAATATTGATCGCTGAATACTTCGCTACCTGCTCATTGCTTCCTGTTGCACAGAGATACCGGCCAAAGCTCGTATGGTTCAGTACGATATGCAGCAGTATACCGACAATAAGAAAGCACCAAACCGGTATGGGAAGACCGAGGAAAACACTACTGCCGAGCTTCCCATAGTCCATATTCTCCGAGAGGATGGTACCCGCATTGGAGATGTACTGGATAAGGGAGCGGAAGATCGACATGGTACCCAGGGTGACGATAAAGGGAGCCATCTTGAACCTGGCCACCATGATCCCGTTCAGCGCACCGCAGAGCGATCCCAACACCAGGGCGAAGAGGAAGGTCAGGACTATACCCCAGACTGACTCAGGACCGAAGAGATTGAGGAAGTAGATTGCAATCCCTCCCACAAAGGCGGTCATGGAACCTACCGAGAGGTCGATACCCCCACTGATGATCACCAGCGTCATTCCCAAGCCGATGATTCCCGTATAGGAAATCTGCCTGAGAATGTTCGTCAGGTTCCTGATTTTCAGAAAATTCGGCCAACCGAGAATGGTGGCGATCACCACAAGGATAAGGAACGCCATCCCCAGGGAGTGATCCTTGAACCTGAATTTTTTCACAGAAGACAGCAGTTTATGTTCATCCATCTTTTTCTACACCTTTCTTGATTCCTGTTGCATTGAACACGATGTTTTCCTCAGTAATCTCTTCCTCATCCAAGCAGCTTGCTATCCTTCCTTCCCGCATAACGTAGGCTCGGTTGCACATCCCAATGATCTCCTCCATCTCGGATGAGATGATGATGCAGCTGATCCTCGCCTCGGAAAGCTGGTGAATGAACTCATAGATCTCCCGCTTTGCGTTGATATCGATTCCCCTGGTAGGCTCATCAAGGATGAGAATCTCAGGATCGGTATCCATCCACCGGGCAAGATACACCTTCTGCTGGTTTCCCCCGCTGAAGAACCGCAGCTCAGACTTCTTCGAAGCAGCCACGATGTTGAACTCATCGATGTAATGGTCGCTTGCAGCTGTCTCGGCCTTCTTGTCGATCAGGAGCCCTTTGAGATATTTATCCTTCAGGGAGATCAGGCTGATGTTCTTGGTGATGTCATAGTTCATGACAATACCCTTGCCCTGCCTGTCCTCACTGATGTAGCCAAGGCCAAGGGAGACGGCATCCTTCGCACTGCGGATCTTAGCCGGTTTTCCCTTGATGTGAATCTCCCCTGACTCCATTCTCCTGAGCCCCATTACCGCCTCCATCGTCTCGGTACGACCCGAGCCGACAAGACCGGCAAATCCCAGGATCTCTCCACGATGAAGGGAGAACGAGACATCCTTGACCATGGGATCACTCTTCAGGTTCTTGACCTCAAGCACAAGCTCCTCTGCTCTCCTGTCCTTCTTGGGAGGGAAGACCTGGCTGAAATCACGCCCAACCATCTTCTTGGCAAGCGTATTTGCATCAAGGTTCTTTACTTCGTCAACACTTACCAGCTTACCATCCCTGAGCACGGCAACCCGGTCACAGATGGTCATGACCTCCTGCAGCTTGTGGCTGACAAAAAGCATGGTGACCTTCTTCTCCTTGAGCTTCCGCATCAGGGAGAACAGGGTCCTTACCTCAACGGGGGTAAGGGTGGTGGTCGGCTCATCAAAGATCAGGACCCTGGTATCGAGGATCATGGCCTTCGCAATCTCCACCATCTGTTTCTCAGCCACAGAGAGCTCACTGATGTACTTGTTCACATCAAGGGGCATCTTTAAAAGCTCAAGCTGAGCCCTCGCTTCCTCCCGCATCTTTGCCTTATCCAGGAGAAGTCCCTTATGAATCTCGTTTCCGAGAAAGATGTTCTCGAATACCGTCAGGTAATTGATCAGGTTGAACTCCTGGGGAACGATACCGATCCCCAGTTTCTTTGCCGTGATATAGTCGGGGATATCGGTGGGTTGGCCATCCAGGCGGATGGTTCCCCCACTCTTTTGGTAGATCCCGCTGAGAATCTTCATCAACGTGGATTTACCAGCACCATTCTCCCCGATAAGCCCCATGACCTCTCCTTCCCGTATGGAGAAGGAGACCCGGTCGAGCACACGGACAGATGAGAATTCCTTGACTATACCTTCCAGACTGAGAAGGATCTTGGGTTCGTCCATCAATTCTCCATTGCTCCATCGAAATCAACATTCGAGGGTTCGAAATCAACTCTTCTCACCAGTTCAAGTGCTTCACGCGCACCGAACAACCTATCCATGCCATTGTCTTCCCATTCAACGGACAGGGGACCATGGTATCCAGCTGCATTTGCCTCACGGATTATCATGTCAAAGTCGACATCCCCATGGCCTGGGGAGACGAAATTCCACCCTCTTCTCAAATCGCCGAAGGCCAGGTGGGATCCAAGGATACCGCTCCGTCCATCCAGCTTCACCAAACTGTCCTTGATATGCACATGGTAGATATGGGAAGCGAAATCACGGAAGAAGAGTGCGGGATCGATTCCCTGCCACTGCAGGTGACTTGGATCGAAATTGATCCCAAGAGCCTCTCTCCCCTTAAACTTCTCCAGGAGACGCTGGGTGCTGTAATAGTCGTATGCGATCTCAGAGGGGTGTACCTCAAGAGCAAACTTCACGCCCTGCTTGTCAAACTCATCAAGGATCGGAGTCCAGAGGTCGTAGATCTCCTGGTAGCCGTCCTCGATCAACTGTTCACTGTTGGCAGGGAACGAGTAGAAATACTTCCAGATCGGGCTTCCCATGAAACCGGTAACCACCGAGCAACCCATGTTCTTTGCTGCCTGGGCGGTGTACTTCATCTGGTCGATTCCCCACTGACGGATTGCCTTATCATCACCCTTGAGGCTCTTGGGGGCAAAACCGGCAAGACGGGGATCCCCAAAGGCATCTCCAACGCACTGTCCGGCAAGGTGGTTTCCCAGGGCATAGCAACCAAGGTTGTATTTCTTCAGGATTGCTTTCTTGTCAGCTACATAGGAAGGGTCCTTTGCAGCCTTCTCAACATTCATGTGATCACCCCAACAGGCAATCTCAACCCCGTCATACCCCATTTCACTTACGGTCTCACACATCTTCTCAAAGGGAAGATCTGCCCACTGTCCTGTAAAGATTGTTACCATTCTAGCCATGGATTTGCTCCTTTTTATGATTTCTTATAGGTCGACCCAAACAGAGCCCTGCTTGCTGCTCTCAAGGCACCGGTTGATGAATTTCACACCATCAAGCCCTTCCTCGACTCCTGGGAAGTCAAGATCGGAGGGCTCCAGTTTCTCTCCACGAAGGTGTTTCCCAAGCGCCAGGATGAAGGGCTTGTAGATATTGGCAAATGCCTCATAGAGTCCCTCGGGGTGTCCTGCCGGCACACGTGAGTACTGCTGGGCTACCGGGTCGAAGGTCTCACGACCACGGCTCCACCTCTGTTTCGGCCCATCGCAGGGGGTAAAGGTGAAATAGTCAGGGTCCTCCTGGAGCCACTCCAAGCTCCCTTTCTCACCGAAGATGCGGATACGGAGGGCGTTGTCATAACCGAAGGCAATCTGGCTTGACCAGTACAGGCCCTTGCCTCCTCCTTCATACTCAACCATCACCGAGGCATTATCATCCAACGTCCTGCCTTCAACCAGGCTGTCCAGACGTGCACATACCTTCTTGATCTTCTTCCCGGTAACCGTGGCAACCATGTTCTCGATATGGCTGCCGATATCGCCAAGGCAGTTTGTTGCCCCCGCTACCTTCGGGTCTATTCTCCAGGGAGCAATGGAGCTATGCTCATCGACGGGGTTACCCAGCCAATCCTGCGGATACTCGGCATTCACGAACCTGATCTTCCCCAGCATTCCATCCTGGATCATCTTTCTCATCTGCTTCACAGCAGGGTATCCGGTGTAGGCATAGGTAACACCAAAGAGCAGGTTCTTCTTCTTGCAGATCTCCCTCAGCTCTTCACTCTGTTCAATAGTCCAGGTCAGGGGCTTGTCACAGACAACATGAATCCCCTGGGAGAGGAAGGCCTTGCATATGTCAAAGTGGGAAGCGTTTGGTGTAACGCAAACAGCAAAGGCAATGCCGTCTTCCCTGCTTGCTTCCTTCTCCGCCATCTCGCGGTAGTCGGCATAGAGTCGATCACTTGCAATACCGAGTTCTGCCCCAAACGCTTTTGACTTCTCCACATCCCGGGAAAAACAACCGGCTTTCAAGACAGCAAGATCATCGAGACGGATGGCTTTACGATGTACATCCCCGATAAAGGCTCCCTTTCCACCTCCAATCATTCCATAGGCAATTCGTTCCATGTTTTCCTCCTATGCACGTGCGTGCATAACATCCCAAAAAGCACTGCACGTATCTAATTCGCACGTGATAATCGTACCATGTTTTTTGAGTTTTGCAAGGGCGCGTATAGACTATCGGAGACTAAGGCGACACTTCTTGAGGTAGTCAAGGGATGCAACTTTCTCCTCAAAATCGCTGAAAAACGAGGTTCCACCCGCCTCTATATCAATGCTTCCCTGATATCCTCCGTCCACAAGGATTTGCATCAGAATTTTCCAATCGGTATCGCCACAGCCAGGCAAGGTAGCTTTGATCGCCTTCCCTGGAGCATAGAGCCCGATCTCACTGAGGAGGGCATGATCAACATGGGCATCCTTGCCATGTACATGCAAGACCCTTCCCTGCCAACGTTTCAGCTGGGCAAGCGGCTCGAGCAGTGCCTCCACCTGGTGACACGGTTCCCACTCAAGACCAAGAAGGGGGTCATCGAGGGTATTAAAGATAAGGGACCAGGCTGCATCATTGATGGCAATATTCCAGGAGCCACGCTTCCAGAGGTCTCCCATCCTGCAGTTCTCCAGGAGCAAACCCTTGCAATCATGGCGATGGACCTGATCAATCAATTCGCTGAACACTTCCTTGAACCTCGGAAGCGATGCCTCAACACTTCTAGAAGGAACACGGCCTGCAAACGTTGAGACAAACGGATGCCCGAAACGATACGACTGCTCAATGAGTGTCTGTACACCGCGGAGAGTCTCCTCATTGGCCAAGGGATTACCCCAGATGGAGATTGCGTTGACCGGAAGTCCTGCTTCCTCCGTAGTGCGGGCAAGGCTGGTAAGATCGGTTTCCCCAAGGGTCTCCCAGAAGCAGATGCTGAGGGTTTCGAACCCCACTTCCTTCAGCCTCCCAAGATGAGCGGAGGTAACCTCATTGGCAAAGAGCAGTGCCCCAAGCTGTATGTTCTTCATCGCATCTCCTCCAAGAGTATCTGGACCCGGTAACCATCCTCAAACGAAGGGGGGACAGCAATCCCACTCTTAACGGCATCAAAAAACTTCTGATAGGTCGAAACTGGACGATTTCCCTCCAGCTTCGTGATAGCACCGTCCTTGCTGGTTATGACCACCTGCTTCCTGTCGAGGGAAGTATTCATCGTGAGCGTGGCTTCACTACCCTCTATGATAAGTCGCAATGAATCATCCCAATTGGAATCCTGGTAAGAGCAGTGCAATGTGCAAGGGATATGGTTCCCAACACTCAACAAGGCACCATACTCAACCAAGGCGTTCGAATTGACCTCAAGGGTCTTCTTCTCAAAGTGGACGTTTCCAAAGAGAAGGAAAAGCAGATCAAGGAGGTGGCTGCCGAGGTCAGAGAGGCAACCATCCCGATTGTATTCGCTTAGCAGTCTCCACTTCCAACGGAAGACTTCCTCAGGGTCTCCCCAGACATGGCTCTTATACCAGCTCTGCAGGTAGGAGATGGTGACATTCTCCAGCGTACCAAGCAAACCACGGGAGAGAGCGTCCTGGACAGCAAAGAGAGCGGGAGTATGACGTTTTGAGAAATTGACCATGAATGGCCGGCTCTTCGGGAGCCCAGCCAAGAAGTCAACCTCCTCTTGGGTTGATGTGAGTGGCTTCTCACAGAAGATTGCCAGATTTGCTCTCACCGCTGCCTCACAGCAGAGAGCGTGGAAACAGTCAGGGAGACAACAACTCAGGGCATCGGCCTTGGCGGAA
>NZ_JBFXGH010000115.1:0-6983 GCF_050178175.1 Sphaerochaeta sp.
ACTGTGTCAGACCCCAGGAAAAACCTTTTCGCTTTCAGTTTCAGTTTTGTTTTCCACCTCTTCTCCATGCATAGGATAATGAAGGATTACTTCCTTGACCGGTGACAGCAACGGTGAATGCCCCTTTCTGACCAGCGGAGACGAAAGAAACCCAAGAGGGTCGAGATGTTCCCCTATAGGAAACGTCATGCTTCCTGTTTGCAGGGCTGGATCAAGCAAGGAGGCCCATCATCACAGGACTCCATTCCTGCGTCGTACAGAAGTTCCCTTTGTGGGAAGTTCTACCGAGATCACATAGAGCCCTGCAGGGATGGCACTGACTACAAGCTGAATTGCTCTTTCCGTTGTTCGTAAGACTCCTTGGGAATTCGTTCATTGCCCATGGCCCACTCTCCTCTTACAGGAATTGCATACAACCTCCCAGTGGATGTAATACCTTCGAGCTCGGTACTTCCTATCGGGATCTCTGAAGTGCTCGTTGGGGCGACAAGAACCATTACTCAGTGTATTTGAGCAAGAGACGCTCACCCTTACAATCACCAAGTATTCTGGTTAATTGGGTTTCCTAATGACCACCATGATTGCAGTACTCAAGGAAGTGAGCCCACTTAGCTGCAACCTCTGCCCTCCAGTCATACCCACCCATATGCAGCTCATACGGTGCAAAATCCATGAACCAATCGTGGTATCTGCTGTGGCAATACCACGCAAACATGGCCAAAGCCTCACCATCCAGGGAGAATGACTGCTCGTCGGCCCACTCACTGAGGGCGTTCTGCACCAAACGGGAGCGGTAGAGGACAGAAGAGACGCTGGATCCTAAAATGGCTGCACCTCTGGTTCTCTCCCGGAGAAAGTCGACGCAGATGGGTTGCAGCATATCATGGGCAAGGAAGGAGGTTGCATCCCAGTCATGAAACAGCTCATATTCCGTCTCTGCTACCAGTGACACAAAATCCTGCAGAAACTGCTCGTGGAACGTGCTATTCAGATCAAGGACTGTGCTGTACGCCCCAAGAAACCGCCGATAGGTCGGACGGGACAACAATTCTCTTGCGTCCTCTTTTGTCATCTCCATACTTTGTACCTCGTGAGTCATGGTATGCCTGTTCCCACTTACTGGCAAGAGGAAAAACTCCCCCATTTTTTCACTGTTTTCATCCATTCAACGAGTGACATTACGAATTCAATACGATATAAGTAGGAAGTGTGCATATATCTTTCTCTACTCTGTTAATGAGGTAATCAAAAAGCATGAGAACAGGTCGTCTTTTTACATGGAAATACACACTCTTTCTCATTCTCTTGCTGATTATTGGCATCGCATTAACTTTCCCTGCGATATATCTCCTCAAGCGCACCCAGACCGTATTGACTGAGGAAACCCAATCGAAAGCTGTAGACATTGCTCACACGGTCTCCTCATTCCTTGAGATGGATATCGATATGTATCGTGAACTCTCAGAGACAGAAGCAATTGCTGAAGAAGATGAGATATGGCAATACTATCAAGAAGCAAATGGATTGATGCAATCAATCAAGAATAAGGCAGATGCTAATTTCATCTATACCATACGATATAGAGATGACCATACTCTGGAATATGTGCTCGATGGAGAGGATCCTCACAGCGACCTTTTCTCTCCACATGGCAGTACAGATGAGATGAATCACATCGAACTCTTGGCCTTTCAGACTGAACAAGCCATCGCCAGTGATGTAATCAAGGCCCCAGGATGGGGTTCGTTCCTGACCGGATACAGCCCGATCATCGACAACCGGGACGGCACCCTGGTGGGTCTGGTAGGTGTCGATTACTCGGCCGATTTTCTCTGGGACCGACTCAGACATATCTCAAACATTCTTATAATCAGTTTTGGCTTGATTACTTTGGTCGCCAGTATCGCCATAGAAACACTCATCCTTATTACCCATGAGAAAGCACACACGGATGAACTCACCAAGCTGGGCAACAAGAGAGCCTTCAACAAGGCGATGAGGCACATCCATTCACAAGCAACCCGGTTCAAACGGCCCTATGCAGTACTCCTGATGGATATTGATCTCTTCAAGAACATCAATGACGAATATGGGCATCCCGTTGGGGACAAGGTACTGGTTGCCTTTGCCAAGACCATTCTCTATGCATCGGATCAGGAGCAGTTCTGCTTCCGCTATGGGGGTGATGAGTTTGCAGTACTCATACCACAAGCAGAGAGCATGCAGGCACTGAGAGTGAAGCGAATGATCCAGGAAGAGGTGAGAAATATCATCATCCCAGAGCTCGGGAAGCAACATTTCACGGTAAGTATCGGAGTTAAGGTTTGGAACAAAGGATCCAGTATTGAAGAGATGATCAGTGAGGCTGATGTCAATCTATACAAAGAGAAAAGGAACAGCGCATCCTCTCTTTTTTAGAAGATACTTGCAATCCATCCTTATGACCGGTACTGTATCGTTTGCAAGGATACGTTATGAGAACCATTGAAATACTCTTTCTCACCAGCACCCATTTCTGCCCTGATGCAGCAGAGATCTCTCTGCTCAAGGAGCGTTACCCCCAGGTCTCCCTGACCGTTGTTGAAGGAAAAGACTATACCATAGAGCAACTAGCCAAGGCAGAGATCCTGGTAGGCACTCCAAGAACTCGTGACCTGAAGGAAGCCAAGAACCTCCGCTGGTTCCAAGCCCAGAGCAGTGGGGTCACCCCATTTGTTGATACTTCACTGTATGTCCATGAGGATATCATCCTCACCAATGCAAAAGGAACCTACGGAAGGCAGATTGCCGACCATGTGCTGGGGATGATCATTGCATTCAATCATAACCTCCTGACCTATCATGAGCAGATGAAGCAGAAGAACTGGGAGAGCCACTGGCCTACAAAGGACCTATGGGACAGCACCCTGCTTATCATCGGGTATGGGGATATTGGGACAAATCTAGCTCTGCGGGCAAAAGCCCATGAAATGCGCGTCATTGTGGTGAAGAGAACCCCTATGGAGGTTCCTTCACATGTCGATGCCATCTACACCTCTGACTCCCTTGATGAGGTACTCCCCCAAGCTGACTATGTAGCGGTTTGTGCTGCAGCAACTCCCGATACTGAAAACTTGCTGGATCGAGAGAGGCTCCAGCTCATGAAAAGGGGATCTATCCTGATCAATGTCGCCCGTGGCTCACTCGTCGATGAGGAAGCCTTGGTTGAACTCTTGGAGGATGGCCATATTGCTGAGGCCGGCTTGGATGTCACCCAGAGGGAACCACTGAAGGAAGAGAGTCCGCTTTGGACACTCCCGAATGTTTTGATCACCCCGCATGCAAGCGGGCTCTCAGAAAGTGACCCACACCAGGTCTTTGCCCTGTTCCTTGAGAACCTGGGGCACTACCTGGGGGATCGGAAGATGAAGAATCTGGTGGATTTCTCACGGAAGTATTGAGGTGCCCTGATACAAAGGCCATAGCGTGTCTATTGATTACAGTTCATGGCTGTGATAGGTTTTGCTCAGATTCAAAGAGGAGCAAATACCTTGGGTAAACGAGCGTTCTTCGTCTTTCTTCGCTATTTCATTCTCCTGCTCGGTATAGCCATGATCGCCTACGGCATCATGCAGTTCTCGAGCAAGAGCCTTGCAGAGAAAACCCCTACCCCGGTTCCTGTCACCACTGCAAGAGCGGAGTATGGGACCCTGCAAGAGAGCATCTCCCTTACTGCACACGTCCAAAGCGACCATATGGTTGCGCTCCTGCCCTTGGTAAATGGAGAACTGGAAACGGTTTCCTTTGAGCTGGGAGACCAAGTTGAGGAAGGGCAGGTACTGGCACAGATAGACAGTGAACCCTATGAACAACAACGTGCCCAAGCAGCAGCAGCAAAAGCAGTAGCCCAAACAACATTCACACGTGTTGAACGACTCTTTCAGGCTAAGGCAGTTACCGAGCAGGCATATGAGGAAGCAAAGGCAAACAGGGATGCGACCCTGGCTCAGTGGGAACTGGCGGAATTGCAGATGAAGAATACTGCCATAAAAGCCCCGATATCCGGGACGGTCATCGAGAAGTATGCATCACAGGGCAATATTGCCTCTTCCCAGCAACCTATAGCCCTGATAGCTGATCTTGATTCCTTGAGTGTTAAGGCCCAGATTCCCTCTTACTACTTTGATATCATCCAGGCACAGAAGGAACAACTGCAAATCCAGGTGAGCAGAACGGATGCATCGGGAAAGGCACATATGGCCCAGGCAAGGCTCAAGGCAATCGCACCCTCCATCAACCCCTCTTCAAATACCTTCACACTGGTCAGTACACTCCAAGAGCAGGACGGCTCATTCGTACCTGGGATGACAGTGACTATCCGAATCGTCTACAACCAGATTGAAGGGGTGTATCTCCTCAGGCAGGAGGACCGCACAGTCGATGGCGCCTTCTACGTATATGATGAAGAGACCAACACAGCTCACTATGAGAAAATTGCCATCATTGCTGAGAATGACTCCTTTGTTGCCATTGATCCGGCCTATAAGGATGCATCCTTCATCGTGGGAGGACAGCATACGGTACTGGATGGACAGGCAGTCTCCGTCCAGCAGACCAGGTAGGGGCAGCTGATGAAGATTTCCCACTTTGCGGTACGACACCCCGCGGTTATCGGGATGCTCCTCATTGCCTTGATCGCCTTTGGGCTCTATGCCCTGACTGGTCTGAATGTTGAATTCATGGCTGATATCAGCCTTCCCACCGTGGAAGTCCTTGCAGTCTATCCTGGGGCCAGTGCTGAAGACGTAGAGAGGGATGTAAGCAAGGTGCTCGAAGAGCACTTTGTCACCCTCCCTGATTTCAAGAGTATCGAATCAACAAGCAGTAGCTCTTTCTCCTGGGTAACCATCACCTTTCAAGATGGGGTGGATCCGTATGACATGCTTGGGGAAATCCGTAACCGCATCAGGCAGATGAAAACAGACCTTCCCGATAATCTCGAGGGAGAGCCGGTAGCAATCGTAGTTAATGCCACCATGCTTCCTGTGATGATGTTCAGTGTTGATGCAGGAGAGGATATCAGCCATCTCTCCTCCTATGTGGAAGACACCCTCATCCCAAGGATTACCAGAATCCAAGGAGTTGCTGAGGTGTCGGTAACCGGCATGCAGTCCCAGGAAGTACGTGTTACGGTAAGAACCGAGGACCTGGCGGCAAGAGGAATCTCCATGATGCAGGTGTATCAGGCACTCCAGTATGCCAATATGCGCATCCCTGTAGGGGAAGCAGTATGGCATGGGAACAGTGCAAATCTCCGCTATGATGGAAGCCTGAAATCGCTTGGCCAACTGAACGATCTGCCTATCGGTGTAGCAGAAGATGGAACAGTAATCAGGCTCAGTCATGTGGCAGATATTGCATTCAAAGCTGCAGAAATGGATGCCTATGCTGATGCAAACCAAGTTCCGCGGGTGGTGGTCTCAGTCACCAAGCGTAGCGATGGCAACACCATCGCCATTGTACGGGAGATCAAGAAGATTCTCGCAGAAGCACAAGAGGAAACAGGAGGAGCCGCATCTTTCCAGATACTCAGTGATGACAGCAAGAACATCATCGCCTCATTGATGAAAGTCTCCCAATCAGGATTGCTTGGCATCCTTATGGCTGTATTTGTCATCTTTCTGTTCCTAAGCGACCCAAGGGCAACCATTACCATCGCCCTCTCCATTCCCCTCAGCATTCTCTTTACCTTCATAGGCATGCGAGTGGTTGGGGTAACCATCAACCTGATGAGCCTCTCTGGCATTGTGGTTGCCTTGGGCATGGTGGTGGATGGTTCCATCGTCATGCTCGAGCAAGTCATGCGTTTACACAAAGAACACAAGATGCCCAGTGAGGAGGCACTGCTGTGTGGTGCAGACTTGGTGGGCTCCCCTATCCTTGCGTCCACCACCACAACCCTCGCTGTATTCATCCCTCTCTCCCTGCTCTCGGGCATTGTGGGGTCAATCCTCCGTGATGTCGCCCTTACCTTGATTCTCGCCATGGTAGCAAGCCTTCTGGTGGCATTGGTGGTCGTTCCCTTTATCCTTCGCTTGATCTTGAATGTTCCAGAAAAGGTAAGAAAAAGAGAACCACGCTTCTCCAGGATACTTGATCGTCTTGAAGAGGGATATCGGAAGGGGTTGGCATGGAGCTTAAGCAACAGGAAATTCATCCTGACCCTTGCCATTCTCTCTCTAGCCTTGGTCATCATGGCAGGAAGCATCCTGGGGCTTACCTTCATTCCCTCGACTGATAATGGTGATTTCAACATCGCTCTTACATTTCCCCAAGGATACAGCTTGGAGCAAATCAGGGAGCGGGCACTTGAAGCCCAAGCCTTGGTAAGCTCCCATGTACCAGAAGTTGATTCCATCGTACTCTTTTCCGGGCAAGGAACTGGAATTGAGTTCTCATCTCCCAACCAGGCAAACATCCGTGTAGTGCTGGTGCCAACCAAGGAACGGAAGCGTTCTGTGCATGAGATCATCAATGAGGTGCAGTATCTGCTCTCCTCCACCATTGTTGACGCCACAGTCAATACCACAAACGGCGGTTTTGATGCCATGGTTGGATACATATCGGGTGGTGGTGGCTATGGACTGAAGCTTGTCGGAGAGGATATGGAACTCCTGCATGAGACTGCAGAGTCACTGAGAGTGAAACTGCAGGAAGATCCAGAGGTCCTCGTTGCCAGCATCGATACCAGTTATGATGCAAACATCCTGGTCATGGATATGTCCCATCAGCTTATGAACAACCTTGGGGTGAACAGCAGCGAGGCGGGGCTGACAGCGAACCTTCTGTTCCAAGGGATGGAGGTAGGCAATCTTACCAATACAGAGGGAGAGCGGTATCCGATCAGGCTGGAGTCAGACCTCAAGGACTTACCCATCACCAGTTCCACCCTGCTCTCTGCACAAGTTCCAGCGTCCACAGGAGAGCTCATCAGCTTTGCAAGC
>NZ_JBFXGH010000116.1:0-6980 GCF_050178175.1 Sphaerochaeta sp.
TTTTGCCTCCAGCTTTCTTCAGATTCCTCCTCACGAAGGACACCCTTGCTCTTGGCTATGTACTTGGCGCTATCACCCGTACTAGGGACTTTCACCCTTTAGTGAATACTCATACCGAGCGCACATCCGATGATCCGAAGCCCCGCACGGCTTCGGATTATCAATTCAACACCAATTTCCGTACCGATTCCCGCTCCACCAGGGAGACAGGCAGTACAATATTGGAACCATGTTCCTTCTCTTCAATCGCATCAATGACCAGCTGGGCAGCTATTCGAGCCTTTTCATCCACGTCCTGACGTATAGTGGTCAAAGCCGGCTCCATGTTGCTTGCCAGGAAGCCATCGTCAAACCCGACAACCGAGATATCCTCTGGGACCTTCAGGCCTCCCTTCTTCAACCCCTTGATCAAGCCGAAGGCCAGAATATCAGCAGTAACAAACACAGCGCTCGGTCTCTCGGGGGAGCCTGCCAATTGTAAGCCAAGCTCCAGTCCATATTCATAGGAGATCGTACCGGAGTACACATACCTCCCGTCCTTGGGTAAGCCATGGTTTGCCAGTGCCTTCTCATAGCCTTTCAGACGCTCTGTGTTTACGCCTTCCTTGGTCAGATAGCCGGTAGCCAGGCCGATGGTTCTATGACCCATTCCTATCAGGTACTCGGTTGCCAGAAATCCGCCGTTCTCGTCGTCAATGGTGACCGAGCTGAGCTCCTTGTCCATGCCGTAGGAGTCAACCAAAACGGTGGGGATCCCAATCTGTTTCAGGTCCTTGATGTCCGACTCAATCTCAACACCTACGATGACAATCCCATCAAGGCTGCGCTTGCGGGCCACATCCAGATAACTTTCATCCACATCAGTCCCGCTGATCAGTATGTTGTAGCCCTTCTTCCTTGCCTCATATTCAAAGTTCGAGAGGAAGCTACCATAGAAGGAGTTGGAGAACATCAGCTTTGTTTCCTTCTCTGTCTGTGGTATCAAGAGGCCAAGCAAGTATGAGTGTCTTGATGCCAATGCTCTGGCTCCAAGGTTGGGCACATAGCCCAACCGCTTGATGGCCTCTTCCACTTTCTTGATGGTCTGGGGGGCAATAACTTGGTCTGAACGTTTGTTTATGATGTAGGAGACCGTAGCCGTCGAAACCCCGGCTTCCTGTGCGATATCCTTCATGTTGATCCGTTTCGTTGCCATTCATTGCCTCACTTATGCGTTTAAGTTAAGTATTGAACTCATTTACTCATTTGTCAATGAAATCTTTTCCACATGGCTGCCTTTTGTATCACAAACCACCCGGTATCGCTCTCCTTTGTAGGTTACCTTGCTCTCTATCTGCTGCCAGGAAGCAGGCAGGGAAGGAGTGGATGAGACACCGCCAGTGAAGCTCAGTCCCATTACCCCAAAGAGCACTGCCTGGAGGAAGGCGCCCATTGCTCCGATGTGCAGCCCTTCCCCACTTGTGTTTTCCATGAGCTCCTCGAGGTCGAGGAACATGGCTTGCCTGAGATACTGCTCTCCTGCCTCCCTCAAGCCAAGCTTGTAGGCAATGAGGGAATGCATACCCCAGCTTAGGGTGGAGTCATGGCTGGTGATGGGCTCATAGAGCGACCAGGCGTTCTGTGCCTCCTCCTCACTGAAGTACTCGGGCAACAGGAGATAGAGCAGCAAGACATCGGGCTGTTTGACTACCTTGTACCGCTGGAGGCGGTCGAAGCAGATTGTATGGTAGAGTGCCCTACCACTCGTTTTATGGGCTTTCAGATCGAAGGGTTCCTGCAAGAGGAACAGGTCATCCTCAAGGTAGGTCCCTTCTTCCTCGCTGTAGGGGATGACAGCCTTGCTGATCATTGCCTCAAACTCAGCTCTCTCCTCTAAAGAGAGTGAAAGCTCTCCCCTCTCTGCAGCTGCGAGGGCCAGCTTGATCGTATGCAAGGCCATGCAGGTGGTATAGGTGTTGTTCTTGGTCACCCCGCCATACTCGTTGGGGCCTTTCACGAAGAGCATCTCATACCGGTTTGTTTGATCAATGTAGGTAAATCGTGAGGCCCAGAACCGTGCTGTCTCCAGGTAGATTTCAACGAGGCTCTTTTTTTCTAATGCATGGTCACCGGTGGCTTGTACATACTGGTCCATCGCCCACACGATATCGGCAGTGACATGGACTTCACACTTTCCGGTATCCCACGATTCACACTGCTCTGAGCCGTTGAGAGCACTCATCCAAGGATACCGTGCCCCCTTCAGGTTCAAGGAAGCAGCATATGCTTTGGCTGATGAGAAGGTCTCCACGCGGTAGGAGAGAATGTTCTTGGCGACCACTGGATTGGTGTAAAGGTAATACGGAAGTATGAAGACTTCTGTGTCCCAGAAGTAACAACCTTTATAGCGGCTATGAGTAAGTCCCCTAGCCCCGATGGAACAGCCCTGCTCTGGTTCATTCTGCTTCAGATTGAAGAGAGCCCAGCGAATGGCACACTGGTCTTTAACAGGTCCATTGAGGATGATGTCATGATCTTCCCAGAACAGGGAGAGTTCTTCTTCTGATTCCTGGTAGAGTCGTTCATAGCCGTACCCTTCCAAGCTCTTTCCTTCCAAGCTGACCACTGCCTCCAAGAAGAAGGTCGAGCCAGCTTCCAGGACGGTTTCATAGTGCTTCAGGTTTCCACGCTCACTCCCAGGAACAGAGGATTTAAAACGCTTGGTGTAGGTGAAAGAGAGGGCGTCATGGACACTAGAGCCTTCCATGAATAAGATTCCATCATCCCAAGAGAATCGACACTTCTTCAGTAAAACAAGACTCTCTTCATTCTCTACGGTCTGGTCATCGTTGACCGGGAGGTTCATCACCGAATCGTCAACTGTATCAATAACAAGCAAGGAAATCTGTTCCTTTGCCTTAAAGACAAATCGGTGACCAACCAGGTCCTTCTCTTTAAAGGAGACCACTCTGGAGTAAGTACAGGAATACTGATCGGTTTCCCAGGTACGGGTCACCAACCCTCGCTTCATGTCCAGTGCTTGCTTGCTTCCACTATTGGTGAGAGGCAGTGAATCAATGAAGACGGACAAGCGTAAGGGGTCGGGCAAGTTGACCATGTCAGTAATGCCGCTCTTGATGTACTCAAACCCTCTAGCCTTGTAGACCCCATGGTTCTCGCTTGTATAGGTATCGCCGGGCAGTACTGCCCTGAGGCCGAACCTTCCATTGCCTTGGTAGAAGATACTTTGGCAGAAGCGTTCATTCTGCCCAGTTATGTCTGTTTCAATCTGCCAGGGCAGGTAGGTATTATGCTTTCCACTTTCCACGTGCTTTCATCTCCCCGATGAGGACATATGCGAGGTATCCAGCGCAGGTGGCAAATGCCTCACCTGTACTCGCGTACCCGCTGTGCTCATCAATGCTTTCACAGGCGATTCCATGGTCCATTGGTGCATGCAGGAGCTTTTGGATTGCAGCTTCTGTATGCAGGACCCTGACTTCATTCGCCAGACTCAATATCCAGGGATGAGGTGCATGCGGACACCCAATCGCAGCAAATTTGGTTCCTGCGAATGAGTACTCATAGGCAGGGTCGGTGATGGTAGAGACCGTGTTCAGGTACACTTCATCTGAGAGGGAGGTAATACCGAAGAGTGGGAGGAGCAAGAGACTGCCAGGTGGCTCGTCATAGATGTCATAATTCCCGTTCCCATCGGTAGACCAAACGTACTGTCTCTTGCCATGGTGGTCTTTGACCAAGTGCCTCTCGATCGCACGCTTCACAGCTTCCTTTCTTTCTGCCCAGTGGGAGGCCTTCCCTTTCCAATTCCAGGAGGCAAGGATGGAGAACACTGCATAGACCAAGGCATTGTTGTAGGTAAGCAGGGGATAGACATGCATATCATCGGTTGGTTGGAGGAAGGTCTTATAGAGTCCTGTTTCAGTTTCTACTGCCTCCAATTTATCGATGATGCGATTGGTGAGGGACTTGATATCACTATCATCCAGTATTGGCTCAGAAGTCTTCTTGATATATGCGTCGATGGCAAGAATGGGGGCGCAGAGCTCATCGAGCTCGAATCCAGGTTCAAGGATGGTTCCATCAATGTACCTACTGTGGATCCCGACGTTCCGCTTCTGCCGGGTGGAGACGTAGTAGAGCATTTCCCGTGCAAGTGCCTGGTCAACTTCCAGGATTGCAGGAAAGGACCAGAGCAGGGAGTCCCGGTCCCAGTAGGCTGCGCTCACGTAGTAGCGCGGGCTTCTGCTGGTCACCAGGACGAGCTCCTCGCTGTCGATGGTTCTTCCGGTTGCGTAGTGGATGGCAAAGAGCAGGTTGCTGAAGAGGCTCTTGTCCATCTCTCTGTCACCAGTTGGTCTGATGATGGAGTCCAGATACAGAACTTGCTCTCTATGGAGGGCTTCTACTCCTTGCCGGGAAAATTCCCGTGCAGTGGTGACTGCTGAGACTTCCTCATACCCTACTCCCCAGTAGATGGCAAACTGTGCATTCCCTAAGGCAGGGACTTCCAATGGGGAATCCATGGTGAAAGAGATAGAAGGATCTTCGCAAAAAACCCAATCACTGCTGCTGGAGGTAATCGGGGCAAGCGCGAGGACTGGGAATCCTGATCGGATGTCAAAACAAGGACAGTCTGACCAGTCAGTCTTATATGCGTGCATGCTGCCTTCAAAGGGTTTGCTTTCATTGACGGTATGCAGGACTTCAGCAATTGAGCCTGTTAGGGTAATCCTTGCATCAAGGGACTGCTCTGTTTTGTTCTCTATCGTAATTACCTGCACAAAGCCTTTTTGGTCTTTCGGGGAGAGTATCTGGTAGGTAGCGTTACAGGAAGGGGTTTCTGAAGAGAAGGTCGGGATCCAGTAACGGTTCTGGGTGAATGATGAGAATTCTGATTCTGTTCCGTTGACAGAGAGTCCGAGGTGAAGGAAGGGCTTCTCCCCTCCCCGAAATTCGATCATGCCACGTTGAGCCATGGAGAGGACGTTAATGCTGAGTACGTCACTGTTCTCTTCTATTTCAGGGATTGCTATGTATTCATTACCGGTACAGATCATCGGGAACCTCTACTTATGCGTTTAAGTAATTATTAGAATGGAAGAGAGGTTCTGTCAAGGGAAAAGAGAGGAAGATTCAAAATTGCCATAGGTGTAGATTTACACCTAACAGTGTTTGGGCAGCAAACCTGAGAAAAAAATAAAGGGCCCGACTTATCGGAACCCTTCTCGTGCAGTCCGGAAACGTACACGTCAATTGTAAATTAATAGTACACAATATCGCCATTATAAGCAACCCCTATTTCTTAGCAATATATTTCTTTAACGCAATCAATTTGGTATGTGCATCGGAAGGCATAATCTCTTTATATAACACATAATCTAACTTAGCATATAATTTCTCTATCTCAGCAATCAGTTGCGTAACAATTTTATGAAGTTGTGTCTTATTAAAACGGAGATTCTTCATAAGAAAGACAATTAAGATAATGTCGTCCACGACTGAATCAAGGCGAATACTTGAAATACCTGTATCTTGCTTAATTATATCGCATAAAGAATTTCGTGCTTTAAATCCACTGTATCTTCCATCAAATACAACTCTATTGTGTGCAACCGCATTTCTTAGATCTTTTACCCTCAATATAAACTTCGGTAATAACTTTCCATCGGTGTTAAATGTCAAAGGGATTCCCAATTCTGAAGAAATATCAAATTTTATTGATGGCTTGAGTCTCTCAATCAGTGTAGATAAATCCCCAAGTGTCATTTCCTCAATAATTGCCCACAAAGGAATGTATTGATCGTTATTATAATAATGGCATACTATCTTGCTGCTATCGTTGAAACGACGAGTCATTGTAGAATATACATTATCTCTACATCGTAACTTCTGTTTTCTTTCTTCATAATTACCATTCAACATCGCTTTTTCAAAAACATCTGCAAATGAGCTGGATTTAACATGTGACGTTATTATTTCACAAGAAATACTTTTAATTGCAGCCTCAAGTTGCATGAGTGGTAAATACATGATGGATTTAAGTGATTCATCAAAGTCAATCACATATCGTAATTCGTTATATGATTTATAAGGAATCAAATTTGTCGGTTCTTTATTGAATCTATATCCTTTGTAGCCATGGTAATATCCAGTTAACTGAAGATGCCTTTTTTGGCTTGATCCAGAAATCTCTATTCCAGATCTCCTCATGTGGCGCATTAGTGAATTATATGGAGCGTAACTTTTTTTCATGGTTCTCTCATTGGTGATTAGATTTACTCTTTCCAGATTATTCGCTCATAGCAAGAATGTAAAGGTAAATTTTGGTTAAAAACTAATCAAGAATAATCACAAATTTACAGTACAGGTTCAGGAACAATCCCGGAGGATGAATCATCTCACTCAGATATTACAAGACTACAGAGTTTGTCTATTTTTCCAAATCATCTCTTTCCTCATCCCATATATTCTCACAATCGAGACCAGGAACTCTGGAATTCTGTGAAAAAACTTGATCAATGTCGGCTTGATCAAAAACCGGACAAGAGACAAAAGCGTGAATTTTGTTTTCAATTTTTAAGTTGGGATAAAGCTTCCTTAACTCTTCCAATTTACTCCTGTAATATGGCGTGTCATATCTATCTTCTTTTTTAAGAACTTTCCAAACTAGATGAGCATTCGCTTCATGTAGGATTACTTCTCTTACATTTTCAATCACTTGAGACTCAATCCCTCTGTCTCCCAATTCTTTTTCCAACATAGTTTTCCAAGCTTCTATTGATTCCAACATCATATCTCGCAATAGCTTAGCATATTGATATTTCAACTTACGTTCTTTTGTTGTATGTTTGGAAACAAATTTAGTGTCAGCTTCAAGCATTCAAAATTCCTCCTGATCATCTTTCTCAACCCTACATCATTAATGGATATGATATCGTTCTATAGACTGAATCAATCACAGTACCAAAAGTATAGTA
>NZ_JBFXGH010000117.1:0-6918 GCF_050178175.1 Sphaerochaeta sp.
TCTTCAACTCGATCGACCCTGTTGCCTACTTCTTTACGCTGCAGATTGAGAACTTCACCCAGGCACTCTTGCAGAAAGGCCCTCTCATCTCCTCTGGAGAGGAAGGAAGGGAGACCGTCAAGCTGATCGAAGGCATGTACAGGAGCCAGAGAGAAGGGAAACCGGTAAGGTATTAGACAGAAAGCCAAACTGGAGAAATTCCCACCATACCCCCCTTTCAGTCGAGAGGGGGGTATTCTACATTACCTAATCAAATCTGCCAATTGTTCACCCATTGCCACGATGTCTATCATTTTATTGCAATGAAAGGATGCTGGACGTATTTCCCACATCCAATAGTGGAATAATATGTCAAAAGGAATTAGGAACATACTTAACTTTGTTCCTTCTCCGCTTTCAGCAACTGATAGATGGTTGCCACAAACGGCACCCCAAACAGAATGCCAGGAATACCAAACAGGCCTCCCCCAAGAATGACAGCAGTGAACACCCATACCCCTGGAAGTCCTACAGAAGTGCCCACTACCCTTGGGTAGATGATATTTCCTTCCATTTGTTGGAGGATAACCAGGAAGAGTACAAACAAGAGAGCCGTCTGATACCCTTGGTTGAAAAGGAGAACAAATCCGATTACCCCTCCAAGATAGGCGCCAACCAATGGAATGAGGGCAGTCATACCCACTACAGAACCAACAGTCAGGGCATAGGGGAAGCGGAAGAGCAGCATCCCCAGTGTACAAAGAGAGCCCAAGATGATTGCTTCCACGAACTGTCCCGTGAAGAACTTTTCAAATGTTCTGTTGGCAATCACTTTCACATGCACAATTTTCCGGCAGTACTTCTCAGGTATGAACCGTTCCATCAGGTATGCAAGCTGGGACAACAACCTACGCTTTCCAAAAAGCAGGTAAATACTGAAAACCAGTGCAATTGTAGCGTTCACAACACCACTGATCGCTCCCCCTAGGAGTGAAAGTGCATAATCTGCAATCTTGGGAGATGAAGATCGCAGATTTTCAACGAAAGTGGTTACATATTCTTCAATGATGGAAAATCCCTGTATAAGCTCAGGGCGGCTATACATGAACTGTTCCAGTGAGGATACTGCCTCCTGATAGAGAACCGGAAGATTGGTACTGAACTGCCTGACGGCCAGTCCCAACTGGGGTAACAACAGGATCAACACACCAGTGATCAACACCAAGAAGAATATAAGGGCGATGAATACCGCTATAACCCGAGCTGCAAGAGGACTCTTCAGCTTCCCAAAGACTCTTTTTTCCATCCACTTGGCAGGTATGTCAACAAGGTAAGCAAATACAATACCAAGGAGAAGCGGCATGAACAGTCCCCAGAGCTTTTTGAGTCCTGCCTGTACAGTAGAGAAATGCACTACCATCAAGGCAAGGACTGCTGCGAGAATGAGAAGTTGAGCGATACTGCGAAAGGTTTTCTTGTCCATCATGGAAATGAGTATTGCATAAGTAAAGTTGGGTTGCAATGCAAACTACGCAAAGTGTAACCTGTGCTATACTTTACTGCAGAAATCTAGGAGGAAATTCATGGCCCAGGATGTTCGGATCATTACCACAGGTGGAACGTTCGATAAACAGTACGATGCAATCAGCGGTGAATTGACTTTCAGGGAGTCCCAACTACCACGAATACTGAATCAGGCTCGCTGTACGCTGAGCATCCACTTGGAAGGACCATTGGCAATTGACAGCCTCTTCATGACCGACGATCAACGAAAAGAGATTGCCCAAACTTGCGTACATAGCCCTGAAGAGAGAATTGTAGTCATCCATGGCACTGATACCATGTGTAGAACTGCATCCGTTATCGCTGAGGCACTGAAAGAGGATGCAAGCAGAACCGTGGTATTGACAGGTGCCATGATTCCCTACTCCCTGGAAAATTCTGATGCAGTATTCAATCTAGGTTGTGCTCTTACCGCTGTCCAGCTTCTTCCACCCGGGGTATACATCACCATGAGTGGAAGGGTCTTTCCGCATGACAACTGCAGGAAAAACAAGGACAAGGGGGTGTTTGAGGCTATTTCCTAGGAGAAGGCTGTTCACATGTTGATGAGAGCCGGACCTGTTCATGCCCATGGGATGCTTTCAGGATACTCTCCATGACATCAACAACATGCCGAGCCAAATCTCCACTGGCTCGATGTTCTCTGCCACGCTCAATTGCCTCTGCGATATCAGCAATACCAAGACCACGAGAGTTCTCAGGGTAGTCAAAGAGCAGCGGTATATCCGTCCACTCTTTCGCGCCCATCCTGCAGTAAGATATGGGTCCCCCAAAGGTATTGGGATCGGGAACACGAAGAGAGCCCTCAGTGCCGTAGATTTCAATGCTCGGCATACTGTGCTTCCATACATCGAAGCTGGTCACCAAGGTGGCAATACAACCGGATCTGAATTGAAGCAGACCAGCAATATGGGTGTCCACTCCGACATCAATCACCTTTCCCCGCTTTGGTTCGCTGGTTATTATCCGCTCAGGGAAGCTCTTCTGTGCATATCCTGCAACCGATTGGACAGGACCAAGCAGATTGATGAGGGCGGTGATATAGTACGGCCCCATGTCAAAGAGTGGACCACCACCAGTCTGGTAATAGAATTCTGGATCTGGGTGCCAACCCTCATGGCCATGGTTCATCATGAATGCAGAGGCTGCCACCGGCCGGCCGATCCAGCCATCATCGATCAGCTTTCGGCAGGTCTGGATTCCAGAACCCAGGAAAGTATCAGGGGCACCCCCAAGTACCAGGTGTTTTGCCTTGGCAAGCTGTACCAAGGCGGAAGCTTCCTTTGCAGTAAGAGAAAGTGGCTTCTCCACGTACACATGCTTCCCAGCTTCCAGTACTTGCTTACAGAGAGCAAAATGACTTTGGGGCGTGGTTAGATTAAGCACCAGTTCCACAGAGGAATCTCCCAGAAGTTCCTCAACTGATGCATACTGTTTTACCTGGTAGGTCTCAGCAACCTCTTTTGCCCGCTCCTGGATCAGGTCGGTTACACCAACCAACTCCACCTGTTTCTTGAACATTCCACTCAAGTTCTCCAGATAGATCCCGCTGATCTTTCCCAAACCGATTATTGCTACATGTAGTTTTTTCATATCAGAACATCTTCCTATCACTTGTGAACATCTCTATGTCCAGATGCTGCTCCCTGGCAATCCTTTTTCCATCCGCAGCCCAGAGCAGTCCTCGCTTCATCAGCTCCCAAGCCTCGGGAATGTCAAAGATATCGTTGTGGTGCCCGAGTGAGTTGTAATAGACTCTTCCATGCCCCCATTTCTTGGTCCACACCACCGGCATCTGCACAACTCCATTGGTTGAATGATACCAGTCAACAGTGGGAAACTTGGTAGTTGCCAGTACTTCCACTGCCGGATCTACATGGAGGTAATATTGTTCACTGGAGAGTGAAAAGTCCTTGATACCAGCTACCAGCGGGCTGGAGCTTTGCTTGATATTCACTTCATAGGGAACTCCGTCAGAACCGGGATGGGCAACCCAGTTGCCTCCCATGATAAACTGCCAGAGCACGTTGGTCCGAAATGCATCACACATACCACCATGGCACCCTGCGACTCCTACCCCACTGGCAATGGCGTCTGCAAGGATTCCTGTCTGTTTGCTTTCAAAGGTACCCATGGTCCAGACCGGAACGAAGAGGTCCAGAGTGAATAGGTACTCTCTGTCCTGAAGGATTTCTAGATCACGCTCCTTGCGAACCTCAAAGCCCTCTGTTTCCAGATAGGCAGCAAAACGTCCGGCAACCAATTCGGGTTCATGACCATCCCAACCACCAACAAGTAACAATGCTTTTCTGGTATCCGACATATAACCTCCTGAATGTTCTCTTTACCCAGTATGGTTTCTTATCGACCAGAAATAAATGTCATATATTGCTTTTCCCTATATTCTATTGACTTCCATGCTTACATGAAAAACAGCTGCCTTGTGAGCAGCTGATTATCCAATACCGATTGAGAAATCATTATCTACCCAGATACCCCCCATCGACAGGAAGCAGGACGCCACACACATAGTCTGATGCATCACTGGCAAGATACACTGCCGCCCCTGCCATATCTTCCGGCTGTCCCCAGCGTTTGGCTGGGATACGCTGACTCAGCTCGGCAAACCGTGCTTCATCATTCACCAAGGCCGCATTGATTGGGGTTGCCATATATCCTGGGGCAATGCAGTTCACATTAATGCCCAAGGAAGAGAGCTCGTTGGCCATCGTCTTGGTCATCTGCATTACCGCCCCTTTTGCTGAACAGTAGGCAACAGTGTTGATTCCCGCAGCAACCGAGTTCACCGAAGCAATATTGATGATCTTGCCCTTTCCCAATTTTACCATCAGGTTTCCTGCCCACTGGGCCAAGTCAAAGACACTGGTCAGGTTGAGTTCGATTACCTTGTCCCAATCTTCCATGGGGAACTCAAGGGCGGGATGACGAATCTGGATACCTGCATTGTTGACAATGATATCCAGCTTCCCCTCCAGCCTTTTCTCGACTGCTTGCTTCAGCTCAGAACGTTTTGAGCGGTCAAGCAAGTCACACATTATTGCTTCTGCTTGCAGCCCTTGTTCCCTAAGCTCCTCAGCTTTCTCCACTACCTTTGGGTTGATATCCACCAATATGACAAAGGCTCCAGCCTCAGCAAGGCCTTTTGCCATTCCCCATCCCAATCCTTGGGAGGAGCCAGTGACTAGCGCGTTCTTTCCAGTTAGATCAAACGGATTTCTCTTCATGGTTATACCTCATAGGAGAGCAACGGCTTCCATCCGTCGTTGATGAACTGGTCAGTGGTTCGGTTGCAACTTCCGAAGGTGATGAATGCTTCTTCATCCATACCATCCTCCTCATAGGCCTTCCTGAACTCACCAAGGGTCATCAATCGATCAATGACATCCTGCTCTACAGGCTTGTCGATCTGGGTTTCATATGGACCTTCCTCACTAAGCAATTCATCCTGGATTCCTTTGGAGATGGACATGATCATTTTTGCCCCCGAGAGGGCGGTTACATGATATGCGCCACGGCAACCTGCAGGCATAAGAACGGTATCATAACCCCGCTCTGCAAAAAGTTTGTATGCTTTCTTGATACAGGCTGTACCTGCTTGCCTGATATCTGATTCACTGACTATGGAATCTTGATCCTGGGCAACATCACGCAGGTAATCATCCAGACGGCCGACCATTAGGACAGCAATGGTAAGCGGATCCCTGATTCCTGCCCGTCTGGCACGCTCCTTGCCCCGTTTTGCAGCCTCAGCAACCTTGAGCACCTGTGGCACTGTGAAACTCACTGTTGCAGCAACATTGAAACCGAGGGCAACACACTCTTCATAGGCCTTGATACCTGCCTTGGTTGCAGGGAGTTTGATAACCACATTCTTATACCAGGCTGCATACTGCTTCGCTTGGGCAAGCATATAAGAATAATCTCCGGTCTTGAGTGGACTGGTCTGTGCACAGACATATCCATGTCCGAACTTCCCGCTCTCATACATGGAGGCAAACAATTCTGCATAATAGCCTGTAACAGCCTTGATCAAGGCAAGAGCTTTTTCATCTCCACTCTTATTCATGACATGGGATACTACGCGTTCCTTCCACACCTCTGGATACGCCTGTAGTGTCTGGTTTACCAGAAATGGATTGGTGGTCATCCCTACCGCTCCATAAGAAAATGCTCGCTCTTGTTCATCGATATTGGCAGAGTCATGCCACCATATTGACTCTGTCTCACAAGAAAGCCATTCAAGATAATTCATGCAACCCTTCTTAAAATCCCATCAATGAGTATTGATGGGATGCTTCAAACGAAAAATGGGTCAGAGTCCTTATCAAAAAACGCTGACCCATTACCACTGTTACTTACGAACCTCAATGCCCGCTTCCTTTTCGTACCACTGGACAAGCCCGCCGTGATCGTCAGAGCCCTTGCCTTCGGAAGAGAGGGACCTCATCATCTCGATGATCAAGCCAGTGAGGGGGGTCGGGGTCTTTACTGTTGCTGCCGTATCAAGGGCGTTCTGCAGGTCCTTGATGTGCAGGTCGATGCGGAACCCGGGCTTGAAGTTCCCCTCCAGCACCAGGGGCGCCTTTGCATCGAGCACCGTACTACCGGCCAAGCCCCCACGGATTGCCTTGAACACCTTCTCGGGATCCACATTGGCCTTGGTGGCAAGCACCAGTGCCTCGCTCATCCCCGCGATGTTCGCAGCCACCATGATCTGGTTCGCTAGCTTGGTCGTGTTCCCACTGCCGATCTCGCCGACCAGGGTCACACTCCCGCCCATCACCTGCAGGATTGGCTCAACCTTCTTGAATGTCTCCTCCGGTCCGCCCACCATGATTGCAAGCGTCCCGTCGATCGCCTTGGGCTCCCCGCCGGAGACAGGGGCGTCCAGCATGACCACTCCCTTTTTCGCCAGCTCAGCTGCCACCTCCCGGCTCACGATCGGGCTGATGGAACTCATGTCCACCACCACCAGGCCTTCCCTGGCCCCCTCGATCACTCCGCCCTCGCCAAGCATGACGGTCTGCACATGGGGGGAGTTGGGCAGCATCGTGATCACCACATCGCTCTGCTGTGCCACTTCCTTTGCGCTCGCTGCCTCTTCGGCCCCGGCTGAGACCAGCTCAGCGACCGCTTCCTTGTTGATATCGTTGACGACCAGGCTGTAGCCGGCCTTGATCAAGTTCTTCGCCATGGGCTTGCCCATGATCCCGAGTCCGATAAATCCAATCTTCATCTCTTTGCTCCTTACTTATCAGCCAGGACGCTCCTGACCTTCTTCGCGACATCCTCCGCCAACAAGCCGTAGTGCCTGAGCAGGATCTCGTAGTTCTCCGCACTGGTGCCGTAGCGGTC
>NZ_JBFXGH010000118.1:0-6744 GCF_050178175.1 Sphaerochaeta sp.
AGAATAAAGAGAGTTGAATGGGTGGAAGAGGGGCAAGATAGAAACCCTTCACTCGGTATTAATATATCGATATAGCTATACTATAATAAAATAGTGTAAAAAAAATGCTTGACAGATAACACTTGTATGATAACCTATCAGTGATACTGACTTGGGGGGAGCTTTTAATGCCGCAACAGAATTCAACGAAAATTGTGAGACAAGAGAAGATTTCCAACCAAGTATATGAACAGTTACTTGCCCAGATCAAGAGCAATAAATGGAAGGAGGGCGCAAAGCTTCCTTCCGAAAATGAAATGAGGCAAGAATTTGGAGTGAGCCGCATCAGCATTCGTGAGGCGATGCAGAAGCTCAAGGCCTTGGGAATCATAGAGACACGCCACGGGGAAGGGTCCTTCATCAGGAGAGTGACCAGTGAAAATTACCGTGACATGTTGTTTCCCATGTTCATGATTGATAAGAACTCCTTGCAGGAGATTCTTGAGTACAGGATGGTAATGGAAGTAGGGGCAACGGAGATAGCCGCTACGAGAATCACGAAAGAGGAATGTGACGCACTTGAGGCAATTGTTGTCCGGATGGAGCAGAATACCACTGATATAAAGGTATTTGCCCACGATGATATCCAGTTCCATATGGCTATCGCAAAAGCAACGAAAAACAACATGCTGATTAATGTGGCTCTTTTCATGCAGGATTTGATGAATGCAAGCATGGAGTCCATTGTCACTCATTTGGGTATGCATGATGGACGGTATTATCACCGGGTCATCCTCGAAGCATTAAAGGAACATAATAGGGAAGAGGCAGCCAGGCTGATGCGAGAGCATGTGGCCAAGACTGTGGACCGGATTTCAGAGTTAGCTGAGCTGTAGGTTTTAGTAACAGATGAAGCTGATGAGTGAAATGCCTTGTATGGGTCTTATAACTTATAGGACGTCATATAACTTATGAGTAATTTTATGGCTTATGCCATAAAAAAATAAAAGGAGAGTTTTGTATGAAGAAAAACAGAATTCTTGTTATCCTTCTGGTACTGTTGGTTGCGACTTCACTGTTCGCAGAAGGTCAGAAAGAGGCTGAAAGCACCAAGCTTTGGCCTAAGACACAGCCGGTAGTATATGTCGGCTTCGGAGCCGGTGGTGGTACTGATACCGCTGTTCGCCCGGTTATCGCAAAGATGGAAGAGTATCTTGGGGAAACCATCAATGTGGTCAACCAGGAAGGTGCTGCATCCGCAGTTGCTGCTAATACTGTAATGTACAGCAAGAAGCATGATGGTTACAGTATGTTTGCAACCGGTAGTGGTCCAATCTCTGGATTCCGCGTAATGGGCACCAGTGACACCTATTGGGCTGACTGGGCTTCCTTCCACGCCTACATGGGTGCAGCTGCTCTTGTTGTTGCTGCAGATTCCGACATCCAAACGTATGCAGATGCAGTGGCTTACCTCAATAGCGGCAAGCAGAATATGGCAATCAGCGGCTTTGGTGTTGGCCCCCACGTTCTTTTCGAGGCAATCCGTGAAATTGCTGGCATCGATGCTCCCAACTACATGACCGCTGGTTCCTGCCGCCAGGCTGGTATCAATGTCATTGCAGGTGATGCAGAAATTGCCATGGGTACCTTCTCCTCCTTGATTGACTTCATCAAGGCTGGGCAGCTTCGTGCCCTCGCCATCACTGATACCAATGACTACACTGACTTCGGACTCAACATTCCCTCCATCACGAAGGTGCAGGAAAATGCAGAGAACATTCCCTTGCTCAGTGAGACTTGGCCTCTCTTGATCCCCCGTGATGTACCTCAGAACATCCTTGATGGTCTGACTGAGGCCTTCTACTGGGCAGTAGAGCAGCCTGAGATCGTTGACTATGCAAGAGAGCAGGGATTGGTTCTTGCTGGGTATGCTGGCGAAGATGCTGACAGGTTCCTTGCAATCCAGGAAGCTGGATATGCCTGGACCTTGCACAACGTCGGTTCCACCGTTAAGAGTCCAGCTGAGTTTGGTATTCCCAAGCTTGCAGACTTTGACTGGGACGTGGCTAAGCAGAACATCAAAAAATAATATGTCTTGCTTCGGGGGATGGTTTCCCATCTCCCGAAATTATTAGGAAAAGGATAGTTGCATGAGCCAAATAAAGAAAACAACTGCTTCCGATCTTATCATGGGTATACTCCTGTTGGCATTCGGAATTTATCTTATTGTTGAGTCCTTGGGAATGAAGGTGTTCAACAGTTTTCTCGATGCACCAGGATTTTTCCCATTCATTCTGGGAATCATATTCTGTCTGTTCGGAATCGTCATGTTGGTGGGGTCAATTCGAGGGGGGAGTGTAGCAGCAACAAAAGCTACATTTCGAAAGGACAACCTGATTGCTTTGTTCCTCAACCCCGAATCAAAACGCGTAGTCATTCTCTCATTCTTTATGGTGGTCTATATCTATGGCTTGATTGGTAGAATCCATTTTGCAATAGCCACCTTTCTCTATCTGGTTGTTACCTTCTGGTATCTGAAATCTACAACCTGGTTGAAGAATATCATTATTTCAGTCCTTTCAGCGTTACTGATCAGCGCTATTTTCCAGTATGTCTTTAAAATTCCTCTTCCATAGAGGTGGGAGCACCTATGTTTGAAGCATTTGCACAGCAATTTGCCCTGTTCGGGTCCGCAGCAGCACAGGCGTTCGGATTTCCACAGGTATTCGTTACAATGATTGCAACCGTGGCCGGTATCGTGGTTGGAGCAGTTCCAGGACTGACCGCTACCATGGCCCTCGCCCTGCTGATCAACCTTACCTACTCAATGCAGCTTGCCACTGCCGTAGCCTTCCTCCTCGGAGTCTACGTCGGAGCTGTCATGGGTGGTTGTTATTCGGCAATTATGATCAACATCCCTGGGACACCATCAGCGGCGGCAACCGCCTTGGATGGATTTATCCTTGCAAAACAAGGTCATGGTGGACAAGCGATTGGAGTTGGTATCATTGCCTCGTTTGTAGGTACACTGATCTCGATTCTCTTGTTGATCTTCCTGACCCCATTCCTCTATAAGATCGCCCTGAAGTTCGGCCAGTGGGAGTATTTCCTTATCTCCGTCTTCGGCATCATGATCTGCGGCAACCTCTCCACACAGAGTACTCCTCTCAAGGGTTGGATCGTAGGATTCCTGGGATTCTTTACTGCCATGATCGGTCTGGATGCCGTCTATGCGTTCCCAAGGTTTACCTATGGCAGCTATGACTTGATGGGTGGTATCTCCCTGATTCCTGCACTTATCGGTGTATTTGGCATCTCTGAGATTCTTTCTGTCTTACAGGAAGATATCCCATACTCCATTGAGAGCCAGCTAGGAAAAGTGCTTCCCGATAAGAGTATGGTAAAGGATGTACTTTCTACAGCTGTCCGCTCCGGCTTTATCGGAAGTGGCATCGGGGCAGTCCCGGGTGCTGGTGAAGATATTGCGGCTTGGGTTAGCTATGATGTTGGCAAGCGACGCAGCAAGCATGGACATCTTTTTGGAAAGGGAAGCTATGAAGGCCTCGCGTCTGCTGAGACAGCGAACAACGCCTGTATCGGCGGTGCGATGATCCCCCTGCTTACCCTTGCTGTTCCTGGATCTCCCCCAGCGGCCATGTTCCTTGCAGCCATCTGGCTCCATGGTATCAAGCCGGGTCCAATGCTCGCACTTGAATCCCCGGACTTCCTCTACCTGACTGCAGTGACGCTTTTGATCGCAACCGCATCGATGTTGGTATTCGGTCTGCTGCTCACCAAGCCAATGGTAAAGATCCTGAAGATAAACCGGAAGATCTTGATGCCGATCATTGTTCCCCTGACGGTCATCGGAGCGTATGCTGGAAACGTGAACATCTTTGACATCCATGTCATGTTCATCTTCGGTATCCTCGGATACATCCTGCGCAAGCTCAACTATCCGATGGCACCTCTGGTACTGGGAATCATTCTTGGACCTACGGCTGACATCAGTTTCCGCCAGGCCCTCATGCAGGGACAGGGTTCACTCATCCCATTGCTGGGTCGTCCCGTTGGTATCGTATTGATGCTTGCTATTGTCTGGATTTTTATCAGTGGTGTAAAAAACAGCCGCTTGCAGAAGAAAACCAGCGCTAGCGAACCACAATAAAGGAAGTTAATCGTGAATGTAAAAGATAAAGTCATCCTGGTCACCGGCGGAGCCGGTGGCCTGGGAGCAGTCATGGTTGAGAAGCTCTGTAAAAATGGTGCAAAGCTGTACATCCTCGACCTTGATGAGAAAAAAGGGATGGAGTTGGAAGCAGAACTCGTAAAGAGCTCCTATCCCGCAAGCTTCATCCAGATGGATCTTACCAGCGAAGAAGCATGGAAAGAGACCATTGATACCGTAGTGGCAAAAGAGGGCAGGATTGATGTCCTGGTGAACAATGCCGGGATCAACATCAGAAAACCAATCGAGGAGATGGTCATCAGTGAGTTCAACACCATGATGCTCGTCAATGTTGGTTCAGTATTCCTCGGCACCAAGTACGTGATTCCTGTCATGCGCAAACAGGGTGGTGGGGCAATCATCAACACCTCCTCTGTCTGTGGTTTGATCGGGCACCGCTACACCCCTGAGGCGTATACCACCACCAAGGGTGCGGTCACACTGCTGACCAAGTCCATTGCCAGTAGATACGGAAGTGAGAACATCAGGTGCAACTCAATTCACCCCAGCACAGTCGATACACCGCTTGTGCAGGAGATGTTCAAGGACCCGGTAAAGAAACAACAACGGTTTGATGAGGTTCCATTGGGGCGTCTTGCCACATCTGATGATGTTGCAAACGCTGTTTTGTACCTCGCAAGCGAAGAGGCCTCTTTCATCAATGGAGTTGCCCTGCCGGTGGATGGCGGAGTCACCTGTTGCTGAATAATGTAAGCGTAGCAAGGAGCGAGAAGATGAACTATTCTCAAGAATTGGTAAAGGAACTGAAGCTGAAGGCGATCCAGGTACGTGCAAACATCCTGGAGATGATCCCGCCGGGCAAGGTGGGGCACCTGGGCGGCAGCAGCTCGATAGCGGATGTGATGGCGGCCCTGTACTTCCACACGATGAAGGTGAACAAGGACGACCCGAAGGATCCCAGCCGTGATCGCTTGATCATGAGCAAGGGGCACGCGGTCCTGGTGCAGTATGCATGCCTTGCCGAGTTGGGGTACTTCGATCGTAGCGAGCTGGGCAAGGTGAAGACCTTCGAGGGCATCCTGCAGGGACACCCGGATATGGACAAGACCCCGGGCATCGAGGCGGTGACCGGGAGCCTGGGACAGGGACTGTCGGTTTCCCTCGGTGTCGCCCTTGGCCTCACGCTGGATAAGAGCGACAGCCGCGTATACACCATCCTGGGAGACGGCGAACTTGCAGAGGGACAGGTATGGGAGGCCGTGATGGCAGCCTCGGTGTTCAAGGCAAGCAACCTGACCGCCATCGTGGACTGGAACGGCGTACAGGCGACCAGCACCACCGCAGAGATCTTCCCGATTGAGAACCTGGTGGAGAAGTGGAAGGCATTCGGGTGGAACGTCATCGAGATCGACGGGCACGACATGGTGCAGATCCTGGAGGCAATTGATGCTGCCAAGGCATACAGGGAAGGTCCGACGGCGATCATGGCACACACCATCAAGGGCAAGTGCTTCCCCTTTGCAGAAGGTAAGGCCAAGTACCACAACGCGGCGATGACGGAAGAAGAATACAAGATGGCATGGCAGTGCATAGCCGACATGAGGAAGGAGGTAGAGGCATGAGGACGACAGACAGCCTGAGGACAACCTACGGCGAGACATTGGTCGAGCTGGGAAAGGACAACAAAGATATCGTGATGCTGGAAGCCGACCTGGGCAACTCCACGATGAGCAAGCTGTTCGCAGCGGAATACCCCGAGCGCTACTTCCAGATGGGGATCGCCGAGCAGAACATGGCCAGCGTGTCGGCCGGGCTCTCGCTGACGGGCAAGGTGCCGTTCATGAACTCGTTCGCGGTGTTCGCCTCCGGGCGAGCATACGACCAGATCCGCTCCTCGATCACGATCGCGAACCTGAACGTGAAGATCTGCGGCTCGAGTGCCGGGCTCTCTGACTATGGCGACGGCAAGACGCACCAGAGCATCGACGACATTGCGCTGATGCAGGTGCTGCCGCACATGACCGTGCTCAGCCCCTGTGACGCAGTGGAGACCGAGAAGATGGTCAGGGCGATGGTCGAGGAGAAGGGACCGATGTACCTGCGCATCAACCGAAACGATTTGCCGGTGGTGACCGACCCGGACGAGGAGTACCACATCGGCAAGATGACCCAGATGGTCGACGGAGGGGACGTGGTGATCTTCGCCACCGGCGTGATGGTGCAGCAGTCCATGGAGGCTGCAAGGACCCTCGCCCAGGAAGGCATCTCTGCGCGTGTGGTCAATGTGTCGACAATCAAACCGCTGGACACCGAGGCCCTGCTCGGCTTCTGTGACGGGGTGAAGGGCGTGGTGACCGCAGAGGAACACAACATCATCGGCGGGCTGGGCAGCGTGGTGTGCCAGGCACTTTCCAAGAGCCGTCTGCCCATCGAGATGCTGGGGGTGGATGACCGCTACGGCACCAGTGCGGAGAACTACGAGATCCTGCTCAGGCACTACGGCTTGTTGGCGGAGGATGTCGCGAAGAAGGTCAGGAGCGTCCTGGCTGATAAGTAAGGAGCAAAGAGATGAAGAT
>NZ_JBFXGH010000119.1:0-6631 GCF_050178175.1 Sphaerochaeta sp.
GCCAAGCTCTACAACATCTTCAACAGCACCCTCAAAACAGACAAAGCGGACAGCGAGAAAATCGTGAGGATTGCCAGGAACATGCCCAGGGATGAATGGCCCACAGTCTCGATCCCGACCAGGGAAGAGCAGGCCGAACGGTCGGCCGTCTCCCTTGAGGTGTTTCTCGCCCAGGAGATCACGATGCTGGTCAACCGGCTGTATGCCTTGTTCAACTCGATGGGGCATCCGTTCATCAAGAAGTCGGAACTGAAGACGGAAGAGTCAAGGCTGACATTGGCCAACAGGCTGCTGTGCGAGGACGGTCTTGCAATCGAGCAGGCGATTATGCTCTCCGACCAGATCGGGAATGTGACCGATCAATTGGAGCAATGCAAGCAGAGGTTGCGTGATATCTGCCTTTCCCACCCAAGGGAGGCGCTTTCCCTGTTCTCGATTCCCGGGATCGGGCTGATGACGGCTGCCTCCCAGATTGCCTTCCTCGGCGACGGGTCCCGATTCAACTCCCCCGACAGCTATGTGAACTATGTCGGGCTCTCGGAGAGAAGGTTTGATTCGGGAACCAAGGTCAGCAAGGGGCATATCTCCCACATGGGCAACAAGTGCATCAGGAGGAATATCATCCAGGCGGCCTGGGTGGCCTCAACCAAGACCAAAAGCAACCCGCTTTCTGAGAAATACGAGTATTTACGATTGAGGGGCAAGAGCAAACCGGTTGCGGCTGTTGCGGTGGCCAAGAAGATGATCCAGTTGAGCTACATCCTGGTGAAGAGCAACGGGATCTATGAGTTCACCAAGCAGCAGGGCCTGGCGGCTTTCCGGAGAAGACTCCAATACCACAAGCTTGCGGGATTGCTTGAGTATCTGCCCGATTCTACCAGAAAGCAGATGGAGGAGATTGACAGGACAAAAAGGAAAGAGGCAGCTGCAACTACCTCTAATCCAAAGAAATTCGCTTAAGTTCTGTAACTGAAGTATAGCACTGTTCTCAGAAACTGCAAGCCACCCGGTGGCAGCTTGGGTGTGCCTCAAGATTTGCAATATCTATGACGGATAAGAAAAATTCAATTCCTTGCATTTAGGGCTTGACAACAGTAGTCAAATAAAAAGTGAGATGGAGAGCTGGGTCTTCCCCCTTCACTTCATCGACTTCGAGACTACCATGGTTGCCATCCCCTTCCATGCAGGTCTCCACCCCTATGAGGGAGTGGCCTTTCAGTTCTCCCATCATATCGTCCATGAGGACGGTACGGTTGAACACGCTGGAGAGTATCTGAACACAGAACGCGGGGTATTTCCCAATTACGAGTTCATACGGGCACTGAAAGGACAGTTGGACCATGACCAGGGAAGTGTTTTTCGCTACTCCAATCATGAGAATACCTTCCTCAACCTGATCTATCAGCAACTCACCTCTGATACAGGATCCATCCCTGACAGAGCGCAACTCCTGAGCTTCATCAAGACCATCACCCATGCGACAGGCAAGTCCCCTGAGCAGTGGAGCGGAGAAAGAGACATGGTTGACCTGTGGGAAGTTGTGAAACGTTACTACTATGATCCGGCCACAAAGGGGTCCAATTCCATCAAGCAGGTACTCCCGGCAATACTGAACAGTTCAACGTTGTTGCAAGAGAAATACTCAAAGCCAATCTATGGGGCAAAGGGGGGGATCAGGAGTACAAACTTCAAGGACTGGCAATGGGTCAAGATCAAGGATGGAAAGGCAACCGACCCCTACAAGCTGCTGCCAAGGATGTTCCAGGATGTCTCTGAGAAGGATCTTGAAATTCTGAGCAGTGATGATGAACTCAGGGAAGGGGGTGCCGCTCTCACCGCATATGCAAGGATGCAGTTCGAGGAGATGTCAGACTATGAACGCAGCGAAATACAGAAGGCCCTTCTGAAGTACTGCGAATTGGATACGATGGCGATGGTCATGATCTGGGAAGGACTGAAAGACCTCTGCCGCTAGGATCTACTGACAGATCTGTTTTGCAATATGAGTGATATTCTCATTGCTTACGCCATATTGCCTTGCAAGTGTATTCCACCCTGAGAGTGCTGTACGAGTCTGGTCAATGATTGAAGAAATCTGCTGCTTCGAAAGCTTGGCATTCAGTCCCAGCCTGAAAAGATGCTCTACATCAGGATACTTTCCTTCCCCCATGACCATGGTACTTTGCTCCCCTCCTGGGCCGGATGAGAAGGTAAGGTCATAGGCCGGAGAGAGTGTCCAATTCCCGTATGCATCCATGAGGAAGCTAAAGTTTTTCGCATGGTCATCACGATTATGCGCTAGGACGTTGAATACTGCAAGACGATACATTTTCTCTACCTCCCGGACATCCTTGGTCAACATGGATGTAAGATTCAGCAAGTCTTGGTAATCAAGTGAGGGAAAGCGAAAATCAGCATGTAACAACCCACTAGCAGTGTGCATATGCAAGCGCTTAGCCCCATTTCGATCAAACCGCTTGGCAGCAAAATACCCCGGTCCTTCATGGGCTGAGAATAAGTGAACTTCGGGCATGAGTATGCCTGACTGCTTTGCCATCAAGGCATACACATACTCAATAGCACCAGCATCGATACCATCTTGTGTGTTTGGAAATTTCACCAACCAAGGCTCATACCCCGCGGTAAATGATTCTTTTCCATGAAGAATTCGCTCTTTGTTCTCAGAAACACCAATTAATGCCTTTGGTCGTGCGCCAGAGGAGGATCCATTCAACACAAGAAGACGGCTTACAACCTCTGAGGAGGATCCCTCAAGTACTTCTTGTACCTCTGATGCAACAACGTTCAAGTCAACTGGCCCACCATCAAAAGGAACATCATACTCAGGTTCATATACCAATGCGCCAAGACTTTGCGATCCAATCATTGCCAATCGATCCAAGGGAGAAAGCTCTGATGGAAAGATACCTTGAGAGCGAACAAAACGATCTATGAGAAGCCTACCCCAACCGTCAGGAAGACTGTCATTGAATACACCAGGCAATCCTTCAAACAAACTATGGTCGAAAGTCTTCACACCTACTTGCAAGGGAAGAGAGAATGGAGAGATTTCAAGGCCTTGTTCGAGGAAAGACAGTTCATACGAGAAGTAGATACGACGATCTTTCAATGCCAGACGACCAACAGGAATGGTTTCATTATCAAAATTGATCTTCACGGCTATGGTCTTCACCGCTTTGTAAGGTTTCATGCTTTCCTTCCCCGCTTCCGCTTTGGCAAAGCCTCCAATGCGATGACTTCATCTATTGAGGAGAATGAAGTTTGTGAAACCTTTGTGGCTTCAACCATAGCTTCCAACATCCCCAGCACCATCATAAGCTTCAAGAGCGATTCCAGCGATATGACGCCTTGTTGTTCAAACTTGCGTAGGGTTGCCAAGGGAACTCCCGAGCGAGCTGATAACCCTTCTTGGGTCAAGTTCATTTGCAATCTGCGCTCTTTCAGGTTCTGTGCAATCTTCTTCTGGGCTATTGATGGACTCATAAGTGCTATCATAGTATCAATTATAACCTATTTTTGAACTTTAGCAATAGTATAGTAGTAGTTATGGCAATTTACTATCAACAGATATGTTGAAAGAATCAAAGAGAATCTTTTCATGAGAGTTATTGGGGATTCTGGGAACAATTACTCACTTATCACGCTTTGAGCATGTACTGTTCAATTACCTTAGGATTGTCCCTAATCAACTGAAGCAACCTTCTAGATGGTCCTTCCGGCTTATTTCTACCGCGTTCCCACGCTTCAACTGTCTTCTTGGAAACCCCAAGGGAGGAAGCGAAGACAACTTGGCTCAAGCCGACACTTTGACGGATAAACTTGATTTCTTCCCCACTAAAAGTCTCCACCGGTTTGACGGCGATTCTTGTCTTTCTGGCAACAATTTTTCCTTCCTGATATTTGACGGCATCATCCAGGCCTTGCATAATACTCTTTATAGACACTCATTTCATTATCTTCTATTCTCCAGTCCCTTTTCCAGAATGGTAATTCCTTTTACTCTATCTTCTCTGCTGCCAACAAAAGACTTTCTTTTTCTTCTCCATACCCAAGTATTCTGGTCTTCAGGAAGTGAGCAAGCTCTTTATTTGTACAATAGATATAACAGCCTTTCATCCCCCGGCTCATGAGTGTGCGATAGGTATTGCGTATGATGATGTCGGCTGTTTTCATTGCCTCCTGATCACCCTTCCTGATAGGTCCTTTCAAACCTTTCAATGATTGGTCGGTTCTTGCTCGCTTGGTGTAATCAGAGATGACATTCCCTTTCTCAAATCGGAGGTCATCCCCTATGATCACCCCGACATAGCTGAATTCAAGTCCCTGGGTGGTATGGATGCAGCCAACTTGGTTGATCGACCCTTTGGAAATTGCATAGGTACCATCACTGCTGAGGTTCCAGTACATGGAAAAGTCATCAATGGTAATATCTGGAACTGAATCTGGATTGTTCTTACTCACCCAATCCCAACAGTATCCTGCTACAATCCTGGCTTTATCATCTTCCCTATTTCTCTCTTCAATGAGTCTACGCAGTTCATTGGGATCATCCACTACCCGGAAGTCATAATCGATGCCTTCCAAGGTGGGATTGGCTGTCTCTTCCTGGATTCCCAGTACTCCATCAAGCCATGAAAGATATCCATCAGAACCATTGCAACGGAACTGGGAGAGAAGCCTCCCCTCCTGCACTTCTGCGTTGAAAGCTTTGGCCCAATAGAGAATTTGAGCTCTGTCACCATAATCCTGAGCAGTAACGCGCTGGTCTTCATCAATAAAGAACACGCTGCACCTGCTTGCGTTGATGATCTCCTTGATCTGATCTTCACCGGTAACCTTCGGTCCCTGTTGGGAGCGTTTGTTGAGCCGGTGTGCCTCATCAACAATGAGGGTACCGAAGTCATTGGTATCTGCATCAACAAATGCCGTGGAACCTTTGAACAAGCTGCTGATATTATTTCTCTTGAACGCACCAGAGCGGAGCTTTGCCTCAAACACCTTACGGGGGGCACTGTTCTTTGTCACGTATGCGCACACCTGATCATCATTGATCAACTGCACAAGAAGGTTGATGGCAACTACTGTCTTCCCCGTTCCTGGTCCCCCTTGTACAATGAAAACCCGTTTCCTCCCGTCCTCTTTACTTCTGCGAGCAAAGGAGAGCATCTGCTCATAGACTATCTTTTGCTCGTCTATGAGTATGAACTCCTCTTTCCCTCTCAGCATTGCAGAAAGGGAGTCTTGCAGGCTCTTGGAGGGCCGAATCTCACCGTTATCGATGTAGTACAAGGTTTGCTTTGCATCCCCTGTATGGATGTACTTCTTGATGAACTCCCTGAGCTTCTTGACATCACTCCGATAAAACAGAGGAGACTCATCAAGAATGCTTTGGAAGTAGTGCTGTTTCAGTGGGTCATCTTCGGGAGGTACGTAGTTGTGTAAATACGCACAGCTCTCCAAATGGATTGGAATCGCATGGACATTTGCGTTGAAATTGGAGATAAGGGAGCGGTAGGACCATGCCTGGTAGGAGGGATGGTGAACTAGTTGCTGTCCATGGGAGAAACGTGTCTGCACATCGATGATCTCAGCCTCCAGGAGTTGGTCGACATAGGGAACAGGTTCAACCTTACTCCACTGCTTCAGCTCAACGATTACCGCATTGTGCTGGTTCTCTTTGTCCAATCCTGTAAGGATGAAATCGACTCGTTTATTGGTATTGGGTATTCCAAATTCAATAGCTACACCGGAGGTGTCAGGGATCTCAGAGTCGAGTAATACATTCTGCATGTAATTCAATGAGTTACGCCAGGACTGTTCTTCACTTGAACTGACTCTTTTATGAAGCCTGTTCCACATATTCATTTCAATCTTCTGGTCGATTGAATTATCCTGAACGTCTGACAAGAATTGCTGCTTATCCCCTTCGTATACAAGCATCACACCCTCCGTGGCATCACTCTAGTGTACCACACTCCAAGAATTGTCGCGTAAGGAATTACTGGAGCTCTGTATACTTCTTTGCTGATCCATACGCTTTCTTTACATCATACTTCTCTGCGTTCTTACACAGCTTTCTCTCGATAATTGTAGGGATATCAACCCCAATGGAATCGGCAAACAGCACGGAGTAGATGAGAATATCTGCCAGCTCCTCTTCCATCTGCTTCTGTTTCTTCTTAGCATGAACATCCTCACCTGACCACTGGAAGCATTCCAGTAATTCAGAGGATTCGAGGCTAAGAGAAATCGCCAGGTCCTTGGGTGAGTGAAATTGTTTCCAGTTACGTGCATCCCGAAAGGCAAGGATATCGGCAATGGGGAGAGGTCTTTCACAAAAAATGCTCCCCTTCCCTTCTTCAAGATAAGAGAGGGAAACCCCAAAGGTAGTACAAAGAAGTTCCAGGAGTTCAGAGGAAGAAGTTTCAATCCCTCTCTGGTATGCCTCTTCTTCCAATCCAAGTTTCTCAGCCATCTGAGCATCATCCAAGTGAAGTAGGTTCTGAATATGGTGTATGCGTTCCTGTAGTGTTTTCATTGGTTTGTCCTTCTGGGAATAGTAGCATGGAATGGGAGTGCTTTGGAAAGCAAAGATACATAAAGCCCGGCC
>NZ_JBFXGH010000120.1:0-6569 GCF_050178175.1 Sphaerochaeta sp.
CAACTTGCTTTCCATCGGCATGCTCGTGGGAGTACTTGTTGCAGTTTGGAGGGTACGAAGTAAGCGAACAGCAAACGAGTTGTTCATTGCCGTTCTCTTTATGCTCATCTGGCGCTGACTTCGTTCGCCGAGATGATCAGCTATACCTTTTTCTTCAAGGTGCTATGGCGGAATGTTTGCCAGATCGGCGTATTCTATACTCCCGTTGCCACCTTGTTGTTCTGCTTGGCATATACAGGATATTGGAGAGAGAAACAGACCCACATAGCCAGGATTCTGTATTTCTATCAAGGAATTGGTATTCTTTTGGTAGGGACAGATTTCCTGCATCACTGGATTCGTCACTCGGTCTCCTTGGTTACCTCATCCCAGTATTCAACGCTGGTGGTTGAGACCACGGTGCTTGGAAAATTTCTGATCTCAGGTAATTTCTTTCTCATGGTGTTCTCCCTCTCCTTGGTGATAATCTTTGTTGTTACCACCAGTACCTCCATGAGAAAACAAGCATACATATTGTTGCTGGGGATGGTGATCCCTTTTCTCTACGCCATGGCAAAGGTAGTGAGTAATGAACAGTTCCTCCAGATATTGCCCATCAGCGGCGTCTTTGCCCTATCTGGGCTTTTTCTGCTTTATGGAATCTATCGTTTTGATTTGCTCAAGCTTGCCCCATTGGCAAGGGAACAGGCGTTTCGGTTCCTTGGGGAAGGAATTGTCATCTGTGATGGGGAAGGGCATGTCGTAGATATGAACCCGGCAGCAAAAGAGTTGCTGAAAGCAGATATGCATTTGATTGAGAAGCAGATTTATCTCGAGATTCCCCGATGGGGCAAAGCTGTACGCCGAGGCGAGAGAAACTCTTTCGAATTTGTCTTGGGAGAGAGGTCGCTTTCTGCTGAACTATATCCGATTACCTCCAAAGCAACAGAGGCAATCGGTACCATTACCCTGATCCAGGATATTACCCTGCTGAAACAACGTGCAGAAGAGATGCAACACCGGGCAGAGATTGATGGGCTTACCGGACTCTATAATAGACAGACATTTATCGAGAAGGTGGAGAAACAACTTTTGCTGACTTCCGGGCCTTCCCATCTTATCTATGTTGATATTGACCACTTCAAGCAGATCAACGACCAGTGGGGACATCGCTCAGGCGATGCTGTGCTACAGTCCATTGGTTCCATCCTTAAGCAGGAAGTTGATGAGGCTTGCATCGTCTGTAGGTTTGGAGGTGAGGAGTTTGCCATTTTCAGTTCCCAAAAGAGTAGGGATGAGATGATCGCTTGTGCTGAACATCTTAGGAAACATATTGAGCAGCAAGTATGCAACCATGAGCAACATTCAATTCGTCTGACAGTTTCCATGGGAGTATCTTCTGCAATCACCACAAGTTTTGATGAGCTGTACCGGGAGGCTGATTCCTGCCTATATGAGGCAAAAAAAGCTGGAAGGAATTGTGTCCGCTACCGAAGTAACCCACTTGACTGAGTCTACCTCGCTCGCCACAGTGCTAAAGCCGGAAGGGAGTATCTGTTCCCTGTTCATATATAAATCTATGGTACCACTATGAAAATAAAAAGCAGCAACGCTTTATTCACAAAATCTGTTGTCCTGTTCCTGATCAGCCAAAATCTTTCACTGTTTGGCTCCTCAGTCGTAGGGTATGCCATTATCTGGCACATCACCCTTGAGACCTCATCAGGAGTGTTCCTGATGTATGCCACCCTTGCCCAGATGGTTCCCCATCTCCTGATCAGTCTCTCCAGCGGGGTGTGGGCAGACCGCTACAACCGTAAGCACCTGATCATGCTCTCTGACAGTTTCATTGCCATTGCAACGCTGGGCCTTGCTCTCTTCTATGCAAGTGGGTCAAAGTCGATCACAGCCCTGCTTGCTGTTTCGGTGGTACGTTCCCTCGGTAGCGGGGTACAGACACCTGCCGTGAATGCCATCATTCCCCAATTGGTCAGTGAAGAACATCTTGTTCGAATCCAAGGGGTGAACCAGAGCATCAATTCAGTGCTGTTGCTTCTCTCTCCAGCCGTTGGTGGCATGATGCTGGGGTTGTTCGACCTTACCTGGACACTCTTGCTTGATGTTCTCACTGCCATCTTTGCAGTGGTGACTTTTTCCTTTATCAATGTAGGGGCAAGGAAGCGGTCGGAGGAAGGGACCAGTATGATCCAGGATATCAAGAAGGGGCTCTCCTACACCTTTCACAACCATCTCTTGCGTAATCTTCTGATCTGTTATGGTTTCTCGTTCTTCCTCATCACCCCTGCTGCAATCCTGACTCCCTTGTTGGTGGAACGAAGCTTTGGTGGTGAGGTATGGTTCCTTACCGCAAATGAGATGGTGTGGACTGCGGGCACCTTGCTGGGTGGCCTGATCATTTCCCTGAAGGGGTCCTTTTCCAATAAGGTTCGTGCCATTGCCCTCTCCCTGGTTGCCTTCGGGGTAAGTTTTGCCCTTCTGGGAGTTGCTCCCACATTCCTGCTCTACCTTATCATCTTGGGTCTTGGGGGTATCTTTGTTCCCGTCTTGAATTCTGCTGAGATTGTCATGATCCAGGAGATAACCGATGAAGACAAGATGGGAAGGGTGTTCTCCATTGTACAGCTGCTCAGTGGGAGTGCAATACCGCTGGGAATCTTGCTCTTCGGCCCCCTGGCTGACAGGGTTCCTGTGGAGTGGCTGTTAATCATCTCGGGAATTCTGCTTGCTGTCGTTGGCCTGGTCTATGGATCAACACAGAAAACCTACCAGGCGGGTAGTGTAACCAGGGAGAGCTGATCGTACTATTGCTCACATTGTAGACTGGTTTCCGTCAGGATTGAGCCTTTACTACCTTGGTTATGAATGTTTCAAGCAATGCTGGGTTGAAATAGGTATTTGACCGTTCCTGCATGAATGCAATGGTTTTTTCCAACCCCAGTGAGGGAAGGTGGTCTGCATATGTGTTTGCAATGGCAAGGATTTGGGCGCTCTCTGGAATTTCTTCCTGTTTCAGACCCTGTGGATATCCACTACCATCCCACTTTTCGTGATGATGCAACACCGCCTCTGCAAAGGGGGCATACTCCCCAACAGAGCGAAGAATGTTGTATCCGATTTCAGTGTGTCTCTGCAATTCCATGACCTGGGTTCGGGTGAGTTCTTCCTTTGGTTTGGAGAGAATGGACGGGGTGATGGCAATCTTGCCCAGGTCATGGTACAGCCCTGCAAGCCTGAGATTTTTCACCTCTTCCTTACGATATCCAAGCACCTCAGCAAACGCACTCGCCAAGGATGCAACCAGATTGCTATGTTCCTCGGCTCCTTCCTCCTGTTCAAAAAGCTTGGAGAGCAGGGTGTCGATTACCTGTTTCTTGAAGGTCATGCTCTGCTTGAGCTTGTTGCGGTACATTGAGTCCTCTGCAACCTTGAATGTATCCTCGTAACTCTCCTCGTCCTTTTCCTTTACTGCATAGCCAAAGGAGACAGAGAGCTGGATTCCCCTGATCTTCTCCTTCTCCAAAGCCTTGTTGATACGATTTACAATGGCCTGTGCATGAAGCGCATCGGTTTGAGGAAGCAGAAGTACGAACTCATCACCACCAATCCTGCTGACAATATCGTCATCCCTGCAGGTCTTGCGCATGATTTCAGAGACCTTGCGCAGCAACTCGTCACCAGTCTTATGACCGAACGCATCATTGGTAAGCTTGAGCCCGTTTACATCGGCAAGTACCAAGGTAAGGGGGTAGTAGGGCTCCTCATTCAACTCCTCTTTTGCTTGCTCATAATAGCGCCGGTTGGGGAGCGTGGTCAGGGGGTCTGTCACGCTCAGCGTCCGGATCTCATCCTGCTTGACCCGTTGGTTGGTACTGTCCCTGAAGACAAGGACAACACCGGTAACGTTTTGGTTGGCGCTGAGAATGGGGGCTGTGCTGTCGTTGATGAAACGCTCGTCCCCATCACGAGCGATCAGAATGGTATCCTCGTCCAGTTCAACCTGTCTCTTGGTCTCCAGTACCTGTTTCACTGGATTTGGACAAGGGTGGCGGTCGCTCCCGCAGAGAATCTTGAATACCTCTTCAAATGGCCGGCCTTTTGCCTCGTCTGCCTGCCAGCCGGTGAGCTTTTCAGCTACCTTGTTCATGAATTGAACATTCCCCTCTGCATCGGTGGAAATAACACCATCACCAACAGAGAGCAGTGTGGTTTCGAACAGGGTCTTCTCATAGTATAATTGTTTTTCCATCTGCTTTTGGCCAGTGATGTCATCGATGATCATGGCAAAGTAGCCATATGAAGGGCTGAATGAGGAGATCCTGAAGAGTCGGTTCAAGTCACTGTTGAAAGCCTCAAACGTTTTTGATTTCCCTGTAAGTGCAACCTCCCCGTTATGAGTGAACCAATAGGGCTCTACATGCGGCAAGAGTTCTGTGATTCGCTTCCCCACAGAAAACTCAGGAATGAGGCCGGTCTGTGTTTCAAAGTTCTTGTTTACCCTGAGGATGAGAAAGTCATTGGGGTTCCCTTCCTCGTCAAGGAGAATCTGGCAGTATGCGAAGCCTTGGTTCATTGCCTCAAAAAGTCTTCTGCTTTCTTCTTCGCTTTGCTCAAGTGCTTCTGCCTGGAGGACGCGCTCAGTGATGTCTGCATGGGTTCCACTCATGAGCAGGGCCTTCCCATTCTCATCGCGGCTTATCACTTGTCCACGATCGAAGACCCAGATCCAATGGCCATCCTTGTGTTGCATCCTAAGATCACAACTATAGAATTCACTCTTGCCGAGTTTGTGATCTTCAAGCAGCTTCATGGCCCTATCAAGGTCCTTGGGGTGAACGAAGCGGGTGAAGGTATCAAAGGTGGTGGGCTCCAGCTCTTCTTTTGTGTAGCCAAGCATCTCTGCCCACATGTCATTGATCTTGATAGTGTTATCTATAAGATTCCACTCCCACGAGCCTAGGTTTGAACCCTTGATAATGCTGGCAAAGCGATCACGGGCCTCCCTCAGTTCCCTTTGGTCCTTCTCTTGCTGTCTCTGGTAGACCTCCAGTCGATTGATCGCCCCAATCCCAGAGAGGAATGCAATAATAACGACCAATACCGGCCCAAGGAAGGTGACCTTCTGGTCAATGGCAGACCATCTTTCTACAGCACTCTGACGCATTTCCAAAAGTGTATATTCTTCAGCTTCAATATCATCAAGAATTTGTTCCAATGTCTTGGAGATGGCTTCGCTGTGTTCGAAAAGTTCCAAGATTTCTTCCTGCTCGGTTAAGAAAGTTGAATCTTCAAGAATGGGTTTGCGATACTGCAAGAGGGGTTGTACACTCTCATCGATCAATGTATCAAAGGTAATTTTCAGGAGGTCCAGTCTTCTTTTCTGTTCCTCGTTCTCTTTCAGAAGGATTCTCAGCTTCATGAGGCGCTGGTCGAAGGAGTAGGTACTCACCCCGATGCTTTCCATGTAGGAGCGGTCCCCGGTAAGCAAGTACCCGCGTTCATTGATGCGGATGTTTTGGAATGTGCGTTTCATGGCATTGGTTTCTGTGATCACTTTATAGGTATGGGAAACCAAGCGATTGGTTTCAATCGCCTGGGAAGTCAGCCTGTTCTTCAGGACCCCGATAAAGATCAGGGTTACACAGATAAGAAGCAGGCCGATGATGAAATTGCCTCGAATACTTACTCGTTTCTTCTTACGCATATAGGTACTGCAATTCTACAGATGAGTTACCTAAAATGACAAGGAATTAATGACGAAAAAAGAGCAGATTGACGAGAATTATCATAAATGTATTGTTTCCAAGGGAATAATGATACAGTTATACTTAATAAAAATAATAATCAATAAGTACTTGATATTATTAAAAGAAATGATTACTATTACTGCATACAACAAACGTATCACATACCAAGGAGATTATAGAAATGGACGAAGTACAGAACAATGCAACACTTCCTTTGATTGGAGACAAGGCCCCCGCCTTTCATGCAGTGACCACACAGGGTGATATCAACTTTCCCGAGGACTATAAGGGAAAATGGGTGATCCTTTTCAGCCATCCCGCTGATTTTACCCCTGTCTGTACCACGGAGTTCATGACCTTTGCCTCCATGGCTGACGAGTTCAAGGCAATGAATACTGAGCTTATCGGTCTCTCCATCGACTCCCTCTATGCACACATTGCATGGCTGAGAAAGATTCAGGAGCTGGAATGGAACGGAATGAAGGGTATTGAGGTCAAGTTCCCGGTAATTGAGGATATCAAGATGGATGTTGCCAAGAAGTATGGCATGGTCCAGTCACAATCATCCACCCAGGCGGTTCGTGCTGTTTTCATCATCGATGGCGAAGGTGTGGTGAGAACCATTATGTATTATCCTGCTTCCACTGGCCGTAACTTTGATGAGATCAAACGCGTGGTGATGGCCTTACAGAAGGCTGACAAGGAGCATATCGCTACTCCGGCAAACTGGAGACCAGGTCAGGATGTCATCATCCCCACCCCAGGTTCATGCGGTACCGCCAAGGAACGGATGGAAAGCAAGGATGAGAACCAATACTGCCTTGA
>NZ_JBFXGH010000121.1:0-6431 GCF_050178175.1 Sphaerochaeta sp.
CATCAGTTTTATGAAATATGTCTTGCTGTTTCCTTTCTTTGTTGTATTCGCACTCATGCTTAATGAAGTGCGGTCCTGGCGATTCAGAAAATATGTACAGGTTGTATCCTACCTTCCTCACTTCCTCTCTTGGGTTGTTATCGCAGGTATCTGGATCAATTCACTCTCTCTTGCTGGATCGGTAAACCAAATCGTTACGTTTTTTGGGGGAGAGGCGGTTGATTTCATGACTGATCGGAGCAAAATCCGTTGGATATTGATGATTTGTGAGGCTTGGAGAAGCCTTGGATGGGATTCAATCATTTTCTATACAGCAATCTTGGCCATCAATCCTTCCTTGTATGAAGCAGCACAGATTGATGGTGCCAGCCGAATGCAGATCATTAGAAACATCATCCTCCCTGCTCTTATCACTCCGATGATTACCATGTTCATTCTTAACCTAGGATTCTTTCTGAACGCAGGATTTGATCAGGTTTTCAATTTTTCAAATCAGGCAGTTGAGAGTACCATCGACATCTTGGATACCTATATTTATCGCATAGGTATCGAGGGAGGTCAGTACTCCTTGGCAACAGCCGTCAGCCTGATCAAAGGCATAGTTGGAGTGTTTTTAGTTTGGGTTACCCATGTATTCTCCAAGAAACTTACAGGTTCGGGGGTGTGGTGATGTTCATAAGAAAACGGATTTCAATTTCCCAAGTTTTATTAGCACTGCTACTTTTTGCATTAACGCTGACAATGCTTGTTCCCTTGTTGAATATCTTGGCAAAATCTCTGTCCAGTCCCACACGTTCAATATCGATGGGGGGTCTGAAGATTCTTCCCCAAGAATTGGACTTTTTGAACTATCGTATAGTGTTCAGCCATCCAATTCTTGTACCTTCACTGATTAACTCGATCATAATAACTGTGGTGGGAACCATCATCAACATCTCGCTTACCACAACAGCTGCCTATGTGTTGACGAGGCCAAATCTCACCTTGAAGCGGCCGATAATGGTCTTTTTGATCATTATGATGTTGTTTGATCCTGGATTGGTCCCTGAGTACATAGTTGTGCAGAAACTCGGTCTTATGGGAAGCAAGTGGTCAGTGATACTTGTTACCGCAGTCAATGTTTACTATCTGGTCATCATGATGCGCTATTTTGAGAAAGTTCCTCAATCAATTGTGGAAGCTGCGACTATAGATGGGGCAAACCATATCCAGATGCTGATGCGTATTTTCTACCCCCTTAGTAAGGCAGGGGTTGCTACCATCACTATGTTCTATGCAGTGGTCCGTTGGAATGAGTATTTCCGAGCGGGAATCTATCTGACCAGAAAATCCACAGACACCGTGCTGCAAGTGGTTCTCCGTCAGTTTGTAGTTCTTGGGGATACGGTGTCCATTCTCGGACAACAGAATGTCTTTGACTACAATGCTCTCGCCCGTGCAGATTACAGTGCACTCAAGGGAGCAACCATCATTGTGGCAATCATTCCGATTTTGATCATTTATCCCTTTGTATTACGGTTCTATGCGAAAGATATTCTTTCGGGTGGGATCAAAGAATAAGTATTGAGAAAACCAAGGAGGTTTTTATGAAAACAAAAGGTGTAGTATTAGTATTGGTAATGTTGCTTTCAGCTTCAATGCTGTTTGCAGCAGGAGGTAAAGAGGCAGCTCCTGCTTCAGTTGTAGGTGGTATTGGAACTACAGAGAACCCGGTAACGGTGACGTATCTCTGTAAGGATGTTGATCCCATTACCGATGGTGAACAGTTGGGTATATTGGAGAAGAAGATTGAGGAGGGAATGGCAGCACAAGGAACATACGTTGACTTGGTCATTCTTTCAGCTCCGACCGGGTCGTATGCTACGGTTGTTCCCATTGCTTTCAGAACAGGCCAGATCAACCCAGATCTAATCTATTTTCAGGGTAATGACCAGCCATTGGCCCAAGAAGGTTTGCTTGAAGATTTAACTCCTTACGTTGAAAAATCAACCAATGTTAAAGCTATCATGGCCGACCATAACAAAGCCGCGATGGCAAACTACCCCTACTTGATGTGGTTGGCCCCTGCTCGTGTCCAGATTCCTGTGATGCGGTCTGATTGGTTTGCTCAGCTGAAGAGTAGCAAGGCCTTGCTTGAGAATCCTACGGTGGATAATTACTATGCAATGTTCAAGGAAATCAAGGACACAGGCATGGCAAAATGGGCAATTACCACCGATGGAGGCATTTTGAAACTCGATTCGGTTTTCAACCATGCCTTTGGGGTTACAGCCACCATCGTACAGGAGAATGGCAAGTGGGTTTATTCTGTAGCAACAGAAGCAAATAAAAACAAGTTGGCTTTCTATGCAAAGCTGTATCGTGAAGGACTTCTTGATAATGAATACGTGACCAAGACTTGGGAAACCATGGAACAGGCTTTCTATGAAGGTTCTGCTGCTTTTGTCTCAGGGACCTCAGGTGATGTGGTCAACGTGTATAATAACAAGATGAAGGACACACAAGGCGTGGGGTTGACTGTATTACCTCCTGCCAAGGGTGTCAGTCAAGCATATCAGAGCATAGATGTCACCAAGGAAAGTCGTGGGTTCGCCATCAATGCTTACTCTGAGGTTAAGGATGTTGCATGGGCAGTGCTCGAGTACATGGCAGGTCCTGAGGGTCGTATTCTGGATAAGTTGGGGCTTGAGGGCATCCACTATGAAATGGAGGATGGCAAGTACGTACTGACTGAAAGATTCCCCTCTTGGTGGGCAAAATTCTGGCCAACCATGAATGGACTTGATACTTCAAAAGTAGAAGGGGAAATCCTCTCTCCGGCTGCTCTTGATTCTCTCGATGCTGCAACGGAGTATTTTGCTCCAGATACAAATGTTCTGCTTCCTGAGGACTTGTTGCCCCTGAAGGATGCGATGGACAAGCTGTATCGAGAGTATTCTACAGACATCATTCGTGGCGTGAGACCAGTCTCCGATTTTGATGAGTTTGTCGAGAAGTGGAATGCTGCAGGTGGCCAAAAGATCAGTGACTACCTTGCAACGGTATTGTAAAAATGAATGTACCAGAGGACGGGGGCCTTTGCTCCCGTCCGTGTTGAATGAGGAATTATCATGAATACTTCAGCATATCTCAACCGTCTCTATGCCGGGTTTCTTGGAATGAATATCGGCATTCGTCTCGGAGCACCAGTGGAACCAAGTCACTGGAGCAGTGAACGTATTGAGCGTTTTTATGGAGATATTCATTCGTATGTGAAAGAATTTAAGAATTTTGCGGCTGATGATGATGCCAATGGTCCTGTATTCTTCCTTCGTTCCTTGCTTGATGTAAGCAAATCGGAAGAGTTGCAGCCATCCGATGTGGCTGAAGCATGGTTGAACTATGCACGAGAAGGGATAGGGATGTTTTGGTGGGGCGGCTATGGTGTCAGTACTGAACATACCGCCTATCTTAATTTGAAAGCTGGGATTCCTGCACCACAATCAGGATCCATCCATATAAATGGAAAAACACTTGCTGAACAAATCGGTGGTCAGATTTTTATTGATACGTGGGGGTTTTTGTGTCCAGGTGAACCGACCACTGCATCTGCTTATGCAAGGACCGCTGCCAGTGTTTCCCATGATGGGGAAGGTCTGGAAGGTGCGGCCTTTATTGCAGCGGCAATAGCAAAGGCTTTTGAGACTGATGATGTGAATGCCATTCTTGATGCTGCAATGAGTGAAATTGACAGCCAATCAATATATGCTAATGTGGTTACAGCAGTTAGAGCCTTTCATGCAACACATCCCAATGATTGGAAATTATGTTTGCGCTATCTTCAAAATGAATGGGGATATGATAGATATCCGGGTGTTTGCCACATTATTCCCAATGCAGGGGTATGTATCATGGCGCTTCTTTATGGGAAGACGCTCAGCCGAGGTGTGGAGATTGCCACCATGGCAGGTTGGGATACGGATTGCAATGCAGGAAATGTTGGATCAATCCTTGGGGTCGCTGGTGGGTTGGATTGTGTAGAAGATCACTACAGAAAACCAATCAATGATTTTCTGGTGCTTTCCGGAGTTTCCGGGTATCTGAATATTCTTGACATCCCAACCTATGTCAAGCACCTGTGTGCGCTTTCCCATCGTATGCATAGGAGGGGTGTACCGAAGGATTGCAGTCTCAGAGATGGGACTGTGGACTTTGATTTCGCACTTCCAGGTTCTACCCATGGGTTTCGTGTCTCCAATCCTAATCTCTGTATGACGGTGAATAAAAGCGGTTCCCTGGAGATGGTGTACAACAGAATGAGTCGACCCCAGAGTTGTCGACTCTACTACAAACCCTTCTACAGAAGGAAAGACTTTGATGATGAACGATACATGCCGGTGTTTTCACCCACAGTATATGCAGGGCAGACCCTAACGATGACCTACCAACTTGAGAAGTTCAGTGGGGAGTCGGTAATGATCAGCCCTTATGTACGTAATACTTGGGATGAAGATGTTGTGATGCTCGACTCAAAGGTAATCTATGATGAGGAGAAGCATACCGTTTCCTGTGTGCTTCCCGAACTTGGGGGGGCTATGATTGATGAGATCGGATTGCTCTTTGAAGCAAATTCCCCTGCCAAGAACAGAGATTTTGGGTCATTGCATGTATACTCCTTTGTGTGTGAGGGAAATGCTCATTATCATATTGATCTATCAAAACAATGCAAGGAGTTTCAGTCGATCATTCCATTCAGTCATAACCATGGCGCTTGGGAACTCGTCAAGGATGGAGAGAACAGGACTTGGATGGAGGCCATGACGCTCGATTTTGCCGATGCGATGACCGGTAATTACTACACAAAGGACGTATTGCTGAAGGGATCTGCAATCTGCCATAGTGGCAAATCAGCATTGATAAGCCTACGTGTGCAGGGAGCCCAAAGAGGTTATTATGGAGGATTCTATGCTGGGCATGTAGGTCTTTTCAAAAAGGAGAAAGGGGTGTTGAAGCCTCTTCTCACCAGAGAAGGAACACCATTGGAGGAATCTGTCTATGAGCTTCAATTCAAAGCAAAAGGTGAGATACTGCAATTGGACATTTCAGGATACAAGACATTCACTGTAGAAGACTCAACGTTTGCCCATGGTATGGTTGGGTATGCCACGTATGAACGTGCCAGAGTTGGATTTGGGAATCTGGAAGTAAAGGAGATATAGGAAATGATGAGGCGTGCTCAGTTTGTAGAAGATAGGACTCTTGTTCGTGACCGTGCTGTGGGGGGTCTTGTCGGGCTAGCTGTCGGAGACTCTTTCGGAGATGCTGCCCGGATGCAGGCGAACCGGGAGGGCTATGGATTTATCACTGACTTCAATGCAGGGGCTACTTGGAGTACCGATGATACAGAATTCGCACTTCTTACCGCAAAAACATTGATTGCCTGTGATGGTAAACTAACCACTGATGATGTTGTAGCTGCCTGGTTTGAGGATGTTGTTGTGCAAGATGAATTCAAACGGGGTGGTGCAAGTGAGATAGCAGCAGCAATCAATCTTCGTAGAGGGCTGAGGCCTCCCCAGAGCGGAAAATTCAACACCTTTCATATGAGTGATGGTACAGCTATGAGAATTCCTCCTGTTGGGATAATCTGTGCAGGAGAGCCCGAAGAAGCAGCAAAGATGGCAGAAATTGATGCAACTATCAGTCATTTTGGAGATGGGGTCTGGGGTGCACAGGCTGTAGCGGCGGCTGTAGCTGTGGCCATGGTTGACGGAAGTTTCGAGGAAATTTTCGATGCTGCTCTCTCCCAAATACCATCAGATAGCTGGCTTTATCATAATATGAAACGGGCTTTTTCCATCATTGAAGAAGCGGACGGAAGTATACTGAATTCCTGGATGCAGCTGCATGATGAGATCCGTGCCAGCACCTGGGCAACCACTGCAGAGGCTATTCCCGCAGCCTTTGCTTGTCTGAAACTGGAACACAGTGACTTCAAGCCTGGGTTGGTACTTGCGGGAAATTTTGCGAGGGATGCTGATACCATCGGAGCAGTAGCTGGAGCAATCTTAGGAGCAAAGTATGGCCTTTCTGCTATTCCGAAACACTGGGTGGAGAAAGTACGGTATCCCTCTGGAACCTGTCTCCAGTTCACCAAGGGGATAGACATCGTGGCAATGGGTGAACAATTGGCAGATTTGATTAGGTAATGTAGAATACCCCCCTCTCGACTGAAAGGGGGGGTATGGTGGGAATTTCTCCAGTTTGGCTTTCTGTCTAATACCTTACCGGTTTCCCTTCTCTCTGGCTCCTGTACATGCCTTCAATCAGCTTGACGGTCTCCCTTCCTTCCTCTCCAGAGGAGATGAGAGGGCCTTTCTGCAAGAGTGCCTGGGTGAAGTTCTCAATCTGCAGCGTAAAGAAGTAGGCAACAGGGTCGATCGAGTTGAAGA
>NZ_JBFXGH010000122.1:0-6357 GCF_050178175.1 Sphaerochaeta sp.
CTCACTGAGCGAGCCTCAGGCGGTGATGGCACATAAGGTCTGGCTCTTCCCGGTTAACTTCGACCTGGTAAGTTACAAGGCGGTCTTTACCAACAAGCAGATTGGAACCGGGTACATGAACAGCCTCTACTATATGGTTACAGGAACGGTCATCAGCGTGATGCTCACCATGCTGATCGCCTATCCGCTCTCCAGGAAAGAGTTCTATGGACGGAAGTTTGTAACCAAGTTCATCCTGTTCACGATGCTCTTCACCGGTGGAATCATTCCCCTTTATTTGGTGGTTCGTCAGCTCGGTATCTATGATACCCGACTCTCGATCATCCTCCCCAATGCGATAACCGTATGGAATGTCATCATTGCCCGTACATTCCTGCAGGAGAATATCTCTGATGAACTGTATGAGGCCGCTGAGATAGACGGATGCTCCGATATCCGCTTCCTCTTCACCTTTGTATTCCCTCTCAGTGGGGCAATTGTAGCGGTCCTCGCTCTCTTTTATGCAGTAGGGCAGTGGAACAAGTACTTCGATGCACTCTTGTACCTTCAGGACCAGGCCCTGTATCCTCTGCAGATTGTGCTTCGTAACATCCTTATCATTAACCGAAACACCCCGTCCATGACGACGGATGTGGAGGCAGCGATACGGTCCCAGGGTCTGAGTGAGACGATTCGCTATGCGGTAATTGTTGTGGCGAGCTTGCCCCTTCTGGTCATCTATCCGTTTGTCCAGAAGTTCTTCGTCAAGGGAGTCATGATCGGCTCCGTCAAAGGTTGATCGTACCGGATGCATACAATGACATCCGATACCAAGGAGGACATATGAAAAAGCATTTCTTGATTGTGTTGTTGGTTGCGCTGTTGTTGCCCGCAACTCTGTTTGCCCAAGGTTCCAAGGCTACCGCAGCTGAGGACGCAGTTCAGTATACCCCGGTAGGGACCTTCCCCATCGTGGAAAGCCCGGTAACCGTGGATATCATGGTCGCACAGCCACCTTGTGTCGAGGATTACAATACCAACCGCTTCACCAAGTACATGGAAGAGCTGACCGGTGTGAAGGTGAACTACATCATGATCCCCGAGCAGGCTGCCACCGAGAAACTTGCCCTGGTCCTGGCCAGTGGCGACTATCCGGATGCATTCCTGGGCTTTGCAGTAAGCAATGAGCTTGAAACCAACTATGGTGCCATGGAAGGGTTGTTCCTGCCACTCAATGAGTACTACAGCAAGGATTGGATGCCCAACATGATGAAGGCATTCGAGGAGTTCCCGGGGGCTGTTGGATTCATGACCAACATCGATGGAAACATCTACTCCTTCCCACGGTTGGAAGGTTGTTACCACTGTTCAAACCAGGCAAAGATGTTTGTCTACCAGCCATTCCTCGATGCCCTGGGTCTTGAGACCCCAACCACCACTGAAGAGTTCTATCAGGTATTGAAGGCTATCAAGACACAGGATCCCAATGGAAACGGCAAGGCTGATGAGATTCCCCTTGCAGGTTCAATCATTGGTTGGTCCGACCAGGTTGAGCGCTTCCTGCTCAACAGCTTCATCTACTGTGACCTTGACACCAACATCAACAGTAATGCTGATGACAACGTCGGCTACCTGATGGATGGAAAGAAGGTCGATACCGCAGTGAACAAGGACGCTTACCGTGATGGTCTTGCATACATCAACAAGCTCTACAAGGAAGGCTTGATCTACAATGGTTCATTCACCCAGGATTCCAGCCAGCTGACCCAGTTGGTGGAGAGTTCCTCTGAGCCTGTAGTTGGCTTTGCAACCGGTGGATGGAGAGGTCAGTTCTCAACCATTGGGGGAGACCGCTTCAATAACTTCCGCGCAATCGCTCCACTTGAAGGTCCTGATGGCGTGCAGTATGCAGTTGCATTCCTCCAGAACCCTGAAGTAGGCCAACTGGTACTCAGCAGTGAGACCAAGTATGCCGAGGCAATTGTCCGTTACTTCGACTATATGTACAGCCTCGAAGGCACCCTGCAGCAGCGCAATGGATTCCAGGGCGAAGCTTGGGACTGGGCAGAGGAAGGACAGGTTGGTCTTGATGGCAAGCCGGCAATCTGGCAGGAGTTGGTTCAGTGGAACGACAAGGATCCCCAGAATGATACCTGGATCCAGACCTATGCAGCAGCGATGACTCCTTCCTTGAAGAATGGCCTTGCCTCTGTTCCAATGAGCAAGGATAACCCTGACTACTACAAGCCGGAAAACAACGAGAAGGTACTCTTCGATGAGACCCGTGAACTGTACAAGCCATATGAGGACACCTCCGTTGAGGTCCCCAAGCTCAAGTTCACTGCTGACGAAAACGAGGAGTTCTCCACCGTCAAGCGCGAGCTTGCCAACTACATCCGTCAGAGTGCGGTTAAGTTCATGGTCGGTTCCCTTGATGTGAACGATGACAAGGTCTGGAATGACTACCTTGCCAACCTCGAGAAGTTACAGTTGTCCAAGGTTCTGGACCTGATGCAGACTGCCTACGACCGCCAGTACAAGTAAAGTACTAGCCGAGGATGGAATCAGCGCACAAGGCTGTCAAAGGCCTTGTGCTTTGCATTGGGAGAAGAGGAAAATGGAGCAGAGGAAGCCAAACATCGTGTACATACTTGCTGATGACCTCGGCTACGGGGATGTCTCATCCCTTAATCCTGGTTGTCCCTTTGCTACCACCCATTTCGGCCGTCTCTCCCGTGAAGGGATGCAATGCACCGACGCCCATGCTACCAGTGCAGTGTGTACTCCAAGTCGCTACAGCATCATCACCGGTAGGTACAACTGGAGGAGTGAACTCAAGAGCTCAGTGCTTGGGGGGTTCTCTCCACCTCTTATTGATGCACAAAGAAAGACCATTGCCCAAATGCTCAAGGAGAGGGGATATTCCACCCACGCAGTAGGCAAGTGGCACTTGGGAATGGAACTTCCCAAGCAAGATGATTTCATAGAACAACCTGGTTTTGCAGACAGTCATACCATAGACTACAGCAAGCCGATCAAAAAAGGTCCTGTTTCTGTAGGGTTTGACACATTTTATGGCATCAGCGGATCGCTGGACATGCCTCCCTATGTCTACATCAAGGATGACCGCTTCACTTCCATCCCTACCAAGGTTACCAAGGGGGAAGGGATGGGCTACTGGAGAGAAGGACTTACCGCCGACGATTTTATCCATGAAGAGGTGCTGGACCACCTCACAGACAAGGCAGTGGAGGTGATCGAAAAAGAGAGTGACCATCCCTTCTTTCTATATTTCGCACTTCCTGCCCCTCATACCCCAATCCTTCCTGCCAAGGAGTTTCAGGGAAGATCCAAAACCAATGACTACGGGGATTTTGTCCTCCACTGTGACAGTGTTGTTGGGCGAATCCTCTCCGCGTTGGATGAGGTAGGATTGAGGGAAGATACCTTGGTGGTATTCACCAGTGACAACGGCTGTTCTCCTTCGGCTGACTTCCCTGCCTTGGAAAGGGCAGGGCATCACCCGAGTTACCATTTCAGGGGGATGAAGGCTGACATCTATGAAGGGGGCCATCGGGTTCCCCTGCTTATTCGATGGCCGAAAGTGATTGAACCGGGCTCCACGTGTGACCAGCTTGTCTCGCTCTGTGACTTTTATGCCACCTTGGCTGAATATCTGGGAGTGGACCTGGCAGCAGATGAGGCTGTGGACAGTTACAGCATGCTTGCAACGCTCAAATCTCCCTCACTCCCGACTCGTCCATCCCTCGTGCATCAAAGCATCGATGGATCACTTTCCTTGCGCAGGGGGCCTTGGAAGCTTGAGATGTGCAAGGGCAGTGGTGGATGGTCCTTCCCTGTCCCGGGAAGCAAGGATGAAATACAGCTTCCTTCCCTGCAGCTGTACAACCTGGAAGAGGATATCAGGGAACAAGTGAATGTTGCTTCAGCATATCCAGGGATTGTCCAAGAAATGAAGGGAGAGTTACGTGCGATCGTTGAGCAAGGTCGGAGTACCGCTGGGCCGAGACAGACCAACGATGGGGTGGCAATCTGGGAGACCGTTTCCTGGTTGCAAGGCTAACCATGGCTCTTTTATGTATGCTATACTGCTTCCACTTATGAGAAAGATAGAGCGCAAGATTCCTGATGCAAGAACCGTTGTTCTCTTCCTCACTACCTTGGTTTTGTGCTTTATCATCCTGGTCATGAGTCAGTCCTGGATGCTGAGTACGGTACGAAGGGACAAGCAGGAACAGACTTACTCCATGTTGCAGCTGATACGTTCCACCACCGATCTTTCACTGGACCAGATGTTCAAACTCAGCCAGACCTTGCTGCTCAATAATGATATTGCCACATTCATCTACCAGGGCCAAGTGCCTGTAGGCTCTGAGGATATCCAGGCCCTTATCGACGCCAAGGCATTGTTGCCTACATCCACCAACATCAATGCCATGCTGAGTGAGATATATGTGTACTCTGACAAGAGCGGCTATATTCTCTCTTCGCGCAATGCGTTTCTCGACCCTGAGAAGATGTATCCTACCTTGTTTGCCTTTGAGAATCTGAATTACCGACAGTTCAAGAGCAAATATCTGAGTGCACCATTTACCCGCAAATTTTTCCCTGAGACCACAGCTCTGGTTCATGGACGCCAGCAATCAGTCATTCCCTTGGTGCAGACCTTCCCCTTGAATATTCCCGGGTCCAATGCTGGAAAAATCATGTTGTTGCTGGACAGCAGCTATATTGCCGGCCTCCTGCAAGAGCAGGTAGAGGGGATGAATCCAACGGTCTATATAACCGATAGTGAGGGTACGGTAATTACCTCATCCGGAGACCTCTCCCTGATTGTGGGAGAATCCTACGAGGATGGGCAGCATCGTATCTTCATTGATGGGCAGGAGTATGTACTCTCTGTCACCAGCTCCGATCAGAGTGGGCTTAAATTCTATTCTCTCCTTTCTCTCAAGGAGGTCAGGGCGATGCTCAGCCCACTGTGGGTATTGCTTACCGGGGTGGTCATTGTCATGTTCCTCCTCTTGGGGCTGTTCTCTGTGTATATCCTTGCACGCAGTAACCGGCACTGGAATGAGCTACTTGGGCTTGCCGGGGAGGGGCAGAAGCCGCTTCCCTACGAGCAAGCTGTGGGATACATCAAGTCCATTGTAGAACAGGATCGTTCCCTGGTCCGTCAGGCTGGTGGTACACCCTTTATTACCGATACATTCTTCCGACGATTGATCCACGGAAAGATGCTTGGAACCGCAGAGATCCAGGCAATGCTCAAGCAGGTACAGACGGATATCGATCTGACTCGGTCTTTCACCTACCAGATGGTGCATATTGCCATCCATGATGTGCATGACTTTCTCTCCAGTGAACGGTTGGAGGATATCGATTTTACCCGTATTGCAGCACAGAAACAGGCCCAGCGTGCTTTTGGGAAGCAATATTATCTTTATATGGACTATGCATTCTCCATCTGGATCATGCTCTGGCATGTAGATTCCAGGTTCCTGGAGACCCAGATAGACCTGTTCTGGAGGGAGTTTGTCAATGTTGCTCCCAGTACTACCAGTATGGCGGTCAGTAGCCCGAAACGTAGCTTGGATGATGTGTTTAGTGCTACAAACGAGTGTAGCGAGGTCCAACAGAGCTTGGTCAGTGAGAAACAAGTTGAGGTGATGCGCCGCTATCGTGACCTTTCCTTGAAAAGGGAACCCTACCACTATACTGCAGATATGGAGCGTAAGCTCAGTGGTGCGGTCTTGCGTGGTGAGCGTGAGGCGCTTGAGGAGATTCTCCAGACCATCGAGCAGGATAACTTTGTGGCACGAAGTCTGGGACCGGAGGAGCATGGGAACCTGCTCAAGGTGCTCTATGCTACTGCGATCAAGCTCAGCCAAGGGATGAGGATGCCCTTGAATCAATCAGTCTTCACTACCTTTGCAGATGCCAAGCAGTTCTTCCTCTCCCAGGCTCTGGCGATCAACAGGACGAATAATGACAAGGATGAGGTCTTGGTCCGGAGGATTGTTTCCTATATCCAGGACTACTATGCAGATCCTTCCCTCAATCTCTCCAATATGGCAGAGCACTTTGGAATGAAGGAGAGCTTCCTCTACCACTTCATGCAGACCAGGATGGAGACCTCCTTTGCACAATATGTGGAGACCTATCGGCTGGAACGTTCCTTGGTGCTCTTCAGTGAGAAACAGATGACCATCGGGGAGATTGCCACCCTCTGCGGATATTCCAATCCCCAGACATTCAGGAGAGCCTTCCAGAAACGCTATGGCATGCTTCCCTCGGACTACCAGAAGACGGTGTTGTATCAGAAGAAGTAAAAAGGTTGTGTGTCCTCTCCAGAGC
>NZ_JBFXGH010000123.1:0-6316 GCF_050178175.1 Sphaerochaeta sp.
AATCGATGCGGAGAACCGAGACAGCGCCACTTTTAAGCACAAAGTCTGCAGTGACTCCCTTGCCTCCCGCAAAGTAGGTATCAAGGCTTCTGTTGCAAGTGCCATCCCATAGATTGCAGGGGGCCACACCACAATGCCAGAACAGGGCAAAATCCTGCTCAAAATCTACCTGTGAGAAGTCAAAAAGGAAGGGAGTTTCTGCTCCCAGCGCCTGGTGGGCAATCATGGAGAGCGCTCCATCGATGTCTCCCTCACAGGCAAGGATCATTCCCTCTGACTGCAGCAAACTCATCGCCGCACAGGGAGAGATACCAAAATCGCGGGCAAATTCAGGCCAGCATCGTATTGCCAGGGCTGAGAGGTTCATCTCATGGTAAAATGCGTCAAGCTTTGCTGCCAGCAGGGCTACCCTGTCCACCTGGTATGCTGAGAGTGTCGATACATCGAAGGTATCCTTGATTTGTTGCAACCTGGATGCCACATCCTTATCGGATACCGGATAGTCATGGACATCCTTTAGTTCGTAGTGATCCACCAATGCACCAGTCTGGCCAAACAGAAGATTATCCTGCACCCCTACATTGAAGAATCCATCAGCCCTATAGCCTATGATGCCGATCTTAGCCATCTTCATTGCCTTGATAACGCGGATGGCATCGACCCAGTCCTCATCAATGGAATGCTGGACGATAACCATATAGTCGTCATACCCACTCTTATAGAGATTGCTGGCGTTCAGGTTCACACCACACACCGAGTTGAGTCGAATCTTACCCCCATTGTAAGGAAGTTCGGGGAGTCCCCAAAGCAGAACAGGCACAGGAAGCTCCCGCTTAAGTTGCAATACCAAATGACCGAGGTGGAAGGTCCCTGAAATGCATACCAATCCATCAATCTGCTTGCTTGCAAGTTCCTTTGCAGCAGCAAGACCGTCCTCCTGGGATATGACCAGCGATTCCACGCAGTGCCAAGTCACTCCCTCTATCTGATGCAATTCACTGCGAATCTTTGCATAGATCTCTTCAGCGGCCATATAGTCATAGGTCGTTCTTGCAAGACATACCACGCCTAGGGTTACTGGATATTTCACGCACTACTCCTCGTTCCGCATGAGCAAAGCAAAGATGCTCAATTTAGTTACTTTCCATAAGTAAGTAAATACCACAAACAAGAAATCGTCAATGAAAATCTGATTTTTTTATCGGAAGAACTCCTGCAGTACCAAATCGGAGGCACCCTTCTGTGCAAGCAGGGGGTCGTACGCTGTTGAGAAAATGCGTGGCGGTTCAGCGCTGAAGGCATCTGGTTCATCGAGCAGGTGAGCAACCTGTTCCCGAATCGCATCAGCAATGACATCACAACAACCGACAAAGAGGAATGACTTGGGAGCGAAGAGTCTCATCAGGACCTTGATGGCAACAACAAGATACCCTGCAGCACGTTCGATGGTTCGCCTGGCAACAGGATCCCCTGCCTGCAATCTTTCATCGAGTCCCTCGAAAAGGGCAAGACGCAAGTCCAGGGAGTTCGGATCAAGGTCCTGCAGGTAAGCCTGCAGACATCCTCTGGAACCACAGCTGCACCTGGGACCATCCGCATTGATCGGGATATGTCCTGTCTCGATTGTTTGGTTCCTGCTGTTCACATAAATCTCATCATCATGTACAAATGCCCCGTTTACCCCCGTCCTGAGCAGGAAGGTGAACATGCTCCCCTGATGGTCATAACCTCCATGACGGTACTCACTCAGTGCAAGGGCACTACAATTGTTGTGAATCATGACTGGAACATCCAAGCGGGACTCCAGCTCCTCGACCAAGGCAATGTCCTTCATCCCCTCTATCCTTGGATAGTAGCGAACACGCTTCCTCTCGAGGTCGACCTGACCGGGGGCAGCAACACCCACCCCGATCACCCGCTCTTTCCCAATGTGGAGATCATGCAGCACCCTCTCAATTTCTGTGACGATGAGGTCGGTCACTTCCTGTGCTTGTACATTCCCTGGGAGTGGATGCATAGCCGAGTGGATTCTCTCCCCCTGGAAGTTGAAAACACCGAGGGAGAGGAAAGCAGCCCAGAATTCAAGGCCAATGGTGAATCGTGCGTTCTTCGACACCACATAGAAAACTGGACGCCGGCCTTTTCGGATGGTGGAGTCTTCACTACCCCCTTCAATAGCTTCGATCAAGCCATCCTCTTCCAAAGCTGAAAAAATCCTGAAAATCGTAGGAGCCTTCAATCCAGTTTGTTGCACAACCTCAGACTGACTGGTCCCCTGCCTCCCGGCAGCATGGATCATGGAGAGTACAATATTCTGGTTATGTACCCGTAAATCAGCCGTTCTGAGTGGATTGCCTTGCATATGCCCTTCCTTTTTTCTCAGTCTAATCCCATCCGGGGAAAAAATCCACAGGAAGCAGCTTTACAAGGTGCATAGGATGGTTTATAGTTACTTTCACTAAGTAACTAAAAGAGAGGTACCTTTATGCTCTCCTCAGACCAATTTAAACAACTGGCTTCCTTCGCCAAGGAAATTCGGGGACAAACACTCTTTACCATCGGCAATCTTGGTGTTGGACATATCGGGGGAGCTCTCTCCATTGTCGACCTTCTTGCCCTGCTCTACGGGAAGGTGATGCGAATCGACCCAACCAATCCTGTATGGGAAGAGAGAGACCTGCTGGTGCTCTCCAAAGGACATGCAGGACCTGCACTCTATGCCACTCTCGCTCTGAAAGGCTTTTTCCCCGTTGAGGAGTTGAGAACACTGAATCAGGGTGGAACCAATCTACCTAGTCATTGTGACCGGACAAAAACCAAGGGTATTGACATGACAACCGGATCACTCGGCCAAGGACTCTCTGCCGCCTGTGGCCTTGCCTATGCGATGGGGATAGATAAGAAGGATGCGTATGTCTATGCAATCATCGGGGACGGGGAGAGCCAGGAAGGCCAGAACTGGGAGGCCGCTATGTTTGCCTCACACCACCACATTGATCATCTCATCGCTTTCACCGATTACAACAAGATGCAGATCGATGGAACTACCGATGAGGTCCTGAGTCTTGGGGATATCGAGGGGAAATGGATCAGCTTCGGCTGGTTTACCCAACGGGTTGATGGCCATGATCTCTCAGCCATGGACATGGCTATTGAAAAGGCAAAGGGACAGAAAGGGAAACCATCCATGATCATTCTCGATACGATCAAAGGGAAGGGAGCCGCTTTCTGTGAAGGCAAGGTTGCAAACCATAACATGGCCTTCGACCTGGACACTGCGAATGAAGCCATCCAGGCACTTACATAGGAGAGAGATCATGGAAACGAAAGAGATGCGAGGCGTCTATTGCGATACCCTCCTCACCTTGGCCGAGGATGACGAGCGGATCATGGTTCTGGAAGCTGACCTGATGAAAGCTTCCGGTACAATATCCTTCAAGCAGCGGTTTCCTGAACGTGCTGTCGACGTTGGGGTTGCTGAAGCAAACCTCGTGGGAGTGGCAGCTGGCCTGAGTGCTGGCGGGAAAATCCCGTTTGCAGCAACCTTTGGTTGTTTTGCCAGCCGCCGGGTCTTTGACCAGTTCTTCATCTCCGCAAACTACGCAAAGCTGAATGTCAAGCTGGTGGGTACAGACCCCGGCATCAGTGCAGCCTTCAATGGAGGTACCCATATGCCTTTCGAGGACATTGGGCTGATGCGCATGATCCCAAACCTTACCATCCTTGAACCCTCCGATCCGGTCAGCTTGAAGGCTTTGGTCAGGCAGTGTGCCGAACACTATGGTTGTACCTACATGAGGCTCCATCGGAAGACAATCCAACCATTGTATGCAGAGGATGAGGTGTTCACCTTGGGGAAGGGAAAGGTACTGAAAGATGGCAGTGACGTAACCATTATCGCCCTTGGCGCAATCCTGGTCCCAGAGGCCCTCAAGGCGGCAAAAATCCTTGGGGAGCAAGGTATCAACGCAGCAGTCATCGATATGCATACCGTCAAGCCTCTGGATGAGGAACTTGTCCTCACCTACGCAAGGAAAACAGGTGCCATCGTTACAGCCGAAAACCACCAAGTTGCAGGCGGCCTAGGAGCAGCTGTTGCTGGTTTGCTCAGCACTACGATTCCTACCCCCATGGCAATGGTGGGCATCCATGATGAGTTCGGCCAGGTGGGAACGCAGGATTGGCTGCAAGCCTACTACAAGCTCACTGCAGAAGAAATCGTACGAAAAGCACTTTCACTAAGGAGCAAATCATGAAAATTGCAATTGCATCAGACCTCTCGGGGTTCCCCCTCAAGGCAGAGATCACCAAACATCTGCAGGAACAAGGCTATGAAGTGCTCGACTTCGGCATTGATTCCGCAGATAAGCCACAACCCTACTTCATCCAGGCTCCCAAGGTTGCCTCAGCCATCCAGAAAGGGGAAGCCGAGAAAGGCATCCTGATATGCGGGACGGGACAAGGCATGGCCATTGTCGCCAACAAGCACAAGGGCATCTATGCCTGCGTGGTGGACAGCATCTTCAGCGCAGAGCGGGCAAAGATTGTAAACAACGCCAATGTAATTACGATGGGTGGGTGGATTACCGCCCCCTTCCTCGGCGTGCAGATTGTTGATGCTTGGCTGGCAATGTCCTTTACCCAGAAAATGGAGTTCAAGAAGGACTTCCTCAGCAATGCATTCTCCCAGGTACAGGCCCTCGAAGAGGAGCATTTCAAATGATCAGCAGCCTGCTAAGCCCCGTCCACATCTTGAGTTTTTCTTCCTTGCAAGGTACTGAACTTGAAAGAATCCTGCGTTATACGGCAAACCTTACTGGCCCATTGCATGTCAGTATTGTAACTGACAACGCTCCCATACAAGGGAAGCAGGTCCTGATTGATGAGCTGGCAGAACTCACCCCTGTTGAGATATTCAACCAGGTGCAACCCAATCCGAGAACCGAAGACATTGAGGCAATGTTTCATGACAAGCGGTTCATGGATACCGATATCATCCTAGGAATCGGAGGGGGCAGTGTCCTGGATTCAGCAAAAGCCTTGGCGATGCTGATGACCAACAAGGGCTCCCTTGATTCGTACTTGCAGGGGAAACCCATCACCAAAGGTTCCCTGCCCTTGGCCTTGATTCCCACCACCGCAGGAACCGGATCTGAGGTTACAAAAGTGGGGGTGTACAGTGATGGCACAGGGAGAAAGCACACCTTGGGGTCTCCTCTCATGAGTGCACATACTGCAATCCTCATCGCTTCCCTGCTCGATACGGTTCCTCCTGGACTCTGTGCAGCAACAGGTCTGGATGCACTCGACCATGCACTGGAGTCCATCTGGAACAAGAACAGCACCACAATCACGAGGGAGTGTGCAAGGGAAGCAGCTTACAAGGTTCTTCAGACACTTCCCAAGCTGTATGACGCAACCGTGGAGAACCAAGAGAGAAGTGCCTTGCAACAGGAAATGCTGAGAGCATCCAATGAGGCTGGAATCGCCTTCAACCTCACGGGTACTGCGGCAGGTCATGCAATATCCTTCATCCTCTCAGAGAATTGGCATATCCCCCATGGGCTGTCCTGTGCGTTTACCTTGCTTGAGGTATTCGATTGGGCTGCAAGGGATGAGCAGAACCGTGAGGAACTTGCAAAGCTGGGAAAGATGATGCATCCCGAGCAAGTGGGAAGAGATGCATTGGTCTCTGCACTGCGTGGTGACATTGCTTCCTTGCTCTCCCACCTCGGGATTCCCCGTAGTTTCCAGGACCTCTCCCTGGATATCGACAGCGAAACAATCCGTAGGGAATTTTCTCGTGTAGAGAGCGACCCAAAGCTGCACAACCAGGTTCCGCCTCTTTTGATGGAGGATCTCTACGTACTCCTGGAGGCAAAAAGGTGACCACCTTGGTCCTCAGTGGACTGGTGGTCTTTGTGACCCATGCCCTAGAAGCAGTGACAGGATTCGGATGCTCCGTGCTGGCAATGCCATTTGTCAGTGCATTGCTGGGAGTCAAGACAGCGGTAAAGGTCATCACCATCCTCGCTTGGCTGCTGGCACTGTATATTGTGATTCGGAATTTCTCCAAGATCGACTGGAGACAATATTCCATCATCACTGGCTTGATGCTCCTGGGGCTTCCTGTGGGCATGTACTTGTTCCGCTCACGGCAGAGCAGTAGCCTGAACCTGATACTAGCCGTCTTCATCATTGTGGTATCGGTCAGCCAACTCTACCGTCAGGCAAGAAGGACAGGTGACAGTGCACCCCCTACAGGGTATAAGGTACTCCCCTATTACCTCTTTCTCTTCCTTGGTGGTATTGTGCA
>NZ_JBFXGH010000124.1:0-6041 GCF_050178175.1 Sphaerochaeta sp.
TATCAAAGGTACCCACAGATATAAATCCATCATACTCTCCCTGCAACAATGCATTGAACAACCGTTTCCCCATCTTCACCAGATCACCCCCTACCTACACTTGGCATAGGGGGGGCAGACAGGTGAGAAAAGAAATATCCATTACGTTTTCAGTAAAATGCATCTTGTGCCTGAAAAGCTTTCCCTACCCTTTCACAGCCCCCATCGTAAGTCCTTTGACAACATACTTCTGGAAGAACATCGTAAGGATAATTGCCGGGGCCATGATGGTAACAGCTGCTGCCATGACCGCTCCCCAGTCAACTTCGACATAACTGAGGAAGTTATATACCGCAATGGGAAGCGTTCTCGTTTTCTGCTGACTCAATACCTGGCTGAACATGAAGTTGTTCCAACTGAAGATAAAACTCAATGTGGTGGCTGTAACCACCCCAGGGCCAGAGAGAGGCAACAGAATCTTGAGAAACGCACTCTGCTGTGTCAGCCCGTCCACCATAGCAGCCTCTTCAAGTTCACGGGGTACTGAGTCAAAATAGGGCGCCATTACCCACACAACCAAAGGAAGTGCAATAAGCATATGGCTGAGGATCAAGGCAATATAGCTATCCATCAGGTGAAGCCTTGAAAAAACAATGTACCAAGGCATAAGGAATGAGATACCCGGCATCAAGCGTGCTACCAGGATGAAAACAGAGAGTTTCTTCTGCTTATAGCGGGCAATCGAGTAGGCAGCAGGAAGCCCAAGAATAAGCGAGAAGAATACACTTACCACCGATACAATGACTGAGTTTTTCATATAGTGCAGGAAGTCCTGTTCAATGAACACCCGCTCATAGTTTTGCATCACCGGGGTAAAGATGAACTTCGGGGGCCAACTGATGATATCAACCTGCGTCTTGAACGAACTCATCAGCATCCAGATGAAGGGAAACAGGATTGGTACGATGATCAAAACCAGCATGATACCAAAGAGCAATGAATGAACTGTTTTTCGCTGCATGCCTTGCCTCCTACAACTCAAAAATTCTGCGTACGCGCATCACCATCAAGCTGAAGAGCATGACGATAGCGAACAGGAAGACCAACATAACAGCACTTTGTCCCATCCTGAAGTATTCAAAGCTGTATTTAAAAGCCAAGACATTCAGGTTCTCTGAGGAGTACCCCGGCCCTCCTCCAGTCATTGCGTAGATGATATCATAGGTTTTTAGTGCATCGATCGCCCGAAGGATTACTGCAGTAAGAATGGTCGGCATCAACATGGGAAGTGTAATCTGAAACAGGACTTGCCTTCCATTCGCCCCATCGACCATGGCCGATTCATAGGGCTCAGTGGACAAACCAGCAAGACCCGCTAGTACGATGATGGTAATCATAGGAGTCCACTGCCAGATATCTACCAGGATCAAGGAAGGCATAACAGTCCTTGCATCACTGACCCAACCACTCTGTGGGAGCTTCAACACACTGAGCACATAGTTCAGAATACCAATTGTCGGGTCATAGAACAGATTCCAAACAATACCAATAGCGACCGGAGTTGCAACCAAGGGCAACAGCAACAAGGCCTTCACTATTCCCTTTCCCTTGAACTTCCGGTTGAGAATCAGCGCTAGGACAGTCCCAAGAACCATTTCCACAATGACAGCGCCAAACGTGAAATAGAAAGTCCTTCCCAATGACGCAAGAAATCTTGGTTCCTTGAGTACCTTGAAATAACTCGCCAGTCCCACTACAGAGAGGGGTCTCCCACTGGTCAATGACCAATCAGTAAAACTGAGAAAGAATGTATACACCACCGGAAATACCATAAGTATCACCACAAACAGCACAGCAGGTAGTGGGAATATATACCGTAGATTTTTTTCTAAGAAACCTTGTTTGACCATGGGACAACTCCTTGCAATATGATAGGCCGACCGATACAATCGGTCGGCCAATTCCACTTACTATTTACTTAGAGTCCGTACTCACCATCAGCTTTCAAGAGCTCATTAACCGCATCTGCCTTTTCTTTGGCAAGTGCCTCAAGTTTGCTTGAAGTTCCTTTGGTGTTGATGGATTCGATGATAACCTCACCGATCAGGTCACGTGCCTGTCCGACTGAACTCATGAACGGTCGGTCATACGGATAGCCGTTCTTTGCCGCATGGGCCTGAGTCTCTACCAAACCAGGATTCATAACTGCCCTAACCTCAGCATCAGCCCAAGCAGAATCCCGAGCCATGGTGATATTAGAAAGCATACCTTCCTTGGCAAGTTCTTTGCTTGTAGCCCAGTCGAGGAATTTCTGTGCAGCATCCTTGTTCTTTGAAGCAGAGGACATTGCCATACCCCATGAAACTACGATGAATGGGGAATCATCTACTGGACCCCTCGGAAGCTGTGCCACCCCGATATCCTCAGCAGGAATCTCTGTCTTTGCGGGATCAACAATCTGTCCATAGAAGACACTTGCATCAGTCCACATTGCGACCTTTCCAGCCTGGAACACAGGCATGATATTCTCCCAAGACATGCTGGTAACGCCCTGCGGGCCATAATTGCCAAGCAACTTGCCATAATACCGGATTGCTTCAATTGCCTCTGGGCTATCAAAGACAGCCTTTCCATCTTCTAGATACCTACCACCGAAGTTATAGATATAACTGGAAATCTGAGTTACTGCAGCCGCCCCCTTTCCTCGTGAGGCAATACCAGCAACCCCATCCTTGTTCAAGATTCTTGCAGCATTCTCAAGCTCTGCAAAGGTTGTAGGTACTGAAAGGCCAGCCTTTTTAAACAGATCCTTGCGGTAATACATTACCTGCCACTCGGTTACGAGAGGTACAATGTAGGCTTTACCATCTTTTCTACCGATATCTACTGAGTTCGCCGGATAATCAGAAAAGTCATAGTTGTCCAAGCTCTCATACCAACCATTCTTGATGAACATCAAGCCTTCCTGAAGAGGACGAGTCATAAACACATCCACGGTGGAGCTGTTGGTTGCAAATTCTGTGGTCAACTTATTGGTGAGCTGGCTCTCCTGTAGACTCTCATAGTTTACCTTGATGCCGGTCTCTGCCTCAAATTCGGGGATCTTTGTCTTCAGCAACTCACCATAGGGGTGATTGGCCAACAGTACACGAATCTCCTCGGGAGCGGCTTCATCCTTTGTACCTTGTGCAAACATGGGTACCAACACAAGAGCAAGCAACAACGCAAAAACGACCATTGTTTTCGTCTTCATTTCTTCTTCTCCTTTTAAAAATTGTACAAATGCAATCTTTTGGCTATAGTATACCCCCTTTTTGGGAATTGTATAGTAATAAATGAATATTTTTTTCTCATTGCCTGAATATTTTTTTCATACTATACTGACTACAAGAGGACCAGCATGCAAGAAGTCAGTGCCATCTATATGATTAGGAGCAAGTACAACATACTCAGCGTGAAAGAGAAGAAGATTGCTGACTTCATCCTCGAACATCCCAAGGAATCGGTAAACCCGAGCATAGAGAAACTGGCAGAGAGAATTGGAATCAGTGAATCAACCATGGTGCGCTTCGCCCGCAAACTAGGGTATTCTGGATACCAGCGATTCCGTATCGCCCTGGCAAGGGAAACCATCCCAAAGAATGAACAAGTCTTTGAAACTGAGCTCCTCGAAGGTGAAGATGTTGTGGATATGGTCTTCAAGAATGCGCAACAAACCCTAGCGGAAACACTGGGGGCCATTGACCGTAATGCAATCAAGGAAACCGCAAAATTGATATCCAAGGCCCGCTCAGTATTTCTCATGGGCCTCGGAGGTTCCAATACCCTTGCCCAGGATGCGTATCATAAATTTATCAGAACAGGTATCAACTGCCAGTATGCCGCTGACTTCCATATGCAACTGATGCTTGCCAGCCAAGCGACAGAAGATGATGTTGCCCTTATTGTAAGTCATACCGGTGAAGGCTATGACACACTTGCCCTGGCTGAAGAACTCAGAAACAATGGAGCCAAGCTGCTTATTTTAACCAGCAATGCACGATCCCCTTTGGCAAAACTGGGGAACTACGTCTTGTCTGTAAGTCCTTGTTGTTCGAAAATAGTTGCAGAATCCTTTTCCGCCAGGATTACCTCCTTGGTTCTCATCGATGTCCTGTACGTGGAGATTCTTGAGCTCATGGAGAATACCGGGGTGGAAAATTTGAATAAAATGAGAGATGTTATCGCAAAACGAAGAATTTAAGATGAGGAGCCATCTACAAATGAAAGCAAATATCGGCCTGATAGGCCTTGCTGTAATGGGCGAGAACCTGGTGCTCAATATGGAGAGCAAAGGGTTCAGTGTCGCTGTCTACAACCGTAGCATCGCAAAAGTCGATGCTTTCCTTGAATCCAGAGCCAAAGGAAAGCACATCATCGGTACACACAGCCTTGAGGAACTGGTTGAACATCTGGAACGTCCCAGGAAAGTGATGATGATGGTGAAGGCAGGAAAGGCTGTCGATGAAACCATTGAAAAACTCATCCCCCTCCTGGAAGCAGGAGATATCATCATTGACGGAGGAAACTCCAACTATGAAGACAGTGAGCGGAGAATGGCCTATGTGGAGAGCAAAGGCTTGCTGTACATTGGAACAGGGGTATCGGGTGGAGAAGAAGGGGCCTTGCTGGGTCCATCCATCATGCCAGGTGGTTCAAAATCGGCATGGGAAGCAGTCAAGCCCATCCTGCAGGGCATCAGCGCCCATGTACATGGCGAGCCATGTTGCGATTGGATCGGAAAGGGAGGAGCAGGTCACTTCGTCAAGATGGTACACAATGGCATCGAGTACGGTGACATGCAGCTTATCGGTGAGATCTACGACCTAATGCGTCGGCTCCTGAAGCTGGACAATGAGAGTATGCAAAACATATTCTCCAAGTGGAATGAAGGAGACCTGGACAGTTATCTTATTGAAATCACCAAGGACATCCTTGGCTATAAGGAAGAGGATGGTTCCTTCCTCCTCGATAAAATCCTCGATACCGCTGGACAGAAAGGAACCGGAAAATGGACAGGTATCAGCGCACTGCATGAGGGTGTACCCTTGACCTTGATTGTTGAATCTGTTTTCGCAAGAAGTGTTTCCAGCCAGAAGGACGAGCGCATTGCTGCCAGTAAGGTGTACGACTTGGCACCCAATCATCCAGTCTCAGACCCGAAAGCATTCATCAACATGCTTGGGAAAGCACTCTATGCAGCGAAAATCATCAGCTACGCACAAGGATTCAGCCTTATCAAGGCAGCAGGTGAGACAAACAACTGGGACCTGAACCTGGGAGGGATTGCCTTGCTCTGGAGAGGTGGCTGCATCATCCGCTCTGCATTCCTTGACAAGATCAGCCAGGCATTCACCAAGAATCCCATGCTGCAGAACCTAATCATGGATCCCTACTTCGTCCAGATCCTGAAGGAGAATCAACAGAGTCTGAGAGAAGTGGTCGCTGCTGCTGCGTTGAATGGAATTCCCACCCCGTCCTTGAGTGCTGCGCTTTCTTGGTTCGACAGCTACAGGACCGAACGGCTTCCAGCTAATCTCCTACAAGCACAGCGTGACTATTTTGGGGCTCATACGTATGAGCGGATAGACAAGAAGCGGGGAGAATTCTTCCACACAAACTGGACTGGTCGGGGCGGCGATACCGCCAGCACCACCTATACCGTATAAGCACACTGGAGGTTTGCAGATGGCATCATTTCGACTCATGGACAAAAAGGACGCATCCTTGGATTTTCTCTCACTCGGAGCCTTGGTTGTACGTCTCGACCCGGGCGTAATTCCTTTCGAATATGCCCAGAATCTTGACTTGCATGTTTCAGGTGGTGAATATAATGTCGCTGCGAACCTGAGCAGGGCCTTCGGGCAAAGAACTGCCATAGCCAGTGCAATGGTGGACTACCCGGTGGGACAGAAGATTGAGAGCGAGGTCAGGAGAATGGGGGTACAAGCGTTTTACAAGCGCTTCGCCCATGATGGGGTCAGGGGCCCCAATATGGCTCATGTGTACAGTGACCGTGGACA